>CALFML010000205.1 GCA_937879845.1 uncultured Myxococcales bacterium
CGGGGGCCCTGCTGCGCCAGCAGCGGGGTGCCGCAGGGGACAGGACCCGCGGCGCCGCCCGAACCTGCTGATTCTGATGCGAGGCGTGATTTACGATTCCCGCGCCCGCAACAACGATTCCCAATCTCCCCGCCCGCGGCCTACCATAGAACGCACAGCCATGGCTTCTCTGCCGATTCCCGAATGTCCTGAGGTCCATTCCGTCGTCACCACCCCTATCGGGGTCCACCTGGTCCTGCTGATTGAGGGCGACTGGGAGACGCAGCGCGAAGCGGCGGTGGCGGAGCTGGAGCGCAAGACGCAGGCCGCGACCGCCTTTGCCGCCGGGCCGGCGTTCAAGGCCCGCTACGGGGAGCGCATCGGCGTGCTGCGGGTGCAGTCGCGCGCCCAGCCGCCCTCGATCGTCGCCCATCTGCTAAGTGAGCAGGGGATTGAGCTGGAGCACCTGGGTCCGGCGGACGCGGACAAAGCCGCCGCCGCCGAGCATCAGCGCTGCAGCTTCTGCGGCCGCGACCACCTGAGCGTCGAAAAGGCGCTCATGACCGACAGCGGCTGGGCGTGTCCCTCCTGCTTCCGCGTCTGGAACCTCAAAAACGAGCCGCAGCTTTTACAAAAGCCCCGCCGCCTGCGCCTCCCGCCGCGCTTCATCCTCCCGCTCATCGCTGGACTGGCCGTGCTGTTCGCGGTGTTCGCCTACTACGAGCTGACTCGCCTCAACGGCATGAACCAGATCATCCGCCAGCATATGCCGCGCGAATAGTCCGCGGCCGGCCCGCATCTTCCCGTCCGCCGCGCCTGCTTTGTGCTAAGACAGACAAAAAAGTTCCCGCAACGTTCGGCGCCGGCATGGGCACCGACAAGGAAGCGCTATGAGAGAAATCGCGATGGCCAAGGCCTACGACCCCGCCGAGGTCGAGGCCAAGTGGTACCAAGTCTGGGTCGAGCAGGGGTATTTCCACGCCAACGCGGCGACCGCCAAGGCGCCGTTTACCATCGTTATTCCGCCGCCCAACGTCACCGGTTCGCTGCACATGGGGCACGCGATGTATGTCGTGCAGGACGCGCTGGTCCGCTGGCGCCGCATGCAGGGCTATAACGCGCTGTGGCTGCCGGGTACCGACCACGCCGGCATCGCGACGCAGCTGGTCGTCGAGCGCATGCTCGCCAAGGAAGAGGGCAAGAGCCGCCACGACCTGGGGCGCGAGGAGTTCGTGCGCCGGGTCTGGGAGTGGAAAGAGAAGTACGGCAGCCGCATCACCGAGCAGCTGCGCGTGCTCGGCTTCTCGCTCGACTGGGAGCGCAACCGCTTCACCATGGACGAGGGGCTGTCGCGCGCCGTGCGCGAGGCGTTCGTGCGCCTGCACGAGGACGGCCTCATCTACCGCGCCCGCCGCCTCATCAACTGGTGCACCCGCTGCTACACCGCCCTGTCCGACCTGGAGGTCGAGCCCGAGGAGTCCGACGGCAAGCTGTGGCACATCGCCTACCCCATCGCCGGCAGCACGAGCGGCGAGCGGCTGGTCGTGGCGACCACCCGGCCGGAGACGCTGCTCGGCGACACCGCGGTGGCGGTGCACCCCGCAGACGAGCGCTTCCGCCACCTCATCGGCAAGCAGGCGGAGCTGCCGCTGTGCGGGCGCACGATCCCGATCATCGGCGACGCGATCCTCGTGTCGATGGAGTTTGGCACCGGCGCCGTCAAGGTCACCCCGGGCCACGACTTCAGCGACTTCGAGACCGGGCAGCGGCACAACCTGCCGCAGATCTCGGTGTTCGATCTCAAGGGGCTGCTCAACGAAAACGCCCCGGAGCGCTTCCGCGGCCTGACCATCGCCGCCGCCCGCGCCGCGGTGCTGGCCGAGCTGCAGGAGGCCGGGCTGCTTGTCGAAGAGAAGCCGCACAAGCTGTCGCTGGGCCGCTGCCAGCGCTGCGACACGGTGATCGAGCCGACGCTGTCCTTGCAGTGGTTCGTCAAGACCGAGCCGCTCGCCCAGCCCGCCATCGCCGCCGTCGAGCAGGGCAAGACCAAGTTCGTGCCCGAGCACTGGACCGACGACTACTTCCGCTGGATGCGCAACATCCGCGACTGGTGCATCTCCCGCCAGCTGTGGTGGGGCCACCGCATCCCGGCGTGGTACGCGCCGGGCACCGCCCTTGAAGACGGCAAGGTCTACGTCGCCCGCACGTTCGAGGAGGCATGCGAGAAGGCGGGGCGCACGGATCTGGTGCAGGACGACGACGTGCTCGATACCTGGTTCAGCTCGGCGCTGTGGCCGTTCTCGACGCTCGGCTGGCCGGAGCAGACGCGCGACCTGAAGACCTTCTACCCGACCTCGGTGATGGAGACCGGCCACGACATCATCTTCTTCTGGGTCGCCCGCATGATGATGATGGGCCTGCACTTCATGAAGAAGGTGCCGTTCCGCACGGTGCTCCTGCACGCCCTGGTCGTCGACGAAAACGGCGAGAAGATGTCCAAGGTCAAGGGCAACGTCATCGATCCGCTGCACCTTGTGCACGGGGCGAGATCGGAAGAGCGTCGTGTAGGGAAAGAGTGTC
>CALFML010000206.1 GCA_937879845.1 uncultured Myxococcales bacterium
CGGCGGGATGCTCGGCTACCTGCATATCAAGCTCAACTTCATGAACTTCGTCACCTTGCCGATTACGCTGGGCGTGGGCGCGGACTATGCCGCCAACATCTGGGCGCGGCTGCGCGATGAAGGGCCCGGAGCCATCGGGGAGGTCGTCTCCGCCACCGGCTCCGCCGTGGTGCTGTGCTCGACCACGACGATCATCGGCTACTCGACGCTGCTTTTGGCGAGCAACCGGGCCCTGCGCTCCTTCGGCCTGGCGGCGGACATCGGCGAGATCACCTGCCTCATCGCGGCGCTGTTCTTCATGCCGGTGCTGGCCGGCCTGTTCTGGCGGCGCGCTAAGGGACGGAGCTAGTCCGGCGATGACCGCGGCGCTGCGGCAGGCCTGGGTGCAGCTGCAGGGGGCCTCTTTGCCCTATGCGGCGGCGGCGCTTATTTTCTACGCGGTGAGCGTGGTCCTTATGGGACAGCGCTGGCGTCTTATACTGCGCGGCATGGGTCAGCGGGTCCGGCTGCGCGACACGACGTTTACCCACCTTACCAGCGTTTTTGTAAACAACGTGACGCCCGGACGAGTTGGCGGCGAAGTGTTCCGGGTGGCGATGCTGCGCCGGCGCACCGGCTTGCCGACGCGGCAGGTCATCGCTTCCCTGGGCTGGGACCGCCTGACCGATGCGGTGCCGGTGGTGCTGATGCTGGCGCTGTCGCTGCCGACGCTCCTGCGGGTGCTGCCGGTGCGCGTCGAGTCGCCGCTGCGGCTGGGGCTTGGGGCGGCGGTAGCGGGCCTCCTAGCTGGGTGGGCGCTGTGGCGGTGGCCGCGGGTCGTGGCGCTGCGCCGGCGTTACGTGCAAAAGCTCGCGGTGTTTACGATCCGCCGGTCGGAGCTTTTTGCGGCGATGCTTTTATCCTGCTTCCTCTGGGCGCTGGACAGCTTCCGGCTGTGGCTGGTGGCGGCGGCGCTGCAGGTTCCGCTGAGCGGCTGGCAGGCGGTGCCGCTGTCGATGGTGATCCTGCTCGGGGGACTTTTTCCGACCATCGGCGGTCTGGGGGCGGTGGAGGGCGGACTCACCGCGGCCCTGTGTCTGTTCGGCGCGCGCCTGGAGCAGGCGCTGGCGGTGACTGCTTTGGAGCGCGGCATCTCCTACGTGCTGGCGACCGGAGCCGGCGGCGCTTTACTCGCGGCGCTCGGCGGCGGATCGCTGTGGCGGACGGCGCGAGGAAAACAAGCGGCGGCACAAGGCGGCGATGCGCCGGCCGCGGATCCAACCCAAGGGCTGGCAGCGCCGGGGGCAGGAGACGCCTCGCCTGCCCGCCCGCTCTTGCCGTCCGAGCTGGCTGCGGGCCCGGCGGCACCCTTAAACCACTAGGACGAACATGCGCTTATCCTTTGATATTCGATCCTGTGACAGGCGATCCGGCCCGGCGCCTCTTATCCAGCCGCGGCGCCCCCGGCGGGCGGTTGGCGGCGGCGGGGTAGGGCGGCTCGGGCTTGTGCTGCTGGCGGTGTCCGGGGTGCTCGGCGCCGGCGGATCGCTTCCGGAACGCCGCGCCGCGGCGGCGCTCGGCAAGACCGCCGTGCCCCTGCGCACCTTCTCGCCCGAGCAGGTGCGCTCCCTGGCGCCGCTTCTGCGCCAGAGCGACATCACCCTGCTGGAATCGGAGCCCAGCGGTCGCCTCAAGCAAGTCAGCCTGTTCACGCTGGTCGCGGCACCGCCGCACGTGGTCCGCGCGGTCCTTTTGGATGCCGCCAAGTACACCGAGTTCGTACGCAACTTCGTGGCCTCCAAAGTCACGCCGCGCACCGGCGGCAGCTTCGAGCACAGCTACCAGCTCTCCTACCGCGTGTACACGATCGACGGCACGCATCTTTACGTGCCGCAGCCCGCCGATCCGCAAGCCGGCGCGCCGCCGGTCGAGGTCATGGATCAGGATGATCCGCCGGGCACCGCGCGGCACTACCGCTGGGAGTTCCACTCGGTGGCCGGAGCGACGGTGCTGGCGGTCTACGGCTACACCGATATGTTCCACTCCGGCGGGGTCATCGACTCTCTGATCAAGCGCGTGCCGCAGCTGGAGCACGGGCTGGCCCTGGTCTCGCAAGGGGCGCTGGTGCTGGCGATGAAGCGGCAGGCGGAGCAGATGTACGGATCGCCGCCGCTCATGCCGGCGGCAGGCACGGCCGGCTATGATTTTCTGCTCGAGCGCGGCCTTGTCGGATTTCTGCGCAACAGCGCGGACGGCCGTTTATCGGAAGTGAGCCTGGTCGATCGCAGCAGCGCGCGGCCCGACGTGCTCCTGGACAACATCAAGCGCATGAACGCCTGGTCGACGTTCATTCCGACCATCACCAAGAGCGCCGACTCTCCCCCGCGGGAGGGCATTCCGATGATGGTGGATCTGGTGCAGTCGCTGCCGCTCGTGAGCTTTCATACCTTGTTCGGCGCTCGCACCACCAACTCCAGCGTCGATATGTACGGAGTCGAGGGCGATCTGCGCGGGGCGCGGATGCGCTGGGATGTGATGCCGGGCCGCGGGGCGGAGAGCCAGGTGGTGCTGCGATCCTCGCAGCAGTTCGATCGCGCAAGCCTCATCATCCGCCAGCTGTACAAGCTGGAGCCGCTGTTCGAGTACGGCATCAACGTCGGGCTTCAGCTCGTGTTTTTGCGCGGGGTGAAGATGCGGGCGGAGCAGCAGTCGGCGGCGCCGCCGCAAGGGGCCGGCTAGAAGCCGCGGTTACGGCAGGCGCAGCGCGCCGTTGGCGGTGGCCATCACGTCCAGGCCCAGCTGCGCCTTGGCGCCAAAGGGAGCTAGGAGGGTGGCCTGGAGATCCACGGCGGTCTGGAAGGTGGAGTACGCGGTCACCACGGTCTGCGCCAGCCCGTTGAAGTCGATGACGCCGGTGCCGGTGACCAGCACCTTGGTCGCCGTATCCAGCGTGGTATCGAGCACCGAAGCCGCGGCGGTCGTCGCCGTCACCGCGGTCTGCGCCACGGCGGCGGTGAGGAGGTTGACGCCGAGGAAGTCGCCGACCACCGAGCCCGACACCGAGCCGCTGCCGGTGAGCGAGGTCCGCCAGCTGGCGAACGCCGAGGCCGAAGCCGAAGCGCTGGCCGAAGCCGCGAGCTGCGCGCTCAGCATGGCCGCCGCGTTGGCCGCCGCCGTCGTGTTGGCCGAAGCGGCCGAGCCCGCGGCGAGGATCGATGCCACCGCATTGGCCGCGGCCCGTCCTTCAAGCGATGCCGCGGCGCGCAGCGATGCATCGGCCACGGGATCCATCTGACCGCCGGCCATCAGCCGCGCCTTGACCGAAGCGCGGAACGCCACGCTGGCGCACGACTCGGCGCGGGCGTGCTTCTTGCCGCTTGAGTCCATCGCCATGAGCGCCGCATCGGCATCGGTGTTGAAATCGGCGTACGCCTTGTCCGAAGCTGCCGCCGAAGCCGCCGCGTCGAGCGCCGCGTTGAGCTTCACCGCCGCCGCCAGCTGCGCGTCATATAGGGCCGACTGGGTCGTGGTAAGACCCACCGATGCATAGGCCTTGACCTTGGCGCTCTGCGCCGCGGCAATCGACTCGGCCAGCGCCTTGATTCGCAGCTCGGCGTCGGCCGACGCCTTCACCGCTTCGGCGACCTTGACGTTGATGCGGGCGCGCAGGTCAATCGCGTTGCAATCGGCCACGGCCACGCCGCTCGCCGCCATCTTGGCCAGCACCGCCGCTTCGATCGAAGACTCGGAGTCCATCGGCGTCACCGTCATCGCGCCGCCGCTGCCCGTGCTCTCCACGATCGCGGAGGCCACGACGTTGCCGGAGGCGTCCAGGCTCTCGGCGATCAGGCGCTTCTCACCGGACGGCACCGCGATCTCATAGCGGCCGCTCGCCTGCACCTGCGCTTCGGCCATCACCTCCAGGCTGCCGTCGCCCTTGATCCGACTGACCCGCACCTTGGCGCTCGCCGATACCGAGCCCGAGCCGCCGAGCGTCTGCGGCTGGCTGCCGCTGCTGTCCGACACCCGACCTTTGAGGACCGCGGAGCCACCGGAGCTGCCGCCGCCGCAGCCGATCGCGGTCGCCAGCAGGGTCGAGAACAGGCACGCCTTCATCGATAAGTAGTGGGTCTTCATCTGGGAATGCTCCTTTTCTCCGCGGGGAGTCTGCAGCAGCGCGGTTAGAAGTAACGGCTGCTCAGCCCCCCTTAGCTAAGCCAGTGGACCGTAGACCTGGCCCGGCTGTGACAGCGTAGGCCGCAGCGAGGTCTTATTTCCGCAGTGGGAGCGATGCAAGCCGGGCGCCGCTTGCGCCGTAGGCAAAGACTACAAATCCCCTGGGTTGCAGAGGATCCACCTGTGGCAGAAGCGCACAGCTGCAGCGCCGGGAGCTTCAGCCGCGGCGGCGGCGGATTCCGCCGGACCCCCTTTTTTATCAGCCGGATGGCAGGCGCTCACGCCAAAAAGGGGCTATCTGCTCCGTCCGCATCCGGAGTCTGTACCCGGGGCTCGTTATGCTACACATGTACTAGACATGTACCAGCCATGTACCGCGCCGCGGACCAGGAACCCGGGCCGCAGCGGTGCCGCGGCCGCGCCAGAGTCTCAGCCGGGCTCGGAGTAAAGTACGTTGCGCTATTTCCGCGCCGGGCAGGCCACGCGGTAGATGCGAATCTGATGATCGGCGCGGGCCCAGCGCGGCGTGGCGGTGCGCGCGCCGACCAGGTTTTTCGCATCGCCGATGCGCTTCCACAGAGTCAGGGCGCCGGCATCGAGCAGCCGCTGCTTGCTCGGCTGCACCGAGCCGCCGTCCGCCTCGACCAGGAAATCGAACTGGCACAGCTCCGCCAGCGGTGCCTCGCCCGGGACATAGCGGGCGGGGACCGGCGCCGGCAGGTAGCCGTCGCTCGGCTGGGAAGTCAGGATCGAGGTCATGGGGAAGGCGCACAAGACCGCGCGCGGATGCTCTGCTTGTAGCGCTTGCGCGGCCTGCACATGCAGGCGGAGCAGCGTCTGATAGTCCTGATTGCGCTCCAGGTGATGGCCGCCGTTTTCGTGGATGCTGTCGCCGTGCCAGCCTAGGAGCAGCGCCGCGCCGAGGAGCACCGTGGCGCCGAGCCGCTGCTCCCGCGTCAGCCGCTGCAGGCCCAGCGCCGCCAGCGCACACAGGAGCGGCAGCGAGAGCAGCATGTAACGCGGCAGTCCGGCCGAAAAAATGATCGGCAGAGCCAAAACGCCGAGCGCCGTCATCAGCACCGCGCCGCACCGGTCGGCGCTTTCATCCCGATCCGGATGAAACGCTGGTTGCCGCAGCTGGCAAAAGCTGCGCAGCGCGTGTATCACCGCGGGCGCGGCGGCAAGCACCAGGAACGGGCGCCCCGATTCGACAAAGCTGTGCAGAAAAGCGTTGCCCAGCGTCGGCAGTGAGAACATCGCTTCCAGGTGATCCGCGGCCACCATGTGGCCGGTGAGATGGCGGTGCAAAAGCAGCCAGAGAAACAGCACCACGGCCGGCAGGGTGGTCGGCCAGGCATGGAGCAGGGCGCGCACAAGGCGGGGAAGGAGCGGCGATGCGCCGGGTCGCGCCGCTCGTCCCGGCGGCGTCCATAATTCCGCATGGCGGCCGGCGATGAGCAGAGCGGCCGGCAGGCAGATGAAGATCGTGCTCTCCTTGGTCAGTACGGCCAGGCTGGCAACCAGCGCAAATCCGGCCCGCTGCCGAAACAGAATCAGCGCCCAGGCGCAGGCGCACAGCGCGGCGGCCGGCAGATCAGTCTGTACCATCCCGAGCTGCGAAAAGAAGATCGGAGAGATTCCGCACAGCACCATCGCCAAGAGCGCCGCGAGGCGTCGTCCGCCCAGGCCGCGGCAGATGGCATAGACGGCCGGCAGGCACAGCGCGCACCACAAAATGGTCACGATGCGCAGCGCTTCGCGCGCCGGGCTCAGATAGTGCATGACCGCCGCCAACACGCCCGTATACAAGGGAGGACGGATGAACGGCAGCCCGCGGTATCCGGACAGGTGCCAGCCGTGGCGGGCCAGCTCGCGCGCCTGGGGCACGTAACAGCCGACGGCGTCCCAGTAGTATGCCTCGCCTAGCGACTGCCACTTGGCCAGGATGAGCAGCGCGGCGCTCAGGAGCCAGAGCAGAATCAAAAAGCCCAGGGAGCGCGGTCGCAGCGCAGTCGGATGGTGGGTCATGACTAATTCCATCGCTCGTTGCGTGAGTCGCAGGGCGCGGGCGCTGCGGGCATTCCCGATTAGAGCAGTGAAAAGGGGAGGTAAAAGGGCTGACAACCGTACCCAAACAGAAAAGACCGGTCAAGGTTGCCGCCGCGACCGTCCCTTATCTCCTCTCCCGCGCCGACCCCAGACAATCGGCGGCGACCGGCGACGACCGGGGCGGAGCGCCTTGGCCGGTAAGGCGCAGGGAGCAAGGCCGATCTTGGATGAGTTTGCTCCCAAGCCGGCGTATCATAATCCTAGAGACAACAGTCTCGGCGGTACGCATTGGATCGACCCAGCCCGATCGCAGAGACCCTGCTGGCGGCAGCCTTGACGGCAATGCCCGAACCGACGGCCGTGGTCGACTCGTCTTTGTCCATCCTTTTCGCCAACGCGGCTTGGCAGGCCAAAGGCGCCGGCGCGCTGCCGGCAAAGGCTGAGGCGCCGCTTGCGCCGACCCCAGCCCCGGCGCTCGCGCCGCCCGTATCAGCCGTATCGCCCGTATCCGCGGCGCCGGCGGCGGCGCTGCGGCCGGCAGAGCTTTTGTCCGCGTCCCTACGCTGCGGCTGGGGTATGCCGGAGTCAGAGCTTGTGGCCTGTCGGACTGCGTGCGCGGAGCTCGGGCAGAGCGCGGCCGCGGCCGACGCGCGGGCTGTTTCTTGGCAGCTTGCCGATGCGTCCGCGGCGTACGAGCTCCACCTGCGGCCGCTCGGCGGCGGGTGCGTGCTCGCGGTGATCCGGGATGTGACGGAAGCGGCGCAGCTGCGGCGTACCTTGGACGCGATGCGGAAAGAGCATGACGAAGCCATGGAGCGCTTGAACTGCTTTTCCGCCATCACTTCCGAAACCTTGGTCGTCAGCGAGCGCGGAAAGGTCCTGTTCGTCAACGATGCCACGACGCATATGTTCCGCTACTCGCTGGACGAGGTGCTGGGAAAGAACCTCCTTGACTTCGCCGCGCCGGAGTTCCACGCCGAGATCATCGCCCACCTCAGCAAGAACAACAGCGATGTCCCTTATGAGACGGACTGCATCCGCTCGGACGGAACCCGCTTCCGCGTCGAGGTGCGCGGCAAGCTCATAAGCTATCACGGCCGGCCGGTGCGCGGCGCCGCCCTGCTCGACGTCACCGAGCGCCGGCGTGTCGAAGCGCTGCTCAAACAGAAGCTGCGGGAGGAGGAGCGGACGCGCGCGCAGTCCGAGACTCTGTTTGATCTGTCCACGCCGCTTTTGCCGGTGAGCGATGAAGTCCTGGTGCTGCCGCTCATCGGCTCCCTGGACGACCGGCGCATGACCCGCATCACCGAGATCCTGCTCAGCGGACTTGCCGAGCGGCGTTCCCACTTCGTCATCCTCGACATCACCGGCCTGCCTACGCTGGACGGCGCTACGGCGCTCGGACTTGTGCGCGCGGCGCAGGGGGCGCGGCTCCTGGGGGCGCAGACCATCCTCTGCGGCATCCGCGCCGAGGTCGCGCATGCGCTCGTGCGCTTGGGCGCCGATCTATCCGGAGTGCTCACCCGGTCGACGCTCAAGAGCGCGATGACCTTCGCGCTCAGCCGCCCGGCGGCGCTTTTGCCTGCACGGGCAGCGCGCTGAGACCGCGGAAAAAGACGCTGGGAATCCACTGCGGCGCCGCCGCGCCGAGCTGCAAGCTGGGAAACCGCTGCAGCAGGCCGCGCAGCGCCACCCGCGCCTCCAGCCGCGCCAGCGCCGCGCCCAGACAAAAGTGCGGCCCGAATCCCAGCCCCAGGTGGCGGTTGTCGCGGCGGCCGATGTCGAACCGCTCCGGCTCCGCAAAGCGCTGCGGATCGCGGTTGGCGGCGGCCAGAAGGAGCAGCGCGCTCTGCCCTTTGCGCAGCACCTGGCCGTGCCGCTCGACATCCTCGCGCAGGATGCGGCTGGTCCAGCGGACCGAGGTCTCATAGCGCAGCACCTCTTCGATCGCCGAGTCGATGAGCGCGGGCTCCCGCCGCAGCTGCGCCAGCGCCTCCGGATGCCGCAGCAAAAGGTACACCGCGTTGCCGATCAAGTTGGTGGTGGTCTCATGCCCCGCGGCCAAAAGGAAGACGCAGTTGGTGTAGAGCTCTTCGTCGTCAAGGACGCCGCCGCTCACCTCCGCTCCTAGGAGCATGGAGAGCAGATCATCGGACGCCGCGCCCTGCCGCCGTTTGCGCACCAGATCTTGGAAGTAGGCGATAAACTCCTCGATTCCGGCCACCGCGGCGGCGGCCTGCTCCGGCTTGAGGCGCGCGGCGCTTATGAAGCTGCCAAAGTCCATCGACCATTTCTTGAACTGGGCCTGATCGGCGCGCGGCACGCCCAGAAGATCGGTGATCACGTTCATCGGCAGCGGGTAGGCCAGCGCGCTTATGACATCGAACTCCGTCCGCTGCGCCGCATCGTCTAGGAGATGCTCAGCGATCCGTTCGACGCGCGGCTGCCACTTGTGCACCGCCACGGACGAAAAGGCCGGCGACAGGAGTCCGCGCAGCCGCGCGTGCGCCGGCGGATCGACATACATGATCTGGCGGGCGACAGACTTATAGACCGGACACAGCTTCTCATGGAGCTCCGGCGGTTGGCGCGCCAGGTTGGCCATGACCCGCTCGGAGGAAAAGCGCGGCTCCTGCAGCGCCCAGTGCACGTCGGCGTAGCGGCTGATGAGAAACGAACCGAGCGCCGGATCCCAGTGCACCGGCGACTCCTCCCGCAGGCGGCGGTAAAGCTCGGTCGGATCGGCGAGGAGCTCCGGCTGCAAAAGCGCGGCGAGGCTCAGACCGGCAGTCTCTTGGGCCATGCTTGACCTCCTTGGGAGTTTGTCCGCTGCGGCGTCAATTGTCGCACAGCGGCCGGGCAAAAACGCAAGCGGCGCGGGCCGCAGCTTTACTTTCGCGGGCGCGGGCGCTCCGGCCGCGTGGCGCCGGATTTTTTTCGCCTTCGCTGCGCGCTCGGAACTCGGCTTGCCTGGCGGGGGCGATGGCGGTACGCTGCTCGTAGGTGCGGTGGCCGCCGCGCCCGCGCCGCCTGCGCCGCGCCGCTGCCACCACGATGCCGAAGGAGCCCCTGTGAGCCTGACTCCCTGGACCCACTCCCATCCTTATCTTTCAGGTGCTTATGCCCCGATCTTTACCGAGGGGGTGCACGAGGACCTCAAAGTCATCGGCGAGCTGCCAAAAGATCTCCAGGGAACGTTCGTCCGCAACAGCAGCAATCCCCGCTACAGCCCCAAAGGCCGCTACCACTGGTTTGACGGCGACGGGATGCTCCAGGCGATGGCGTTTGCGGACGGCAAGGCCAGCTTCCGCAACCGCTGGGTGCGCACCAAGGCGTTCACCGCCGAGACCGAAGCCGGCGAGCCGCTGTGGCGCGGCGTAACCGAGCGTCCCGACTTCACCAATCCGCGCGGACCGCTCAAAGACTCTGCCAACACCGATGTCGTCTACCATGCCGGCAAGCTGCTGGCGCTGTGGTGGCTCGGCGGCGAGCCGTACGTGATCAAGCTGCCGGAGCTTGCGACCTGCGGCACGGAGACCTTCGGCGGCCCGCAGCGGACCTTTTCCGCCCATCCCAAAGTCGATGTCCAGACCGGCGAGATGATGGTCTTCGACTACAAGCCGGTGCCGCCCTACCTGAGCTACGGCGTCGTCGGCAAGGACGGCGCGCTCACCCACTTCACGGAGATCGAGCTCGGCGGCCCGCGGCTGCAGCACGACATGGCGATCACCCAGAACTACACCCTGCTGTTCGACATGTCGCTGATGTGGGATCCGGCGCTCCTGGCGAAGGGCCAGACGCGCGTGCGCTTCTTCCGCGATCGGCCCTCGCGCATCGGCGTGCTGCCGCGCCACGGCAAAGGGGATGCGATCCGCTGGTTCGAAGCCAGCGCGTTTTACATGTACCACACGATCAACGCCTGGGAAGAAGGCGACAAGATCATCCTCATCGGCTGCCGCATCGAGCACCCGCTGGCCGACGATCCGCACAACCCGGCCACCGAGCAGCCGGTGCCGACCATCGGCTTTTTGCGTCTGGCGCCGTACCTGTGGAAGTGGACGCTCGATCTGACCTCGGGCAGCGTCAAAGAGGAACAGCTCGATGACGTGTTCGTCGAGTTTCCGCGCACCGACAACCGGCGGCTCGGGCGGGCCACCCGCTACAGCTACAACCCGCGCATCGCCCGCATCGGCACCATCAACTTCGACGGCGTGATCAAGCACGACGTGCAGACCGGCCGCACCGTGACCTATGAGTGCCCAAAGGGTCTGTACTGCGGCGAGACCACCTTCGCCCCGCGCGCCGGCGCCGCCCCTGCGGAAGACGACGGCTACATCCTCACCTTCGTCTGTGACGAGCGCGGCGAGCAATCGCAGCTTTATATCTTGGATGCGCAGAACCTGGCCTTGGGTCCGGTCGGCCGGGTGCAGATTCCCGGCCGGGTGCCGGTCGGCTACCACACGTACTGGATCTCGGCGGAGGATCAGGCGCAGCAGCGCGACATCGTCGCTCCGGCGGCGTAAGCGCCGGCCGCGGTCAGCTACGGGCCGCGGCCCAGAAAAGAGATTCGATTCAGGGAGTCATGTCACGGCGTCATGTCGGGGCCGCACGGCTTGCCATCGCAGACATCGATGATCTCACCAGTACGGAAGAAGTGAACCATCTGCTGGTTGTTGCCGTCTTGGCGCCGCGGCTTGCTGTGCGGATCGCCGTGCGGGTCGGTCGGCGGCTGGTTGCCCGGCGCCGGCCAAGCGTTGCCGAAGTGCCACAGCACGATGCCCGAGCCGACGTGCGGGTAGGACTGCTCCGCCGCCGCGAAGACCTTGCGTGAGCCGTCATAGGGCGCCATGAGCGGCACCCCGAGCTCGCTGCGCGCCAGGATCTCATTGCTCAGCACCGCCACCTGATAGTCGCCGCGCGCCGGCCCCAGGATGACCTGATGCGCTGTGTTCCCCGGATGCGGCTCCGCCATGAGGTGGCGGTAATGGCTCACCGGATCGGTCGCGTCCCAGAGTAGCTGCATCGTCGCCAGCGTCACCGCCTGATCCGGCGGCCAGCCGTAGCTGCTGGCGAGGATCAGAAAAAAGTTCTGAAAATCGGTGGACCGCTGAAGCAGCAGCGAGTAGTTGTTGCCCGGCACGCCCAAGTGGCCGCGCTTCACATCCGGACTCAAGGCGACGAAGGTGGCGCCGAAGATCCCGCCCTGCGAGATGCCGGAGTAGAAGAGCTCATCGTGGTTGACCTTGAGCTTCCACTTGCTAAGCTGCGGCAAGAGCTCAAGCTGCTCGCGCATCGCCCGGCAGAGCACGATCCACTCGGTGAGACCCTGGTGCAGGCGATCGGCAAGGGACGGGAAGCGGCTCAGATCCGAGACGATGGCCGGCACCGCGATGCCGTCGTCCTCCGCCATGCCGGTGAGATCGGCGGCGAAGAAGATCAGGTTGTTCTGGTTTGCGATCTTGCTGTTGAAATCACTGCGCACCTGATCGCCGGCGCCGAGCAGCCCGTGGCCGTACAGGACCAGCCCGTGCGGGGTGCTCTTGCCGTCGATGGCGGAGTAGGGGATGCGGACCCAGAAGCGCGGCGCGCGGGTGCCGCTGGCCGTCACTACGCCTTTGCCATCGCGGTTAAGCTGCGAGCCGGTGAAGCTTCCCTGTGTCCACTCCGCCAGGTAGTTCGGCGCGGCGAAGGTGCCTTCAAGCTCCAGCGCGATGTTGGCATCGACCGGCCGGCCGCTGCCATCGCTTGCGGGGACGTACTCGGTGAGCTTGTCGACCGTGAGCAGCGGCCCTTTGGCGCCGACCCGCTGCAGCGCATCGTCGCGCATGTGCAAGATGTCGCTGTGCAGCGCTTCATTGCTGGCGGTGACAAAGTCCCAGGCCAAGGTCAGCGAAGTGCGCGCGACCCCTTGCGCTTCCAGGGTGGCGAAGACCTTATCGAAGCGTCCCTGCCGCGCCTGCAGCTGCGGCACATCCGACGTCTGCCCGTCGCGCAGACGGATAAACGGGCGCGAGGGCGGGATCGGCTGGCCGCTCTTGTCGCGGAGGTTGCGGAACGCGACCAGGTAGCGGCTGGCTTCTTTCAAGATGACGCCCGGCCGCACGAACAGCACCTGCTGCGCGGCATCGAAGGCGTTGGCGTCGAGCTCGACGAAATAGGGCAGCCGCTTGATCGTTCCGCCGCTGTCTTCAAACAGCAGGATCGACGCATCGGCCGCGAGGGAGCGCTCGATATGATCTTCGGTCGCCAGACCGGTCAGATCGATGTTGGGGTAAAGGACCATGATCGGCGTGCCGATGCCGTAGCCGTCCAGCTTGCGGTAGGGGTCGGGGCGGATGTGCGCGCCGCTCAAGGTCGCCGGCAGGCTGGTGGCGCCGAAGCTCAGGGTGTAGCCGGTCTTGCGCGCCGGGTCTTGGGCCAGGAACTGGCTCGACGGCCAGGGCAGGGCGCAGCTCAACGCCGTGCCCATCAGCGGATCGCAGTCGGGGCGGTACTGCGTCGGGTCCGGATCGGCGGGCGGACCCGCCGGCGGCTGCTCCGGGGCGCCGCAGCCAAGGAGCGTCGCCGAGACAAGAAGGACCATAGGAAGCTTCACGATTGACCTCTATGCGCAAGGAAGGGCGCGACCATAGCACAGCCCCTCGCGTCGTCCGTCGCTCGACCCGGTGTCGCGGCCGGCAGGACGGCGGCCGGCAACCGGCGGATAATGAGCCAAGACCTGTTTGGGGGATGGCGATGAACTCTGCACAGCGAGCCGGCGCGTGGAATCGGCTCGGGCTTTTTATCGGGCTTGCCGCCAGCGGTTGTGCGCCGCCTCTGGATCAGCTGCTCGTCGGCAGCTACGTCGGCGCGACCTGTGAGACGACGGGCGCGGCGAGCGTCTATTACCTCCGTCAGATCCTGTTTTCGCCGCTAAACTACAGCAGCACGATCCGCTTCTACTCGGACAGCGCCTGCACCAGCTTCACGCTTTTGTATGAGCAGCAGGGCCCCTACCGGCTCGGCCAGCCTGCGGCCGGCGTGGCCGATGCGACGGAGGTGGAGCTCGATGCCGCGGTGCGCGTGCTGACCGCGCCGACCGCCGCCGCCGCTGCCACGCTCAACACGCTGGCCCCGTGCGGCGGCGCGACGGCCGGCGGGTGGACGGTCGGGGTGCGTCGCGACATCACCGCATACGGCTGCAAAGACCTGATTCCGCCCTCGCAGGGAACCGTCGTTCCACCTGCCTGCCCGACCGAATACGACGTGCTCGCGCTGCGCGGCGGCGCGCTGTACCTGGGGCAGCGTCCGGCGGATCCGACGGCGCAGTGCACCGCCGCAAACCGGCCGAGCAGCCTGGGGGCGGCACTCGTGGCGCAGTAGCGCTGGCGGATCGCGCCGCGGACGCACGGACGCAGCGGGGCGTTACTTTAAAAATTCGGCAAGCCGCGCCAGCCGCGCCGCGCTGGCCTGCAGCAGGTCGTCGCGGAGCTCGCCGCGGGTGCGGGCCGCGAGCAGCGCCGCAAGGGCGGGATAGACCTGCGTGCCGTCGTAGGAAATGAGCAGCAGATCGACGCCGGCGGCGAGCGACCGGTGCGCAAAGCCCGGCAGCCCGCCGGCGCCGTAGAAGACCGGCCCCATACACAGGTCGTCGGTGATGAGGACGCCGTTATGACCCCAGCCGCCGCGCACCACTTCGGCGATGAGCCGCGCCGAACCGGAAGCCAGATTTTCGCCATCGAGCGCCGCGACCCGGACATGCCCCAGCATGAGCAGCGTCGGCTCCACCGCGACCGTGGCGCGAAACGGCAGCCAGTCCGCGGCGGCGAGCTCCGCCGGATCGGTATCCAGGGTGGCGGTGAAAAAGTGCGTATCGGCGCGCACCCGGCCTAGACCCGGGAAGTGCTTGGCGGTCGGCACGATGCCTTTTTCGATCAGGGCCTGGGCATAGGAGCGGGCGACCGCGGCGACTAGCGCCGGCTCCGGGGCGATGGCGCGGGCGCCGATGAAGCTGTAGCGGTCAAAGATGCTGCGCTCCGGGTGCAGGCGCAGATCGACCACGGGGCTGAAGTTGATGTTGACGCCGAGCTGTTGCAGGGCCGCGGCTTGTTCGCCGGCAAAGGCGCGGACCCGGCGCTCGCGCTCAGCCGGGGAGTCGGCGTCGGCGATGACGGCGGATAGCGCCGGCTGCAGCGGCAGCGGCGGGGACAGGCGCGACACCGGCCCGCCCTCCTGATCCACGGCGACCAGTAGCGGCGACAATCCGCGCTCGGCGCGCAGCGCCCGCAGCTCGTCTATGCGCAGGCGCAGGGTCGCGGCAGAGAGGCCGCGGACGTTGTGCAGGCCGACATAGATGCCGCCGACCAGCCCCTGCCCGACGAGCTCGCGCGCCTCTTCCCAGGAGCGGAAGCCGGCGACGATATGGCGGGCGAGCTCGGCCCGCACGGCGACCGGAGCGCGCAGCACCCGCCGCTTTTGCACAAAGAACCGCCCGTGCAGCCCGACGACAAGCGTCCCCATCGCCACGCCGCACAAAAGGAACAACGCCGCGGCGCTGCGCTCACCCCGCGACTCCGCCTGACGCCGCGCCCGCACCGCCTGCGCGATGATGAGGCCCGCCGCGAGCAGCCCCAGGACGGAGCCGCTCTGCCGCACCTTGAGGAGCAGCGGGCTGCGCAGCTGGGTGCACAGGAGGAGCGCTCCCAGCACGAAAATCCACCGCCCGACCGCCAGCCACCCCGCGCGCCGCGGCGGGCGGCGTTCCGCCAAACTCACCATGTCCCAAGTATCGTGCGGCGCCTGCCGGCCGCCGAAAAAATCTGCTAGCCGAGCGGGGCGAGCATCTCGCGATACTTGGGCAGCGGCCACAGGCGCGCATCGCACATCTCCTCCAGGGAGTCGAGCGACTCACGCAAGGCCTGCTGGGCGGGGATGACCTGCGCCGCGAAGGCCGCGGTGTGGGCGTGCAGGCTGGTCTCGTGATCGGCCTGGGTGACCTGGGCCACCGCCTCTTTGAGCGCGGTGAGCCGCCGGTACGCTTGGCCTAGGAGCTCCGACTCCGCCTGCAGCACCACGCGCAGCGGCTCCGGCGGCACGCAGCCGCTGCGCTGCAGCTGGCACAGCGTCTCGGCGCGGCGGCTCACGTCGGAAAATACGGCGGGCAGGATCTGCGTCTCGGCCATCTCGCGCAGCACTTGCGCTTCGATGTGCAGGGCCTTGACGTACTGCTCATGGCGCACGTGAACGCGCGCCGCTTGCTCCTCCCGCGACATGACGCCGGCGGTGGCGAACATCTCCTGCACCTTGGGATCCTCCCAGGCGTGCAGCGCTTCGACGGTGTTCTTGGCGTGCGGCAGACCGCGCCGCGCCGCCTCGGCCAGCCACTCCTTGGAGTAGCCGTTGCCGTCAAAGCGCACCGCCTTGGACTCGGCGATGGTCTCGCGAATCACCGCCAGGATGGCCTTCTGCAGCGCCTCCGCCCCGCCCGCATCCTGAGTCCGCTCCGCCACGAGCCGGTTCATCCGCTGCAGCGCGTCCCCGACCACCGTGTTGATGACGCACAGCGGCACGGCGATCGCCTGCCCGGCGCCGACCGCGCGGAACTCGAACTTGTTGCCGGTGAAGGCAAAGGGGCTCGTGCGGTTGCGATCCGTGGAGTCCTTGGCCAGCATCGGCAGCTTGGCCAGGCCCAGGTCCAGGTGCTTGCGCTCGGCGCTGCCGGCGAGCTCGCCGCGCTCGATCTGATCGAGGATGTGGCCGAGCTGCTCACCCAGGAACACCGACATGACGGCCGGCGGCGCTTCGTTGGCGCCCAGCCGATGATCGTTGCTGGCGGAGGCGATCGCCGCGCGCAACAGCGCCCCGTGCTGATGCACGCCGCGCAGCACCGCGCACAAGAAGTACAGGAACTGCAGGTTCTGCTCCGGCGTCTGCCCCGGATCGAGCAGGTTCGTGCCGTCGTCGCAGCCCAGGCTCCAGTTATTGTGCTTGCCCGAGCCGTTGACCCCGGCGAACGGCTTCTCCCCCAGGAGCACCGCCAGCCCGTTGCGCTCGCCGATCTTGCGCATCACCTCCATGAGCAGCTGGTTGTGATCCGCGGCGACGTTGGCCGGCTCATAGATCGGCGCCAGCTCGAACTGGTTCGGGGCGACCTCGTTGTGCCGCGTCTTGGCGGGGATGCCGAGCCGGAACAGCTCCAGCTCCAGGTCCTGCATGTAGTGCAGGGCGCGCTCTTTGATGGCGCCGAAGTAGTGATCCTCCAGCTCCTGCCCCTTGGGCGGGCGGGCGCCCTGCAGGGTGCGGTTGGCGAACATCAGATCGGGGCGCTGCTTGTAGTACTTGGCGTCGATGAGAAAGTACTCTTGCTCCGGACCGCACTGCGGCGTCACCGTCACGTCGTCGTGGCCCAGGAGCTTGAGCGCCTCCTGCGACTGCCGCCCGACGTACTCCATCGAGCGCAGGAGCGGCACTTTGTGATCGAGCGCCTCGCCGTGGTAGCCGATAAACGCGGTCGGGATGCACAGCGTCTTGCCGTGCGGACCGCTCATGATGAACGCGGCGCTGGCCGGATCCCAGGCGGTGTAGCCGCGCGCCTCAAACGTGGTGCGCAGGCCGCCGGAGGGGAATGAGCTGGCGTCGGGCTCGCCCTGGATGAGCTGGTTGCCGGAGAACGACTCGATGAGGCCTCCCTGGTCGTCCCAGCTGATGAAGGCGTCGTGCTTTTCCGCCGTCGCCCCGGTCATCGGCTGGAACCAGTGGGTAAAGTGGGTCGCGCCGCGCTCAATCGCCCAGTCTTTCATCGCTTGGGCGACGACGTGAGCCACTTCGGCGGACAGGCGCTCGCCTTTGCGAATGCACTTGCGCAGCGAACGAAATACTTCTTTCGGCAGCCGTTCTTGCATGGTGCGCCAGCCGAACGTGTCGCAGCCGAAGTACGAGGAAACCTTGATCTGATCGAGTCTGGAAATGCTCTCTGAGCGGTTGATGCTTGACATGGGCGGCGACCTTACCACGGCTTTTGGCTTCCTGGCAGCGACCGGCTCATGTTTGGGCTGGTGTTACCGATTTCTTTTGTAAAAATAGTGATCTATGAAACCAATTTCTGATCAAAAGCTCGGTTCCCAGCCACAACAGCCCTCACGTCGATCCTTTCTTCATGCGGTGGTCGCCACCACGGCCGGGGCCTGGCTTCTGCCGGCCTGCTCTGATCCGGAACGAACGCTCGAGATTGTCGACGGCAAGCAGTACTTTCCGCAGTCGGTGGCATCCGGCGATCCCCGTCCCGACAGCATCGTGCTATGGACCCGAGTCGTCGATCCGGCTGCCCCCGGCGAGCCCTGCCAGGTCCGCCTGCAGGTCGCCAGCGATGCCGACTTTGCCGCCGTGATCTACAGCAGCATGACCCTGACCGTCAGCGCCGACAGCGACCACACCCTGCGCATCAAGGTCATCGGTCTTTCGCCGCGCACCACCTACTACTATCGCTTCCTGCTCGTTCGGCCTGACAACGTCTATTCGTCGGTGAAGGGCCGAACCCGCACAGCCCCTGGCGTCGACGACGACAAGCCGGTCAAGTTTGCGTTCTGGTCCTGCCAAGACTTCGACGGTCGCTACTACAACACCTGGCAGCGGCTCAACCAGCTCGACGAGGATCTCGACTTTGTGCTCGGCCTCGGCGACTACGTGTACGAAAAAGTTGCGGCGACCCCAGCGACTGGACCACGTGGCGTCCGCTTTGCCGATCCGGCTGGCGCCATCACCGTCGGCAGTCGCCTGGCCGCAGCGACCGTCGGAC
>CALFML010000207.1 GCA_937879845.1 uncultured Myxococcales bacterium
GAGCAGGTGTCGGCGCCGGAGACCGACGCGCTGCGTGTGCATGAGGCGCTGGAGATCCTGGAACAGTCCGATCCCAGACTGGCCACGGTCGTCGAGATGCGCTATTTCGGCGGCTTGACGGAAACCGAGATTGCCGAAACCCTCGGGGTTTCGGAACGCACGGTCCGCCGAGACTGGGAGAAGGCACGACTGCTCTTGTCGGATGCATTGAGCTGAGGACGCATGCTCAGCGGTCCCCTCGCGACGTCCGCAAACTACTTGTCGCAGCCTCTCCGAGCCTGCTGATCGGGCCGAAGCGACAACCGCAGCGGAGAGCGACTTGCCGGACGATTCCCAGGCACCCCCGCAAGGCCCGATGCCGCGGCTCGGGCCGGCGGACATGAAGGTGCTCTCCGGGCTGCTCGACGAACTCCTCGAACAGCGCGACCAGCGCGTGCCCGTAGTCGACCGGGGCCTTGTCGCCGAGCACGGCGCGCGCGTAGGCGGGCAGCGCGGCGACCTCTTCGTCGGTGCACGGGCCGGCCCCGATCGGGGCATCCGGGCGCGCCTCGGCGACGAGCTCGCGCATGGTCGCCCGGCGGTACGGCGGCGCCAGGTTGACGTCCTTGAACTCCTGGTAGTCGATGACCGTGCGCCCGTCGTTGACCGCGGCGCACACGCCGCCGAGCAGCTGCTCGGTGAGGTCCATCAGGTCTTCGTAGGTGGCGTAGGCCTGATAGAACTCGATGGTGGTGAACTCGGGGTTGTGGAAGCGCGACAGGCCCTCGTTGCGGAACAGGCGGCCGATCTCATAGACGCGCTCCAGCCCGCCGACCACGAGCCGCTTCAGATCGAGCTCCGTGGCGATGCGCAGGTACAGATCCAGATCGAGCGTGTTGTGGTGGGTGCGAAACGGCCGCGCCGCCGCCCCGCCGTTGGTCTGAAGGAGCATGCGGGTGTCGCACTCGACGTAGCCGCGCTCGTCGAAGAAGCGGCGGATCTCGGCGACGATGCGGGCGCGCTTGCGGAAGACGTCGGCGACCTCCGGGTGGACGATCATGTCGGCGTAGCGGTAGCGGTAGCGCCAGTCGTCGTCGGTGACCTTGCTGCCCTCCTGCAGGACCTTGCCGGGCAGCGGCCGCAGCGCCTTGGTGAGCAGGCGCAGCCCGTCGACACGCAGGGCGCGCTTCTGCTTGCGGGTGCGGAACAGCGGCCCGCGCGCCCACACCAGATCGCCGAGCTGCAGCCTCTCCGAAAGCGCAAACGCCTCAGCATTGTCCGCCCGCAGGTACAGCTGCAGCATCGCCCCGCGGTCGCCGCGCAGGAACAGGAACTTGGCCTTGCCCATGTCGTTTATCTGCAGGAGCCGTCCGGCGACCGCGTGCACCGGCGACTCCGGCGTGACCTCCGAGTCGAGCGGCAGCTGGCCGACATCCTCGGGCTTGTCGTAAGGCAGGGCGTAGATCGGGGCGGTGATCTGCAGATCGTTGGCGAACGGGTTGACGCCGCCTTGGCGCAGCTCGGCGGCGATGCGGCGGCGCTCCGCCATCTGCCCTTCGAGATCTCCGGCCTCCGGTGCAGCGGGGCCGGCGGCGGTCTTGTCTTTGTCTGCGGGGGGGCGTTGCTGGGTGGTCATGGGATGGGATGCCTGGTCAAAAAAATCTATGCGCTAGTTTACTGGCTGCCGCCGGGGCCGGCACTCTGGATGAGGTAGGCGCGGATGAACTCGTCGAGCTCGCCGTTGAGCACCCCGTCGACGTTGCTGAGCTTGAGCTCGGTGCGGTGGTCGATGGCGAGGCGGTAGGGGGCGAGCACGTAGGAGCGGATCTGGCTGCCCCACTCGATCGCTTTTTTCAGGCCGTGGACCTCGTCCATCTTGGCCTCCTGCTCGCGCAGCTTCATGTTGTAGATCATCGCCCGCAGCATCTTCATCGCCGTGGACTTGTTCTTGTGCTGCGAGCGCTCGGACTGGCACTTGGCGATAAGGCCGGTGGGCTTGTGGATGAGGCGCACCGCCGACTCGGTCTTGTTGACGTGCTGGCCGCCGGCGCCGCCGGAGCGCATGGTCTGCACTTCCAGGTCCTCGTCGCGGATCTCGACCTCGATCGAGTCGTCGATCTCGGGGTAGACAAAGACGCTGGCGAAGGCGGTGTGGCGGCGGGCGTTGGCGTCAAAGGGCGAGATGCGCACCAGGCGATGCACCCCGCCCTCGGCCCGCAGGTAGCCGAACGCCGAGGGTCCGCGCACCGCGAAGCTGACGCTCTTGATGCCGGCCTCTTCGCCCTCCTGCATATCGAGCTCTTCTATAGAATAGCCGCCGCGCTCCGCCCATTTGTAATACATGCGGCGGAGCATGTCGGCCCAGTCCTGGGCATCGACCCCGCCGGCGCCGGCGTTGATCGAGACCAGCGCATCGGTGTGGTCCTGCTCGCCGGAGAGCATGCGCCCGAGCTCCAGCTGCTCGACCGACTGGGCGATAGAGCGGCTCTGCCCCTGGGCTTCGACGAACGTCGGCTCATCGCTTGCTTCGATGGCGAGGTCGAGCAGCACGCGGCAGTCGGCCAGGCTCTGGTGCAGGCGGTCCCACTCGCCGACCGTTTTTTTGAGGGCGGCCTGCTCTTTGAGGACGGTCTGCGCCTTGGCCTGGTCGTTCCAAAAGGCGGGATCAGCCGTCATCACCTCGATTTCGAGCAGGCGGACGCGGTGTTTCTCGACGTCAAAGATGCCCACGGAGGGCGTCGAGGCGTCCTCCGAGGGACTCCAGTAGCTCGCGGGTTTCGCGGGTCTCAAGCGGCATGGCTGGGAACCTCTAGCACAAAAATCGGCCCCGCCCTACCTAGTAATAGACCGCGGCCGCAAAGTAGCGCTAATCTACGGCCGGCTGAAGGCCGGTACAGGGTCCGATCGCTGCATGACTCTTGCCAGCAACCTTTAGAAAGTGGTATGGACGGAAGTACATTTTTGGTAGGAATCCACGAAAGGTGGGGCCTTCCGGACCCGCCTTTTTTTTTGCGAAAAGCCAGACCGACACGAGCAAGCTGAACCGATGAAACCTGTTGACCTCCATGCCCTCGAAGACCTGCTACGGCCCGCGGTAGACGCGCAGGGCTATGAGCTCGTCTCGGTGTTCTGGGGGCGGGAGCAGGCCGGCAACGTTTGCCGGCTGACCATCGACCGCTTGCCCGGCCAGGGCTACGTCTCGCACGAGGACTGCGTGCGCGTGTCGCGCGAGGTGTCGGCGCTGCTCGATGTCCACGACGTGCTGCCGGCGGCCTACAGCCTGGAGGTCAGCTCGCCGGGGGTCGACCGGCCGCTGCGCCGGGCCGCCGACTTTACCCGCTTTATCGGCGAGCGCGTCAAGGTGCGGCTGCGCCCGAGCGCCCCGCAGAGCGAAAAGAGCCTGCCGCCGCCCAAGCCCGGCGTCGCCATGCAGCGCAACTTCGTGGGCAAGATCGCCGCCGTAAATGGCGAGCTGGTGCATCTCACCGACGAAAGCACCGGCCCCGTGGGCTTGCATATCGCAGAGATCGAAAAAGCAAACCTATCACCCCTTTTCTAGAGGCAAAGAGCGCGCCGCGGCCTCGGCAGGCCGGCGGCAAAGAAGCAGAACAACCTACACACGACTGACCCAAGCTCGGCAGCTCCTGCCGAGCCGGATGATCATAAAGGAGCCTCCGACGACTTCCGGAGCATGAAAACCTGGTCCGCGCCTTGACCCGCCGCACTCTCCGGCCGGACGACGCGAGCTCTGGCCGGCAAAAGGCCGGGTAAACGGACAAGGGAATTTCCGGAAAGTATCGGGGTCGCTGCTGACAACTGGTAAGGGAAAGACGAATGCAACCGAACCTTTCGATGGTGCTCGAGCAAGTTGGGAAGGACAAAGGGATCGATAAAAAGGTCCTTGTCCAGACTCTCGAGCAAGCCATCCTGACGGCCGCCAAGAAGGTCTTTGGCCTCGAACGTGAGCTGGAGGCGCAGTTCAACGAGGAAAGCGGACAGGTCGACCTGTTTCAGGTGTGCATCGTCACCGAACAATCCGGCGTGCGCGGGCGCGACATCGCCAAGGCGGACGCCGACCGCCAGGGCCTGCGCGCCGAAGTCGGCGACGAGCTCTTGTTCCAGATTTTCTACGCCGACTCGGATGTCGAGAAGGCCGACGACCAGGAGCGCAAGTACGGCGACATTCTGGACCTGAACGACACCGTCAAGCGCTTCGGCCGCATCGCCGCCCAGACTGCCAAGCAGGTCATCATCCAGCGCATCCGCGAGGCGGAGCGTGAGAACACGTTCAACGAGTACCGCGACCGCAAGGGCGAGCTCATCACCGGCATCGTGCGCCGCTTCGAGCGCGGCAACATCATCGTCGACCTCGGCAAGACCGAGGCGATCCTGCCGGTGCGCGAGCAGGTGCCGCGCGAGAACTACCGCATCGGCGACCGCATCGTCGCCTTCGTCGTCGATATCGAGAAGAACGCCCGTGGTCCGCAGATCGTGCTGTCGCGCGCCCACAAGGGGCTGCTCGAAAAGCTGTTCGAGCAGGAAGTGACCGAGATCTACGAGAAGATCGTGCGCCTTGAGTCCTCGGCGCGCGAGGCCGGGTCGCGCAGCAAGATAGCCGTCAGCTCACGCGATCGCGACGTCGATCCGGTGGGCGCGTGCGTCGGCATCAAGGGCTCGCGGGTGCAGGCGGTGGTGCAGGAGCTGCGCGGCGAAAAGATCGACATCGTCCCCTACAGCGACGATCCCGCTCGCTTTGTCTGCAACGCCATCGCGCCGGCGGAGGTCTCCCGCGTGGTCATCGACGCCGAGAACCACACCATGGAGCTGATCGTTCCCGACGACAAGCTCAGCCTGGCGATCGGCAAGAAGGGTCAGAACGTGCGCCTGGCGTCGCAGCTTACCGGCTGGCGTATCGACATCCACGCCGAGAGCCGCGTCAAAGAGCTCGAGGGCGTCGAGCGCCGGGTCTTGGCCGAGCTTGAGGGATCGTCGGACGAGCTGTCTAGCACCTTGTTTCGCCTGGGCTGGCGGTCGGCGCAGGATGTCGCCGAGGCGCGCATCGAAGAGCTCAAGGGCGTCCCCGGCGTGGGCGGGGAGAGCGGGGCGCAGCGCCTTAAAGAAGGGGCGCTGCACTACGTCAACGAGGAGCGCCGCAAGCGCGGCGAGCAGCCGCTGTCCGAGCGCACCGAGCGCCCGGTCCGCGCCAGCGCCGAGGTCAACTCCGGCATGCTGCGCTCCGGCCCGCCGAGCGGTGGCCCGCGGCCGCTGCCCGAGCGCCCGCCGCTGCCCGAGCGTCCGGCCGAGCGCCCGCCGGAGCAGCCGCTGAGCGCCCGCCCGGCCAAGGGCGGACTCGGGGGTCTCGATCCGGAGATCACGGCGCGGCTGCAGGATGCGGGTTATTCGTCGCTGGAGTCCATGGACGAAGAAGATGAAGAGCGTCTGGCGCGCGCCGCCGATTTGACGCTGGATGAAGCGCGCGACGTCAAGCGCAAGGTGCGCCGACAGCTATCGCAGGAGAAGCGTTCCATACGCTAATGAGCCCTAGATGCCTACTGCCCCACTGCACATAGATCCTTTCGCGCCGAGGTCGGGCGCTGGAGCCGACAAAACGCTCGTGCCGCCGCGCGCTGCGGCGCCGGTGCGGACTTGCGTCGGCTGCAAGCAGACCGACGCGCAGGTTCGCTTGTGGCGGGCGGTAGCCGATGCCGCGGGGCGCCTGCGCTTCGACGGTCCCCGCCGCGCTGCGGGCCGTGGAGTGTATGTCCACCGGCAGCGCGAGTGTCTCCAAGCAGCGCTGCGCAGCGGCTTTTCGCGGTCGCTGCGCCGAAAAGTTGTGGTTAGTGATGCCGCAGTGCTAAGCGAGCTTGGCCTGCCGGGGCGGACGGGCCCGCGCGAGTCGGGCTCTGCCCCGGCCACCCTCGCGGCGAGCACCCCGGCGAGGGTCAAGAACCAGGACAACCATTCATGAACACCGAGAGCATGGGAACCGGGATTCCAGGCGCCAAGGTCCCTATCTACGAGCTTGCTAAAGAGCTCGGGATCGTCAACAAGGATTTGGTCACTAAAATCCGAGCCCTGGGCATCGAAGCGAAAAACCACATGTCACGCCTCGAGCCCGAGGATGTGCTGCGGATTCGCCGTGCGATCGACAAAGAGCGGCAGGAAAATACCGTTCAGGAGCGTCTCTCTGACACGGTGATTCGCCGCCGCGCCAAAGACGGCAGCATGCTCCGGCCCCCGGCTCCGCCGCCGGCGCCCACGCCGCCCCCGGCTCCGCCGCCGGCCGTGCGCCCGCCCGTCGCGCCGACCACGGCGGCTCCCCGCCCCAGCGCCCCGGTGATCAAGCCCGAGCCGGCCCCTGAGGTACGCCCGACCGTCCGCGTTCGCGCCGCGGCCGAAGCGGCCAAGCCGGCTCCGGCCGCCCCGGTCGTGGTCCGCAGCGAAGCTCCGGTCGCGCCAAGGGCCGCCGCTCCCGCGCCGGTCGCAGAGCCGGTCGCCGCCAAGCCGCCGACTCCACCCCCCGCCGCCGCCGCTGAAAAACCGGTCGAAGCCAAGGCGCCCCAGGGGGCGGAAAAGCCCGCCGCGCCGGCCGTCAAAGAAGCGGCTCCGCCGGCTTCCAAAGATGCGGCCCGAGACGCCGAGAGGGCGCCCGCCAAAGCGCCTGAGCCCGTGGTCGCCGAGCCCGTGGTGGTAAAGCCGCCAGTCGCCGCGACCCCGGCCGCGCCGGTGGCAGAGAAGCCGCAGGCGGCCCCGCCCAAAGCGGCGACCGAGCCAGAGGTCAGGACGCCGCCCAAGCCGGCACAGTCGGCCCCGAGCGCCGAGCCGGTCGTACGTCCGCAGGCGGCGGCGCCGGCACCGACCCCGCCGGCGAGCCAGGCCCCATCCGCCGCCAGCGAGCCGGCAGCAGCCCAACCGGCCGAGACGGAAGCCGCACGACCCGCGGCCCCCGCGGCGACACCGAGCACTCCCGCTCTCAGCGCGGCGCAAGCAGCGGCGCAGCAGCGCGTGTTCGTCACCGCCCAGACCCGGCGCCAGAGCGAAGGGCTTGGTCCGACTGGCCGCGTCATCGACCTGGCGGCGCTGCGTCCGGCCCCGGCGCCGGCCCCGAGCAAGCCCAGCACCGAGAGCCCGCGCGGCTTCCGCAGCAGCGAGCCCGAGCCGGCGATCGGCCGCGGCCCGCGCCAAGAGGTCACCGGCGAACGCCTGCGGCAGCCGCCGGCCAAGCAGCAGATGATGCGCCACCAGCCGGGCAAGCAGAAGCCGCAGCCCGGGCGCAAGGCCAAGCAGACCCAGATCACCACCGCCGCCGAGCACAAGCGCGTCGTCAAGATGGACGAGACGATCGCCATCTCCGCCCTGGCGCAGCAGATGGGACTCAAGGCCACCGACGTGCTCAAGAAGATCTGGGAGCTCGGGCTGCGCAGCCTGATGATCAACTCCTCGATCGACTTTGACACCGCCCAGCTGGCGGCGACCGAGTTCGAGTGGCGCGTCGAGTCGACGGCGTTCCAAGAGCAGAGCGTGGTCTCCGAGGTCGTGGACCAGCCCGAGGACCTTTTGCCGCGCGCCCCGGTCATCACGATCATGGGCCACGTCGATCACGGCAAGACCTCGCTGCTCGATGCGATCCGCAACGCCAACGTCGCGGCGGGCGAGGCCGGCGGCATCACCCAGCACATCGGCGCGTACAAGATCTCGTCGAACAACGGCGATGTCGTGTTCCTCGATACGCCGGGCCACGAGGCCTTCACCGAGATGCGCGCCCGCGGCGCCCAGGTCACCGACATCGTCGTCCTGGTCGTAGCGGCCGACGACGGCGTGATGCCGCAGACGCTGGAAGCGCTCAACCACGCCAAGGACGCCAAGGTCCCGATCATCGTCGCCGTCAACAAGGTCGATAAGCCCGGAGCGCAGCCGGACCGGATCCGCCAGCAGCTGTCGGCGCACGGCCTGCAGCCTGAAGAGTGGGGCGGTCAGACGATCTACTGCGACGTGTCGGCCCGCACCAAGACGGGTATCGACCGCCTGCTGGAGATGTTGGC
Organism: uncultured Myxococcales bacterium; assembly: GCA_937879845.1. Lineage (GTDB taxonomy): Bacteria > Myxococcota_A > Polyangia > Palsa-1104 > JAEUJZ01 > CALFML01. Next base: position 8,022 of record CALFML010000207.1, read on the forward strand.
GCTGCAGTCCGAAGTGCTGGAGCTGCGGGCCAACCCCAACAAGGCCGGCAAAGGCGCGGTCATCGAGGCGCGCATGGACGCCAAGCGCGGTCCGGTGGCCTCGGTGCTGGTGCAGGAAGGAACGCTGCGCGTCGGCGACACGCTGGTCGTGGGCGAGGAGATGGGCAAGGTCCGCGCGCTCATGGACGACAAGGGTCGCCAGCTGCAGTCGGCCGGTCCGTCCACCCCGGTCGAGATCCTGGGTCTGTCGGGCGTACCCCGCGCCGGCGAGGTGCTCAACGTCGTCACCGACGAGCGCGCCTCCAAGGAGCTGGTCGAGTTCCGCCGCAACAAGCGCGTGGAGAAGGAGCGCGCCAAGGCCGGACCGGTGTCGCTCGACAAGCTGCTCGATGCGATGAAGGCGGGCCTCAAGGAGCTCAAGGTCATCCTCAAGGCCGACGTGCAGGGCTCGGTCGAGGCGCTGTCGAGCGCCCTGGTCAAGCTCACCACGCCGCAGGTCAAGGTCACCGTCATCCAGTCGGGCGTCGGCGGCATCACCGAGACCGACGTGAACCTGGCCAAGGCCGGCAACGCCATCATCATCGGCTTCCACGTCCGTCCGGCCGGCAAAGCCTCGGCGCTGGCGGAGCAGGAAGGCGTCGATATCAAGCTGTACGACATCATCTATGACGCCCTGGACGACGTGAAGCGGGCGATGGCGGGCCTTTTGGCCCCGGTCAAGCGCGACAAGATGCTCGGCAAGGCCGAGGTGCGGGAGCTGTTCAACATTCCCAAGATCGGCGTGGTCCTGGGCTGCGCCATTACCGAAGGCCTGGTCCGCCGCAGCGCCCACTGCCGGCTCATCCGCGACTCGGTGCTCATCTACACCGGCAAGCTCGGTTCGCTGCGCCGCTTCAAAGACGACGTGCGCGAGGTCCAGCAGGGCTACGAGTGCGGCATGACCATCGAAGGCTACCTCGACGTCAAGGTCGGCGACGTCATCGAGTCCTTCGAAGTCGAAGAGGTCGCGCCGACGCTGGCCTAGCCGCGCCGTCCCCCAAGGCGGCTGCGGCCGCCTCATCCCCACAGAGCGTACACGCCCATGGTCGTCGGTGTCTGCCGCGTCAGCTTGATGATCGAAGAGAGCCAGTCCCTAAAGGACAAGCGCTCCGTGCTGCGCCGCATCAAGGACCGCGTAAACCAAAAATACAACTGCGCCATCGCCGAGGTCGGCGACCCCGACGTGTGGCAGTCGGCGCAGCTCGGCTTCGCGGTGGTGAGCAACGAGCGCGGCTTCACCCAGTCGATGGTGCAGAAGATCCTCCAGTTCATCGACGATCTGGCGCTCGCCAAGGTCATCGACGACGAGCAGGACTTCATCGACTACGGCGACGGGGCGCTCGAAGGCAGCTCGCGCGGCGACTACCCGCATTGGGAGCCGGACGAGCCCTCGCCGCCGCTTGGCCGCACGGCGCTGCCCAAGCCGCAGAAGCTCGCGGCCGTGGACTATCCCTGGGACTGCCCCGAGCCGGCGGGCGTTCCGCCAGGCCCCGCCGCGGCGGCGAGCACGCCAGAATCCCTCGACCGTCCAGACGACAAGGGGCGCTCCGCTCCGGATCGGCATGGACAGGACGACCCGGGCGAAAGAAAATTTGGCCCATGAAGGGCACGCAGCCAGCCGCGCAGCCAGCGGCTTGGATGTGCGCGGTGGGCCTCCTGTATCTTTTGGCGGGGGCCGGCTGCGCCATCGTCAACCCGCAGAGCGCGCTGCGGCTGTCCGGCCAAGCGCTGCTCACGACGCGGTCGCTCATCCAGACGCTGGAAGACACCCGCGCAAGCCTTGATATCTATGTCGAAGGCAAGGCGCTGAGCGCCCCGCTTTTGAACCAAGAGCCGCTGCCCAAGGCGACCCTGTGCAGCATCCAGTCGGCGCAGCGCAGCCTGCGCCTGCGCGTGCAGCTGCTCAGCAAGCTCACCGTGGTGTACGACCGCTTCGCCGATCTCGCGACGCAAGGGCGGGTTGAGGAGGCGGGGATCTTCGACAACGCGATCGCCGAGATCGATCGCGCCGACTACCCCGCCGACCCGCCGCTCGTCGCCGACTGTCCGGGCGACAGCGAGCCCAAGGTGCCGCCGCCGCCGCCGGTCGGCTCCGATCAGGTGGCCACGGCGAATCCGCCCGAGCCGTGGCTGGGAGTCTCGCGCTCGCGCAGCCTGCGCTACGCCAGCCGGCGGGTGCGCGAGCTGCTCGACCGAATCGTCGCTCTCCTCGAAAAAGAGCAGCCGCTTTACACCTCGCTGCAGCGGGAAGCGCTGCGGTCGCGCAAGACGCTGGCCAAGGCGCTGCTCCTAAAGTACGGCACGGTGTCGCCGGGCGATCTGCTGGCGCCGCAGCTGCAGGATCTGGGGCTGCGCTGGGACGAGCTGCAGTTTCAGCAGCAGCAGGAGACCTGGCCGCCGGCCAAGCGCGCCCTCTTGCAGGAAGCGATCGCCGCGGCGGTGGAGCGGCGGGCGAGCCTGGTGCTGGGCTCTCAGGGCGTGGTGCTGGAGCAGCAGATCCTGCTCTTGCGGGCGCTAAGCCGCCTGCACCTGAGCCTGGAGCTCGGGCAGTCGCTCGACTGGCGGCAGCTCGCGTCGTATGTCTTGCCCGTGGTAAGGTCTGTTAATGTTCGCGACGAGTGCCCGACCCGCTAGCGGCCGGCTCCTGCGAGGACCCCATGCCGGTTGACGCTGACCCCCATCCCGCCTACCTCGCGGCGATCCAGACCGCCTACGAAGTCCTCGATGACCACTTCGATGAGCTGTATGAGCTGTGCACGAGCTTCGACCAGAAGCAGAGCCTGCGCTCGCTGCACGGGGCGGCGCGCGACACGTACTGGCGGGCGGTGGCGGTGAGCCTCAAGGACAACAGTCCCGTGGTGCGTGAGATCTACAGCGAGCTGACCCAGGCCAATCAGGAGTTGCGCGAGATCGTGGCCAGCCTGCAGAACATCTCGGCGTTCATCCAGCTTTTCACCCAGGCCGTGCGCCTGGCCGCCTCCCTGGTGACGCTGGCGACGGTGGCCTGAGCCGATCGGCGCAAGCAGCGGCGCCGCTTTTCACCGCGCCGCGCGGCCGCCGGTAAAAACGCTACCGTCCGGGAGCTCGCTTATCGCTGGCGGCGAACTTGGCGGCCGGCTTGGGAACCGGCAGCGCGGCCGGGGTGCTGGCGCTCGGCGATCGCTTGGGCGCGGTGGCCGCCACGAGCGGCGCCGGCGTCGGGGTGGCGCTGGACTTGAAGCTGGTGATGAGGGAAGAGTCGTTGAGCGCCGGCCAGGCCTCGCCGGAGGTCGGCCGCGGACTCATCGCCGCCGGGCTCAGCGGCTGCGCCGGCTTGACCGCCCGCGGCGGGGCGGGCCGCCGCGAAGCAAACAGCGCGTGCAGCAGCACTTTGATGAGCAAAAGCGGATGCAGGAGCCGCAGCGGAGAGGACACAAGGTGCATGACCAAGAGGAAGGAACGATACGCCAGGTAGTCCGTCACCCCGAGCTCGAGCAGATTCTGGACAAAGCCCTGCAAGAACCGGATGGAGAGCTTGCGCTTGGCCGGTACGTCATTTTTGGCGTAGCGCAGATCCTCGCTGGTGGTGATAAGCCAGGGAACTCGCAGATCACGCGCCAGCCCGCGCTGGAAGGCGCGCGAAAAGCCACGGATGTTCCGGTCGGGGTTGCGGCGCAGATGCTCGCGCAGGCAGCGGTCCAGCCGTACGGCGCCGATCGCCGCCACCGACATTCCTTGGCCGTAGATCGGATTGAACTGACACACCGCATCGCCAAGGGCGATGAATCCCTCCAGGTGGCGCTTTAGCCGATCGAAGTGCCGCAGGCGGTTTTCGGCGAAGCGATAGCCGTAGATTCCGGAGACCGGCTTGGCATCGCGAATCGCTTCGAACAGATCCGGCTGCGCCAGACCGCGGGCGAACTCGAGGAATCCGGCGTCATCGTCGGGCGGGTAGTCGCGGTTGCTGCCGGCGAGCGAGACCAGCCACAGCTTGTTCTCCAGCGGAAAGATGCCGCCGATGCGCGGACTATAGGGCGGCGTGGGGTGAATCGCCATGACCGTCCAGCTGCGGCTCGCATCGCTCGGACGCTCGTAGTAGCGGCTCGCGTAGCCCCAGAACGCATCGATCTTGGTCTCCGGCAAAGGTCCAAGTCCGAGCTTGCTCAGCCACTCCGGGGCGATGGAGCGCCGGCCGGTGGCGTCGACCACCAGGCTGCCGTAAAGCTCGATGAACTTCTGGCCGCGGCCCTTGCGGTGGCTCTGCACGCGCAGCCCGGTGACGCGCGAGCCGTCGGCTAAGAGCTCGCTTACCGTGCAGTCGGTGAGGATGTGGATCTGGGAGTTTTTCTGCAGACGCCGGCGCAGCGCCCACTCGATGAGGTTGACGCTGCACGACAAGGTCGTAAGCGCCGGCGGGTATCGGCCGCGCCAGCCGCCGTAGTGGTACCAGCGGACGTTGGGTCCGCCCCACTGGCACGGCAGCGCGCCGGCTTGCCCGAGCTCTTCGGTGAGACCGGGAAACAGCGCCTCCAGGTGGCGCAGTCCCTGTCCTAAAAGTACGTGCGCGTGGCGGCCTTGCGGCTTGCCGGCGCGGAACTTGGGCTGCTCAGGAAGCTGATCGCGCTCGAGGATCGTGACCCGCTGAAAGTATTTGCTAAGGACCGCCGCGGCGGTCATTCCGGCGATGCCGCAGCCCAGGACCAGCGCATGCTGGCCGGGCTCGGTACGCACCTCGATTCCGAGCGGCGTGTGCTCCGGCTGGCTGTCGGAGAGCCCCAAGGGAAAGCTGCTCGCCGGGAAGCTGCCCGAAGGACCGGCGGCGAAGCTGCCCGACAGGCTGCCCGACATGCTGCTCGGAAAGCTGCCCGACAAGTTATCTGCCAAACCGTCCGCCGCGGGGCGCGCCGAGCCGCCGGCAATGCCGCTGGGCAAACGGCCGGATGTACCGCTGGGTTTTTGACTCATGAACCCGTAGCCTGTGTAACCGCTAAGTTGTTTCTAGGTTCGCAGGGTGCTGCGGCGCCGCGCTCGCTCCTGGCCACACAGGCGAGGCGAGCTGCGCACCGCACCCGAGATCAGCATATCCGATCTGGCCAGGGCGACGAGCTTAAGGAATGTCTGACGGAGAATTCAGGTCCAGTCGTGATTCCAGTCACAGGCGGTATCGCGCGTCATCACGGCGAAGCTCGTGCTGGCGTGCTTTAGCTGCAGCAGGTTTTCCCGCGCCAATTCCTTGACCACGTCGCCGGCCCCGAAGTTTTTGAAATAGTACTTCCGGGTGCTGCCGGGAGACTTGTTGCCAAGCCACAGCGCCAGCTTGAGCAGCGGCACAAGGGTGAACGTACCCGCGTTACGCCGCTTGGGATCGAGCTTGCCCCACGGCTCCGGCCACAGACCGCTGCAGCGGATGAGCTCGAAGATCCGCCCGGCCGCTTCGCCCGATGAGCAGCTGCGGCTGCGGTAGGCGTCCAGCTCCTGCTCCGCGGCGTCGAACAGCGCGGCGAACTCGGGCAGCTCATAGCCCTGCGCGGCGCGGTATGGGAAGGTCTCGGTGATGGTCTCATCCAGCGGATTTTTCGAAGTGACGAGCCGCTGGTGGATCTCCATCTGGCCAAACGGCCCGAGCATGCCGCCGATCATCCAGAGTCTGTGCCAGGCATTCCATAAGGCGAAGTCCGTGAACGCGAGGTAGGCGCCGGAGACCAAGCGGTCGTAGAAGTTGATGTTCTTTTTCGTCCAGGTATCGACGTAGGCGAAGCGCTCGGCGGAGTAGTCGCCGTCCTTGGCGGCGCGGATGAGGCGCACGGCGATGGCGTTTATCGCGAACATGGTGACGCCCAGGCCGCTGGAGAACAGCGGATCGACAAACCCGAAGGCGTGCGGCAGCATGCAGAAGCGATCGCCCACCGCGCTGTGGGAAGAGAACTGCAGCTGATCGCTGCTCATCCACGGCTGCGCCGCGGCGGCGTCCGCGAACTGCTCCGCGATCGAAGGGAAGCGGCGCGTGAACTGCTGGAACTCCTCCGCCGGCGAAAGGCCGGTGCTCGGGTGCTGATCGATGTCCAGGTTCAGACCGACGCTGACCAGGCGGTTGGTGGAGGTCGGGTGGTTGTTGAACGGAATGACCCACATCCAGCCGCGATCGAACAGGTGGTGCAGGGTGCCTTGCGACAGCGGGCTCGCCAGTCCGTGCGTCTTTTCGATGCAGGCGTCGTAGGGCTTTACGCCGATCATATGGGTGAACATGCTGCGCGAGCGGGTACGCAGCGTCGTCGGCTCCTCGCGCAGTCCGAACTTGCTGGCGAACATCGACTTGAGGCCGCCGGCATCGATGGCGTAGCGGGCGCTAAACTCCAGGCCCTTGCTCGTCCGCACGTGCACGGCCTGGTCGTCGATATCAAGCTCGCTGACATCGGTGCGCATGACCGCGCTGGCCCCGTAGGACAGAGCCACCTGGAGCATGTAGGCGTCGACGTCCTGGCGGAACATGTGCACGTCGGGGCCGTACGGCGGCGCGGCGGTCGGGTACTGGCTCGACTCTTCCGGGCGCTGCGGCTGGCCGGGACGGTGGTACATGAAAGAGAAGTTTCGCTTTACGCCGTGGCTCGCCCCGACGTAGCGGTTGAGGCGCTGGTAGGTGGCGAGGTTGCCGATCTCGGGCACGCCGTAGCGGGCGGCGAGGATGCGGAACAGGATCGTGGTCTCGGGGATGGTCGACTCACCGATGGTAAAGCGCGGATGCACGCCTTGCTCGATGAGCAGCACCTTGAGTCCGTGGCGGGCCAAGATGGCGCCGAGGATCGTCCCCCCGATACCCGTGCCGAGAATTACGACATCGTAGCGAGTCCCAGAGCGCGGCGCGGCAACCAACATGGGTCCTCCTCTTTGACAGTCGGCGGCGAAGTGAAGCCGACGTTTTGATGCTCGCCCGGACGGTACGAGCTCATTTTTGGAGAGGTTTTACCGCTTCGCTTGGGCGGTCGCAACGTGTGCGACGAAAGTCACCAGGCCGCGCGAGGCTGCAGCGCAGCTGACGACGCCGGCGCACATGCGCCTGAGTTCGCCACCAAAGTCCGCGCCGCGACAGCGATCCGCGCGACGGCAGAGACCGGCAGGGCTACTTCAGACCGCCCAGACCCATGCGCGTGGAGCGCAGCGCGGCCTCGAACGCCGGCCGATTGGTGTAGCCGATGAGCGACCCGCCGAGCGCCAAGTTCGCCACCGATACCCCCATGGAGACGAGCTTGGAGCCGACCAAGATGTGCGCCTTGAGCTTGGAGCGGTTCGAGGCCACCCACTGGGTGTACATGTTGCGGATCTCAGAGTCGTAGCCGTTCATCTCCGCCCAGTCGCAGAAGAGATAAAAGACGCGATGCTGGACCGCGAGCTTCTCGACGACATCCAAGGTCCGCCGACCCATGACCTTGTCCAGGTGCCCGACGACCTTCATCACCACGATGTCCGGCTTGGGAGAAGTGACCAGCGACTCTCCCTTTCCCGAGTTGTATTGCTCTAATACTTCAGGGGCCATCATCGGTTGAGGTCTCGACGGAAGCGACGGTTTAGGGTCGCGCGAGGAACATCATACACCAAAAACCCCTCCGGGGTGTACCGGTACAGCGCTCTTGCCGGTTTTGCGGGGCGAGAGGGTCGGCAAGCAGACCCAGCCTTAGCAGCGGAAAATTTGACTTACAAGTGCGCCGCAGTAAGGTTTCATCCTACATGTGGGCATGTGGGTAGGAACCGACCAATGAACAGCGCACCTGCGAATCAGCTTGAGCGATGGCCAGAATCGACGACGGAGTCGCTGTCCGACTCTTTTTCCGTCTCCATATCGAGTCCTTTTGCCGGTTCGCTGCCTGGCTCGCTGTCTGGCTCGCTGCCTGGCTCGCTGCCTGGCTCGCTCGGCTCCGGGCCGGGAGCTCGCGTTCCCGCTTCCGGCCCGCGCGTTCCCGCTTCCGGCCCGCGGAGCTCGCGCGTCTCCCCGCATCCGGCCCGGCCTGCGGTTGCCGCTTCGCCGCTTGCACCGGCGGCTCCGCTTGCCGCTTCACCGCGAGTCGCGGCGGGCCCCGCTTCACCGCGGGTCGCGGCGGGCCCCGCCTCAGAGAGCGCCGCGCGGCCAGTCGCAGCGCCGTCCGCATCCGCATCGCCGCCAGCGCGGGGAGCGCGTGCGTCCGCCGCCAAGCGCGCGTCGGCTGTAACCCCGCCGCCCGTCCCGCTCCTTACTTCGCGCCGCCGCGAGGTGCAAGGCATCCTGCTGCTCACGCTCGGGCTGTTCCTGGCGCTGTCGGCGGGATCGCTGGTGCTGGGCGATGGCAACTTGATGGGTCCGGTGGGCCGGTGGGTAGCCAGCGCTTTTTACGCTGGCTTCGGCACCGAAACTCTGGTGCTCAGCGGCGGACTTTTGTTCTTGGCCGTGCGCTACCTCTGCGGGCTGCGGCTGCGGCCCAGCCTGCGGCTCAGCAGCGGGCTTGTCGGCGTCGGTCTGGCGACGGCGGCGCTGCTGCATCTTATCGGTCAGTGGCTGGGCCGACCGGGCCGCCTGCACGGGATGCCGCTTGGGGGAGCCCTTGGCGAATACACCGCAGAGGTGCTGATTGGTCTAGTCGGCACCGCCGGCACGCTGCTTCTGGCGGGGCTCGGGCTCTTATTGTCGCTCCTTTTTTTGACCGAGCTGTCCGTACGCAGCGGGCTTCTCGCCTCTGTCCAAAGCGGGCGCCGCGGCTTTTTTTGGGTCCGTCAGCAGATCCGTTCGTTGTTGGCGCGCCGCATCGCGGCGCCTTCTATCGCCGCGGCGGGCCGCGCCGCGCCGCCGAGCCCGCGTCCGGCCGATGGCATCCCGGCCGTGGTCGCCGACTATGGCGATGATCGCGATCAGCGGCCGCAGACTGGCGCGATGGCTCTTCTGGCGCGCGTGTCGGCGCACGCCAAAGAGCAGCTCACGGGTAACAAAGGGCGCAGCAAAGCCCCGCCCGCATCGGGTCAGCCGGCCGACCCGAGTACGCCGTCGCCCGCCAGCGCAGAGCCGGCGGCGAATACTACGGCCGGCGATTCGGCCAACGCGCCGCTCATTGTCGAACAACCGCGTCCGCGGCGTCTTGCGCCCGCCGCGGCCAGCCCGGCCGCGGCGCCAAACGTCGCGGCTGCCCCGATAGCAGCGGGTGCCTCGGCTGCCAACCCGACGCCGAGCCGCAAGAATAAGAAGACCGAGCCCGAAAACGAAACCGCAGAGGCCGTTCCCGCAGTCAAAGCCGCGGCGGAGCCCGCAGCCCTTCCTGCGCCCGCACCGGCCGCTGCGACCGCCTCGGCAGTCAAAGCCGCGCCCCGCTCGCCGTTTGGCCCGGCTTTGTCGGAGCCCTTTGATGAGGAGACGGATCCGGACGCCGTCCCGCAGACCTACGCGACAGCGGACGCCGGGTCTCGCGCCCGCGGCTCCGTGCCCACCCGCCGCGAGGCGCCGTCCGAGCTGCTGGGCTTGCCGCAGCCGATCCCCGAGCTCTTGGGGGAAATGCCGGACAAGACGATCTCGCAGAGCGAGGACACCGCGCCGATCGTCCTGCCGCCCTCGGAGAGCAAGTCCGCGTCGGAGGTCGCTGCCGCCGCCGAGATCGCCGAGCTGCGCCTTTCGCACAAAGCCGCCGATCGCGCCGCCGCCCAGCCGCACTATAGGCCCCTGCGCACAAGCTACGAGCCGCCGCCGCTGTCGCTGTTCGACTTCGAGGAGCAGAAGCAGCTGGAGATCGACCGCAAGGCGATGCTCGATCTGGCGCAGCGCCTGGAATCGACGCTGGCCGACTACCTGGTCAAAGGCCGCGTCACCGCCATCCATCCCGGGCCGGTGGTGACGATGTACGAGTTCGTGCCGGCGCCGGGCACCAAGCTGTCCAAGATCACCGCCCTGTCCAGCGATCTGGCGATGGCGCTGGAGGCGCTGCGGGTGCGCATCGTCGCCCCCATCCCGGGCAAAGCCGCCGTCGGCATC
>CALFML010000208.1 GCA_937879845.1 uncultured Myxococcales bacterium
CTGCTGGCGCAGCAGGGCCCCCGCCTCCGGCGCCACCCGCTCTTTTGGCAAAAACGTCGGGTTACAACTGGGGCGCGGTTTAGTTCCGGGCCGAAAACGTGGGTCAGGGAAATAAAAAAGGAGCCCCTTTCGAGGCTCCTTTTTTTACTGCCCTAGCACTGTGCTAGCTCGCGAGTCGCTCACCCGCCGCCGAGGCAGCGGAAGTTGACGACCTTGCCCGGAGGCGGCATCGCGTTGCCCTTACGCCACACGCCGGCGACCACCGTATCGGCGCACTGGCCGACCGTGCTCTTCACCGCGCAGTAGCAGGCATCGGCGGTCTCGCCGGCGCACTGCGTCGCGATGTTCGGATCCGCCGCGGTCGGCATCGACGAGCTGGCCCACGCATCGCAGCACTTGCTGGAGCAGGTCGGGAACGTCACGTCGGGCGAGCCGCTCGGCGAGTTCTCATCCACGTCGCCCACCGCGCACACCGGCTCCCCGTCTTCAACCTTGGGCACGATCGGCAGGCAGGAGGCCAGGATGCGCTTCTGGATCGCCTTGGCGATCTTGTCCAGGGCGGTCGGGTAGTTGTCGATGTCGCAGATGCTGACTTCCAGGGCGCTCGGCGTGCCGTCGCTCTCTTTGCCGAACAGCTTGGCGAAGTTGGACAAGCGGAACTGCGCCTGGCCGAACACCGCGGCGTCCGCGGCGTAGGTGCAGGAGGCGCCGCCGCCCGGGGCGCGGTTGAGGAACGGCGTGGTCATGCCGCCCGAGCCGCGCGCGACCTCGAAGTGGCCGCCGTTGAGGATCGACGGCAGGGTCCAGATGCCGCTGACCAGCAGCTTGGACGCCGGCCGCAGCTTGCTGAAGAACTTGTAGTACTTGTCGAGCGACTCCAGGTAGTTGTTCTGCCGCTCCTTGCAGTTGTTCTTGGTGCCCGGGAGCAGCGTCGACTCGTTGCACTGGATGCTGCGCGCCAGGCAGCGGAAGTCGACGTTGTAGCAGTCGTAGGAGTCGGGCTGCGACGGGTCGCAGTCGCGCGTGGTGGGGTTGTTCTGATCGCGCTTGGCCGCCTGCACCGAGCAGTCGTCTTCGTCGGTGATGTAGATCACCGCGAGCACGGAGTTGCTGCGCAGGAAGCCCGAGTTCTCGCTGCGGTGGCCGTCCAGGGCGCGCATCGACGCCTCCAGCTGGCCCTCGATGCCGCAGCCGCTGTCGCCGACCAGCGCCATGCACTGGAAGGCGTGGATCGGTCCGCGGTCGACCATCTTGCCGCTCATCGGGTCAAGCTCCATGGAGACCGGGACGTTGGTCACGCCCTCGACCTTGGAGATGAAGCGGTGGCCGTCGTTGGGCACGAACTTGTCGTCCGGGCACAGCGTCGTGCAGGCGTTCTTGGCGTCGCTTGTGACATCGGTGCGGCTGTCGCAGGCCACCGCCTGCAGCACCCCGTCGTCGCCTTCGAACGTGTCGCACTTGCCGATGTTGCCGCCCCACAGCTGCCCCGGCGCCACGTCGCTGCCGACGTCCGAGGTGGCGATGCCGACGTGGTAGTTGGCACCGGTCTCATCGATCTTCTGGATGAACAGCGGGATGTTCTTCGCCAGCGCCTTCTGCTTGGGCGACATCGACGGCGAGTTGTCGATGAGGAACAGGATGTCGACGTCTTTTTTGACGCGGGCATCGACGACCATGTCGCCGACCTGGGCCCGGCACTTGGCCAGCGCCGCGCTGCGCTGCGCCGGGGTGGCGTTGTCCGGCGTCGGACAGGGGTTGCCGACCTGCGGCGACGCGCACGTACCGGTCGCTAGAACGAAGCCGAGCCCCGCTAGCGAGCCTCCTAGCGAGCCTCCCCGTAACAATGAATGCACTTTCAATCGGCGGCTCATTTTATCCTCCATGTCTACGTCCATGTGCTTGGCGCGACTAGCTATTGCCCAGCTGTTGTCCCTGCGTGTCTTGTGTCGCCTGCGTCCTTTTGACCTGCGGCTGCGGTAGGGTCGCGCATCGGGCGGACGGGGAAAACTACCGCAGAGCCGGCGTATGGGCAAGGACTACAAAGACGGTGATCCTGCTGCAAGGTCTGCCTTCTTCGGTGATAGCTATCGGGCAAACCTTACAAAGGCCGACTTTTTTTCTCCTGCGATTTCGCCGGATTACCGGATTCAGAGCAGCGGCCGGGCCGGCTCGTGGGCGGAGCGGCGGATGTTGGCGACGACGCGCTCGAAGTCCGGCGGCGGGTCGCGCTGGAGGCGGATGTGCTCCCCGGTGCTCGGGTGGACAAAGCCCAGCCGCTCGGCGTGCAGGAGCAGCCGCGGCGAGCCGTAAGGGACGTTGCCGTGGTGGACGAAGTCGCGGATGTAGACCGTCTCACCGATGATGGGATGGCGCGCTTCGGCCATGTGGATGCGGATCTGGTGCGTCTTGCCGGTCTCGATCTGCACCGCGCACACCGTGGCGTGGCCGCCCAGGTACTCCAGCACCTTGACGTGGGTGACCGCCCGCTTGCCGCGCGGCGCCGGGCCGATCGGTCGCCCGCTCTCATCGCTGCGCTGCCGCGCCGAGCCGCGCAGCCCGTCGCCGCGATCGTCGACGAAGAAGCTCTCGATCGTGCGATCGGTCATCCGGCCGTGGACCACGCACAGGTAGCGCCGCTCGATGTCGTGCTTGCGCCACAAGAGCTGCAGGTCGCGCTCCGCCTGCCGCGTCTTGGCGAACAGCAAGAGCCCGGAGGTGTCTTTGTCGATGCGGTGGACGATGTGCAAAGGGATGCTGGTGGCCGGCCGGCCCTCCGCCCGCCAGGCTCGGCGGACGAAGTCCATCGCCGTATCGGTGTCGTCGCGCTCGTACGGCACGCTGGCCAGGCCCGCCGGCTTGTCGATGACGATGACCTGCGAGTCTTCGAACACCACCGCCGCCAGCGCCCGCTGCTCCCGCTCCGGGATCGGCACCTTGGCCCGCTGCCGCAGCTCCACCACCTGGCCGGCGTCGAGCCGCGCCGCCGGATCGAGCAAAAGCCGGCCGCCCACCGTCACCTTGCCGCGCTCGCACAGGCTCCGCGCCGCGCTCCACGGCACGGCGAGCCGCGCCCGCAGCACCGCGGCCAACGTCTGTCCGGCCTCCGCCGCGCCCACCGCAAACGACGAATCCGCCGGGTCCGCCGCCTCTGCCGCCGGGGCCGATCGGGCCGGGCGCGGGGGCTGGCCCGCTTTGGCGGGACGATCAGCTCCCGAGGAACGATCAGCTCCCGAGGAAAGGCCAGCTCCCGAGGAACGATCAGCTCCCGAGGAACGATCAGCTCCCGAGGGACGGTCCGCTCCGGTAGGGCGGCCGGCTCCTGCGGAACGACCGGCCTGTGGTGCTCGCGGGGACCTCACTTGCCACCGCTTCCGTCAGGACCCGCTGCCGCCGTCGCCTTCTGGCGCTTCTGCCACAGATCGAAGTGCTGGAACGCCGCCCACACCAGCGCGTGAGTGATTTCGCCGCCCTCCAACATCGCCGGCAGCTCGGCGAGCGGCCGCGTCCTTACGACGATGTCTTCGCGCTCGTCCAGCTCCTGCGCCCCCTCGGGCCGACAGCCGAGCGCCAGGGCGGTGTAGCAGCGGTTGTTCTGGATCGCCGGGTTCGGCTCGACCCTCCCCAAAAGGACGATCGAGTCGGCGACATATCCCGTCTCCTCCCGCAGCTCGCGCGCCGCCGCCGCGAGCGGCGCCTCGCCCGCGTCCACCGTCCCGCCGGCGATCTCCAGCGTCGGCCGGCGGCAGCCGAAGCGGTACTGCTCGACCAGCACCAGCCTGTCATCGGGCGTCAGCGCCACGACGTTGACCCAGTCGGTGGTCTCCAGCACCCAGAAGTCGTGCGCCTTGCGGGTCCGCGGCGACCGGCAGCGGTCCTTGCGGACACGGAAGATGCTGTAGTCGGCGACGACCGCGGAGGACTCGGTTTCCCAGGGCTGCATGGGGCGGCATCCTAGCCGCCTGGGCCGGCTAGCTCGAGAACTTTTCCAGCACCTCGCCGAGCCGCTTGTCCGGCAGCGACACCCGCGTCGGCATGCCGCCCGACAGCCCGAAGAGCTTGAGGAAGTCGATCCCCGAGTCAAAGCCCGCCGCCAGCGTGACATACCCGGCATGGCGCACGATCGCCACCGCGGCCCGCTCCTGCCCGCGCAGCAGGAGCTCGGTCTTGTCGAAGGGCTTGCGCGCATGGCGCTGCGCATCGATGAACACCGCCTGGCCGCGCCGCTCGTAAAGCTCCGCGAGCCGGCTCGTCTCCGCCTCCATGGCGTCGAAGTCCGCCGCCGCATCGGCGATGACCTGGGCGTGGCCGGGATCCACGGCCCCGCCGACCAGATAGCGCACGATGCGGTGCTTGAGCGCCTCATCGCGGAAGTGGGCGCGCAGGGCGCGAGATCGG
>CALFML010000209.1 GCA_937879845.1 uncultured Myxococcales bacterium
TGCCGCAACTGCAGACTGCGCTCGACGCAGCCAACGCCAAGGGCAAGCTCGACCAGGCAGCCGGCACCACCGATGCAGCCGGGGTGCGCTCGATGCTCGACGGCGTGCTGGCGAAGTTCGGCCTCGGGGCCGGGACAGTCGACCAGATCGGTGCACTGCTGCAGAACGAGCAGGTGAAGTCGGTCCTCGGTCCGACCCTCGAGCAGTTGAAGGGGCTGCTGTCGGTCGGTTCGTGAACGCACTCGGAGCGAACTGACGCCGCCGCGACCCACCGCCATGGCCTCGCTGCGGTGGGCGCTTGCGGTTCAAGCCGGTTGGCAGTTTCGCCCGAAGAGGAGGTGGTCCCCACCCCACGACGCATGAAAGTCGTCCTCCTCTGTGGCGGCAAGGGCACGCGCATCCGCATCCTGCTCCCCCTCGCGCCGAGCTGATCGGGCAGCCCGACGTCGAGGGGCTACCCTCCGCGCCGCGCGGCCCCGACCGCCAGGTCCATATCGGCCGGCTGCGCCTCGGCCACCAGTCGCCTTCGACTCGACGTCGAGGTCGCGATCGCCTGGCCCGCGCTGCCGGCGGCGCGCCGGCTGCGGCAGGAGGTGAGGGCGGTGCTCGGGGACCGCCTGCCGACCTTGGAGGACCTGGAGCACCTTACCTACACGGGCTTTGTGATAAGCGAGTCAATGCGCATCTATCCGCCGGCTTGGATCCTCGACCGCCAAGCCGTTTGCGATGACAAGATCGGCGGCCGGCCGGTGCCGCGCGGGACCATCGTCGGCATCTGTCCCTATACGCTGCACCGAAACCCGGCATTCTGGGACAACCCGGAGGGCTTCGATCCAGAGCGCTTCTCGCCCCAGAACGCCAAGAACCGGCCGCGCTATGCCTATCTGCCCTTCGGCGCCGGACCGCGCATCTGCATCGGCAACGCCTTCGCCCTCATGGAGGCCAAGATCATCCTGGCCATGGTGATGCAGCGCTACCGCTTGGAGCTTGTCCCGGGCCATCGCATCGAGCCGGAGCCAAGCATCACCTTGCGTCCGCGCCACGGGGTGCCGGTCACCCTGCATCCGGCAACCCCAGAACCATCCTAGCGTTGCGATATCAAGGATTTGCGGTACGACTCCTAGCTCTGAGGCACTTGGGGTAGGTGGGAGATCGCTTCGGCGACCTTGTCGGCAGGGTATTCATAATCGACCAGGCGATTGTGAATGTAGTCGTCGTAGGCGGTCAGATCGAGGTGGCCGTGGCCGCACAGGTTGAAGACGATGACGCTCTTGCGGCCGTCCTGTTTGCACTTCAGCGCTTCATCGATCGCGACCCGCACGGCGTGGGCGGCCTCGGGGGCGGGGAGGATTCCTTCGCAGCGGGCGAACGCCAGGCCGGCTTCGAAGACGGCGCGCTGCGGTACGGCGACTGCCTCGACGATGCCCTGGGCGTAGAGCTCGTTGACGATCGACGCCATCCCATGGTAACGCAGTCCGCCGGAGTGGATGCGCGGCGGTACGAACGTATGGCCGAGCGTGTACATCTTGATGAGCGGCGTGAGCCCCACGGCATCGCCGAAGTCGTAGGCGTAGACGCCTTTGGTGAGGCTTGGACAAGACGAAGGCTCCACGGCGATGATGCGGGTGTTCTTGGCGCCTTTTAGCTTGTCGCGGACAAACGGCGCCACAAGCCCTGCGAAGTTCGAGCCGCCGCCCGTGGGCGCAATCAGGATGTCGGGATACTCGCCGGCCAGCTCCATCTGCTGCAGGGCCTCTTGTCCGATCACCGACTGATGCATCAGCACATGGTTTAGCACTGAGCCGAGGCTGTACTTGTACTTGCCGCCGCTTTGCACCGCCGCCTCCACCGCTTCCGAGATCGCGATGCCCAGGCTGCCCGGAGAGCTTGGGTCCGCGGCCAGGATCTTCCGGCCCGACTGCGTCTTGGGCGAGGGGCTCGGGGTCACCTCGGCGCCGTAGCTCTCCATCAGGATGCGGCGGTAGGGCTTCTGTTCGTAGGAAGCCTTCACCATATATACGAAGCACTCCATATCTAACGAGCGGCAGGCAAAGGCCAGGGCTGTGCCCCACTGACCGGCGCCGGTCTCGGTGGTGAGGCCTGAAATCCCGGCTTCCTTGTTGTAGTACGCTTGCGCCACCGCGGTGTTCGGCTTATGGCTGCCGGAAGGGCTGACCCCTTCGTACTTGTAATAGATATGCGCCGGCGTATCGAGCACGCGCTCCAGACGTCGGGCGCGGATGAGGGGGGTCGGGCGCCAGAGCTTGTACACCTCGCGCACCGGCTCCGGGATCTCGACCCAGGAGTCCCCGGTCACCTCCTGCTGGATAAGCGCCATCGGCAGGATGGGAGCAAGATCGTCCGGACCGATGGGCTTGAAAGTGCCGGGGTGAAGGACCGGAGGCAGCGGCCGCGGAAGGTCCGGGACGACGTTATACCAAGCCTTGGGAATATCTTTTTCAGCGAGCAGGAACCGGTATTGTTCGGTCATCACGTCTCCTTGGGCGGGGTGTCAGGCGGCGCGATCAGGGATGCGCGGCAAACCAGTCTGGCACGGCCTGCACGGCTTCGCTAATCCACTCATGCCCGGCGGCGGAGTTAACCACGGTCTTGACCTCACGCCCATCGCCAGCGAGCGCGTCCCGGTATGACTCCATGGTCGGCAGCGGAACGATCAGATCGAGCAGTCCGTGCAGGAACAGGGTCGGCGGGTGATCCGCCGGCAGGGAGGGGACCAGGCACAGGGCGCTGCAGGTCGCATAGGACCCGGAGTGAACCGCCAGCGCGCGGAAGGTTCCCGGGTAGCTTACGGCCATGCGGCTCGTCATGAAGCCGCCGCTGGAGATGCCCATGGCGTACATGCGGTCGGAGTCGACCGGTCCAAACTTCCCGTCTCGCATCGCCTTCCAGATCGCCATGAGGAAAGCGTGGTCGGAGCTCGTGTTCCACAGCACCGACCACGGCGGGATGTTGGTCTGCCAGAACGTCGTTCCGCCGATGAGCGCGTTGGGGGCCAGCACGGCGTAGCCGGCATCCAGCAGCGCCTTTACCGTGAGCGCCAGGCTGTACTGGCCAAACGGGTTGCCCTTCGCCGCGGAGAAAGCGAGCGCCGCCGGGAAGAAGGAGCCCTGAAAAAAGAACACCACCGGCCAGCCGTCCTTGGGCGGAGTTCCCAGCGGCAGCTCATAGGTCACCTGGCGCCGCACCAGGAGCGCGGTCAGTGAGAGCTCACGCTTGGTGCAGTCCACGCTCGAGTCAGTGACCTGGCAGCGCGAAGTCAGAAGCGGGGCCGGGCGGACCGCGGTATCGGAAGCCGCCGGCGCCTCAGGTCCGCAGTGCGCCGCCGTCAGCGCCAGCGAGACGCTCAGTACCAGGCTTCGAAACCTGGGACCCCGGGGGGAGCCGGGGAGGGCTTGCACCGGACGTGGCGCGGCGGTATCCCCCGCCGGCATCGCGGGGTTGCCGGGCGCCGTACCAACAACCTGGAGCTTACGCAAACGCATGAACATGATAGCCCTCCTGTCTCACTCCGAGCTGCCGAGCATCCGCAGCGCCAGCTCCGCATGGAGCTCGGCCAAGGTGTCGAGCTCGGGTCCGTCTTCGCTGCGATACCAGTATGGAATGCGCAGCCCCATCGCACTGATCGCCGCCGCCGTGACCCGCGCATCGCGGCAGGAAAACCGCTTGCGCGAAACGCCGCGGACGATGACCTCCATGAGCAGCGCCGCCGACTGATTGCGCAGCGCCAGCGCCGGTGCCGCCAGCTCCGCCGGCAGGGTGAACAGCTCCTCATTGACCAGGACGGCGAGCTGCGGGTGCACGGCATGGGTCGCCACATGCGCCCGCACGAGCGCCCGGATCTGCGCCTCCGGCGCCGCCCCCGCATCGAGCAGCGCCGTGCGCAGCGCTTGGTGGTGGATCTCATGCCCAAGCCGCGCCAGCTCCGCCAGGATGTGCTCTTTGGATGGAAAGTGGACATACAGGGCGCCCGGCTGCAGCTTCGACTGCCGCGCCAGCTCCCGCACCGAGGTGGCATGAAATCCGAGCCGGGCGAACAGCTGCAGGCCCGCTTCCAAGATCCGGCGCCGCGTCCCGTCCACCCCGCACCCGGCCGGGAGACGCACCTTGGTTTGGGGAAAGCGCGAGCGCGACTTCCCCCGGCCGGAGGACTTTGCAGCCTTTTTTGCCCTTGCTGCCCGTTGTACCCTTGCTGAACGATCGTTCACAAAAAAAATCTTATCGATCCGATGGAAAAAGTCGATAATTTGATCAATCGTTCACTAAAATTTCAACCTCTCACAATCCAGGGCGCCTATGCCAACGGTTCAGCTTGCGGATATCTCCCTGCACTACGAAGAGTCCGGCCAAGGCTCGCCGGTCCTGCTCCTGCACGGGCTCGGCTCTTCCTCCCGCGACTGGGAGCTGGTCGCGCCGCGGCTCTCGGCCGATCATCGCGTCATCCGGCCCGACGTGCGCGGCCACGGCCGCAGCGATAAGCCGCCGGGACCCTACAGCGTGCCGCTGTTTGCCAAAGACGTGGCGGCGCTGTGCGACCATCTGGGCCTCACCCGGCTGCACGTGATGGGGCTGTCGATGGGCGGCATGATCGCCTTTCAGCTCGCCCTGGATCGGCCCGACCTCATACGCAGCCTCACCATCGTCAACAGCGGTCCGGACATGGTGCCGCGTACGGCGCGCCGGTTCATTGCGTTCAAGACGCGGCTGCTCTTGCTGCGGCTATTCGGGCCGCGGGTTCTGGCAAAGCTTGTGGCCCGCAAGCTGTTCCCCAAGCCGGAGCAGGAGGCGCTGCGTCTGCAGGTGCAGGAGGCTCTGGGCAGCAACGATCCGCAGATTTATCTCCGCGCGACGCAGGCGCTCATCGGCTGGACGGTCCTGCCGCGCATCGGTGAGATCTCCTGTCCTGTGTTGATCCTGGCCTCGGATCACGACTATACGCCGCTTTCGGAGAAGCAGGCCTACGCGATGCTGCTCAAAGACGCTCGGCTTGAGGAGGTGCGCGACTCCGGACACGCTGCGCCGATGGATCAGCCGGCGCAGGTCAGTGACAAGGCGCGGCGATTTTTTCAATCGCTGGCGGCGCCGGATAAAGCGTAAGTCCCGTCCGCGCGGCTGCCCAAGGAGGCGCGGACGAGTTCTCCCGGCCGGTCCGGCGCAGACGACAGTTAGCCAGATAAGGGGGCGCCCGAGACCGGCTGCCCGGCTATCGTTCCGCGGCCGTGGCGGAAGTTTTCATGGCAGGGAATCGGCGCTCTGCCGATGCAGGCGCCCGCGCCATAAAAGGAACGCCGACAGTGAGGGACCGGCGACCGCCACGGCGGCGAGAACGAGATCCCAGGCGCCGCGTGCGGCGGGCCCGTTGTACAACAGCGCTTGCATCGTCGTCAGCACGGCATCGCCGGCCAGCAGCAGCATGAGCAGCCCCGCCAACAAAGGCTGCCAGGCATAGGTCAGACGCAGGATCGCCGCGGCGAGTCCGATATCAAACAAGACCCACGCCCACTTCACCCAAGGGGCCGGAAAGTAGCGCAGCGGGGCGAGCGCCAAAAGCCCCGTCCACGGCAGCAGCAGCGCCGCCAGCAGCCGCAAGACGATGGCCGGCCCGCGCAAAAGGGTCGCCAGCCCGAAGCCTAACAGGCTGCCGCGGGCGAACGCGGTCAGCACGTCGCGGAGCGCGCTCACCCCGCTATGATCGGCCGGATACGACAGGTAAATAGGAACCCACTTCTGCGGCCGCAGCTTGTCTTTGAACGCGCGCAGACCCTCGAAATCAAATAACGCCGAGCCCCACTTGCGCGCCGCCCGCAGCGGACGCGGGACCTGTCCGGCCAGCGGCGCAAGGCCCAAGGTGAGGTAGCGGCTGCCGCTCTGGGCGGCTTGGCGCATCGCCGCATCGACCAGGAGCTCGACGGTGCCATTGGGAGCGGCGGGGTCGCGCAGGAAGTCCTCGCAGAACCAGCCGCCGCGCGCGTAGATGGGAATCATGCCCAGGACGCCGACGAGCTGCCCGTCGCGCTCGGCGATGAGGCAGCGCCGCTCGCGGGCATCGGTGAACAGGCTGAGCTGAACCAGAAAGCTCATCGGCGCCATCTGCCGCGAATCGAGCCAGCGGTTGGCCAGCCGCTCGATCGCCAGGCGCGCGGGGGAGCTGGGATCTTCAAGCTCCGGCGCGGAGACCTGGCGCACGGTGACGCCTTTGGCGCGGGCGCGCCGCAGCTGCTCGCGCAGGCTCTTGCTCTTTTGCAGCGTGTCCAGCCAGCACGCAGGGTCCCAGGCCGGCTGCTCGCCAATGCACATCGCCGGCAGGCCGGACGCTTCAAGGAAGCGCGACTCGGTGGCAAAGAAACACGCCCGCCGTCCGGCCGCCCGCGCCGCGGCGATGAACCGCTCCGTCGCTTCACGCAGCGCCGGCGGTGCGGCAATCGGGGCGCCGGCGGCGACCCAGCAGCCGCCGGTATCGACATAGGCGACGCAGGCCTCCTCTTCGGAAAAGAAGTACTTATATCCCGCTTCCAAAATCTGGAAAGAGGTCGCGTTCCATCCATACCGGCCAAGCAGCGCCAGCACCCGGGTTCGCTCTTGCTGCGTCGCCGCTGATTCCGAATCGTCTGTCTGACTTTGCAACACCTTCCCAGCGTAGCGCGCCGCGCCGCCCTTGCCTAGAATACCGCCGCAACCGGCTCCGCCGAGGTGGGAGTACCGGGAACCAGCCGGGCGCGGTGCTTATTACAGCCATGATGAGGAGCCGTGGCATACCGTCGGCGGTTCCGCGCAGTGCCGGTGCCGCTTCGCTGCAGTCAAAAAACGGCCAGAGCTGATAACCTGGGTGCATGCGTATTTCTCGGCGGCTCTTGGGGGCAGCGGCCTGGGTAGCGGTCTGCGCGCTGGCAGGTGAGGGAAGGTGTCTCGCCGAGGCGATGACGCCTCCCTACTCACTGCCCGACGCGCTCGCGGATGCTCTTTCGGGGCCGTTGCGGCTCATCGGCAAAGGCGCCTGGTACGGTCTGTCGGGCAGCCTGGCCTGCGCCTACCGCAACGATCGGGTGCTGGTCGTCGACCAGTACTGCCGGCAGCGCGAGCTGCGCAACCTCTCGATCACCGTCGTGTCGCCGCTCCGCGGGCGGGCCACCATCGACGCCGAGGGCAAGGCTGCGGTCAGCAAGCTCCAGCGGCGCGACTACCTGAGCTTCTCCGGCCGCAGCGAGACCCTCGATTCGCGGCGGCCCTTGTCGCTGGATATGTCCGTCGAAGATCTCTCTCAGTACCACGCGTTCGCCGGGCGCTCCGTGCCGTTTTGTGATTTGCGGCTGCGCGGTGAGCAGAAGCAGGGCGGGTGCATCAAGCCCCTGACCGCGCTCTACCCCGCCTACGAGGCGGAGAACCTTGGCTTTATCACCGCCCCGCCGGCGAGCTGGTTTTCCTTTGTGCGCAGCCTGATCGAGCTACGGCGACGCCTACCAGCCCAGATGACGGCGCAGAATCGCTTCGCCTGGGGCGAAGCGCACGCGATCGCGGAGGGAATCAGCCTGTACAGCTACCACATGAGCGCGGCGAACAACCAAGAGGGACTGTTTGCGCCCGTGGTGGCAACGCAAGACGGCGGCCTGCTGCTCGTCGGCACCAAGGCGCCGCGCCCCATCACGCTGCGCATGGACCAAGCGGGCAAGGTGCTCTGGCAGCGCGATCTCAGCCTCAAAGGGTTCGCTGAATTCGAGGGCGGCAGCGCTGTTGCCACGGCGGACGGTGGCTTCATCTTGTTTGTCCTCAGCTACATCGCATCCAATCGCGGCCCGCGCACCCGCCTTGTGAAGCTCGAAGGCAACGGGCGGGTCGTCTGGGACTGGCAGGGACGCGGCAACGGCGGCCTCGACACGCCGGTTGCCACGTGGCTCAAGCTCGCCGCCGGCGGCAGCGTCCAGCTCGTCGGGCATGTCTATGTATCGGCCAGCGCCGACCCGCGCGCCGCTCGCAAGTGGCAGGCCGAAGTGGACGCCCAAGGCAAGCTCCTGCACGAGGAAGTCGGCGATCCGCTGCCACCCCCGGGGCGCGCGCCGGCGAAGTAGGCGCGAGGGAGCGCGCGTTCCGCACCGAAGTCTGTGCGGTGCCGGCACTTCGCGCTGCCGCGGAAGGTTATCTCAGGGTCTTTTCTCGAACGTTACATTTAGCCACAGAACATCCTCCTCGATCCTGCCACCGGCCTTGTCTGCCTGCTTGATTTCGGCATCGCGACCCGTCTTTCGCATGAGCTGCAGCAAGCCATCCGGCCCGATGACCTGGAGGGCACGCTGGCCTACGTGTCGCCCGAGCAGACCGGGCGCATGAACCGCCGGCTGGACCGCCGCAGCGATCTCTACTCTTTCGGCGTGACGCTTTACGAGCTCTTGACCGGAGTGCTGCCTTTCGTGAGCACGGATCCGCTGGAGCTCATCCACAGCCACATCGCCCGCACACCCACCGCGCCGCACCTGCGCGCTCCCGAGGTGCCGCTCGTCGTCTCGGAGCTCTGCATGCGGCTCCTCGCCAAAGACGCCGAGGATCGCTACCAGAGCGCCCAGGGGGTCCAGGCCGACCTCGGGGAGGCCCTCGCGCGCCTGCAGCGGACGGGCCGCGTCGACCCCTTTCCGCTCGCGAAGCACGACTTCACCTACGAGCTGCAGATCCCGCAGCGGCTTTACGGGCGCGAGAGCGCGGTGGCGGCGCTGCTCGCGGCCTATGCGCGCGCCAGCCAGGGCGCGGTCGAGCTGCTGCTCGTAAGCGGCTACTCCGGCATCGGGAAGTCGTCCCTCATCTCCGAGATCCATCGCGGGATCGCCCAGCGCGGCGGCTACTACATCGCCGGCAAGTTCGATCCGCTCAGCCGCGGCGTCCCCTATGAGCCGGTGGCGCGCGCGTTCTCCGAGCTCATCCGGCAGCTGCTCGGGGAGCCGCAGAGCGTCCTCCAGCGGTG
>CALFML010000210.1 GCA_937879845.1 uncultured Myxococcales bacterium
TGGATGCCGAAGTGCTGCCGGATCTGTCCGACCAGGCGCATCGCCAGCAGCGAGTGGCCGCCGAGCTCATAGAAGTTGTCGTGCGTGCTCACCCAAGGCAGGGAGAAGATCGTCTGCCAGATGTGGACCAGCGCCTGCTCGACGGCGTTGAGCGGCGGCACGAAGCGTCGCACGGCGGCCGGACCCGCGGGCGCGGATACCACGGCCGGGATCTCGCCGCGCGGAATGACCGCGAGCAGCGCCGCGATCGGCTGCCCCGCCCGCTCCGCCGCTTTTTCGATCAGCGCCTGCAGGTGCACGGCCAGCCGCTCGACATCCGGCGCGGCGAAAGCGGCGCGGTTGAAAATGAACGTTACGTGCAGCCCTTGCTGCGGAAACACGGTCACAGTCAACGGATACTGAGTCTGGGCGCCGACGGAGTGGACCTCTTGCAGGGTGAAGGACTGGTCCGCTTCCGACCCTGCAACGGCGGGATAATTCTCGAAGACGAGCAGGCTCTCATACAAGCGCCGCGCCGCCGGGACTTCGCTCCACTGCTGGATCTGCCCGGCCGCGCAGTGCTCGAACGGCTGCTGCTCGATCGCCGCCGCCTGGAGCGCTTGCAGCCACGCCGTGAGCGGCTGCTCCGGCTCGATCGCGACCCGCAGCGGCACGGTGTTGATAAACAGCCCGACCATGGTCTCGACCCCGGGCAGCGACGCGGGACGCCCTGAGACGGTGATGCCGAAGAGCACATCGCGCGTCCCGCTATACCGGCCGATAAGGAGTGCCCAGAGCCCCTGCAGCAAGGTGCTCAGCGTCACTTGGCTCTGCCGCGCCAGCGTGCGCAGCCCCTCTAACGCTTCCGGCGCAATGAAGGCGCGGTGCTCGCCGAAGCCGGTCGCCGCGTCCCCCGCATCTTCTTTCCCGGCGGCGCGGGTGAGGATGGGCGTTGGCGCGGCAAACCCGTGCAGGCGCTTGCTCCAGAACGATTCAGCCGCGGCCTGGTCCTGCTGCCTCAGCCAAGCGAGGTAGTCGCTGTAGGGTCGAACGGGCGCAAGCTCCAGCGGCCGTCCTGCGCACGCGGCGCGATACAGCGCCTGCACCTCACCCAGCACGATCGGCAGTCCCCAGCCGTCCAGCAGGATGTGGTGCGTGGTCAGGACGGCGCAAAGCCGCTGCTCAGCGATCTGGAGGAGCCGCAGCCGCAGCAGCGGGACGCGACTCAGGTCGAAGCCCTGCTGGCGATCCGCGGCCAAAAGCGCCGTCAGCCGCTGCTGCTGCTCCGCCTCCGTGCAGGCGCGCCAGTCCTCCCAGACGACCGGAAGCGCGGTGCTGGGCAGCACGAACTGCAGCGGCTCCGCCAGCTCCCGCCACAGGAAGCCCGTGCGCAGTGCCGAGTGCCGCGCGATCCCCTGCGCGAAGGCCTGCTCGTACGCGGTCCGATCCAGCGGCCCCTGCCACTGCCAGAGAAACTGCTCGATCTGCCGACCCGAGCCGGGATGCGCCAGGCTCTCAAACAGCATCCCCTGCTGCGAAGGGGCCAGCGGATGGATCGACTCAATCGGATTCGCGCGCCCGCCCAGCGGCTGGTGGGTGCGCGCGATTTCCCGCAGGGCGCGCTCCAGCCCTTGCCGATCCAGTCCGCTGTGCGGAAAGTCGCTCGGCGTGTATCCGCCCGACCCGGGCGCGCAGCAGTGCGCGATGAGGGCAGTCAGCGCCTCCGCGTAACGGGTCGCAAGCTGCTCCATGGTATCGCGCCGGTGGAAGTTCGCGCTGTACGCAAGCTCCAGGCGCAGGCGCCCGCCCACGACGATGCCGGTCACGTCCAAGAGCCGCGAGCGAGCATTGCGCGGACCGACTTCAGGCCCGCAGGACGCCTCGGCCGGACCCAGAATGAGTCCCTCTTCATGAATCTGCCCGATTTGCCCGATCTGATCGAACTGCCCCATGTAATTGAAGCTGATCTGCGGCTCCGCCCGCTCGGACAGCGCGCTCGCCCCCCCGAGATAGCGGAGGATGCCGTAGCCGATTCCGCGGTTTGGTATCTGGCGCAGCTGCTCCTTGATCGACTTGATGGCCTCCCCCGCTCCGCCCGCTCCCGACGCGGCGACCGGAAGCTCAAGATACACCGGAAAGACGCTTGTGAACCAGCCCACGGTGCGCGACAGGTCGATCCCGCTCGCCAGCTCTTCACGGCCGTGCCCCTCGAGCGCCAGCAGCGACGCAGGCTCCTGCGTCCACTCCGCAAGGGTCTGCACGAGCGCGGTGAGTAGGAGATCGTTTACCTGCGTGTGGTAGGCCGAAGGCGCCTCGTGCAAGAACGCCGCCGTCTGCTCGGCCGTCAACGTGCGTGCGGCCCGCCGCTCCGCGGCAACGTTGTTCTCACCCGTTTCATGGTCGGTCGGCAGCGCCGCCACGACCCGCGGGAGCCGCGCGCACCACTGCGCGCTTTGGGGCTGCATCATCGCGACCCCCTGCTCGGTGAGCCAGCGCGCCCAGGTCTGGAAGGAGGTCGTCTTGGCCGGGAGCGCGACCGCCTCGCCGCGGCGCGCCTGCCGATAGGCCGTCTGCAGATCGTCGAGCAGGATGCGCCACGAGACGCCATCAATCGCCAGGTGGTGGACGCTGAGGAACAGCGCCGACCGCTCCATCCCCTTCGGCCTGAGCCTGAAGAGCGCCGCGCAGACCAGAGGTCCCGCCCCCAGCTCCAGGCTCCCCTGCAGCGCGGCGATGCGGCTCGTCACGGCCTCCGCCTGCGCCGCCGGATCGAGGCCGGTCAGATCGAACTCCCTGATCGAATCGACCGGCGAAACGGCTGGCGCGGCGGCGTGCGTCTGCTCCCAGCCGTTTGCCGTCTTGCGGAAGCGCAGACGCAGCGCATCGTGGTGCACAAGCAGCGCCGCGACGGCCGTCCGCAGCAGCGCAACCGAAGTGTCCGGCGCGACCCAGAGCAGCGAAGACTGGTTGAAGTGATGCGGCTGGGCCAGCTCCTGCGCAAAAAACCAGCGCTGGATCGGGGTCAGCGGCGCCCCTCCCATCACCTGCCCTTGCGGCAGCAGCGCCGGACCGGAGTCGGAATCGATCGCCTTGGCCAGCTCCGCGATGGTCAGCGTCTGAAACAGCTGCTTGGACGTAAAGTGCAGGCCCGCTTTGCGCGCCCGGCTCACGATCTGGATGCTCAGAATTGAGTCCCCGCCCAGGTCGAAGAAGCCGTCATGGATGCCGACCTGCTCGACCCGCAGTACCTCCTTCCAGATCTCGACCAGGCTGCGCTCCAGAGCGGTCTGCCCGGACGCGGCCGGCGCGGCCGCGCTGCCCTTGATTCGACGATTCGCCAGCGCCTTCCGATCGATCTTGCCGTTAGGCGTAAGCGGCATGGAGTCCACGCCTACGAAGATCGCCGGAACCATGTACGCGGGCAGCTTCGCCCCAATGTAATCCCGCAGCTCCGCCATCCGGTCGGACGCCGAGTCCGCGTCCTGCATCGCCACGTACGCGATCAGCTTCTTGCTGCCGGACTCCTCGCTCACGATGGCGACCGCGGCGCGCACGGCCGGGTGCAGCGCGAGCACGGCTTCGATCTCTCCGAGCTCGACTCGGAAGCCGCGCAGCTTGACCTGGGTGTCGATGCGGCCGATGAAGTCGATGACCACCGCGGCGTCCCCGGTCTTTTCCGCGGCCTGCCAGAATCGCGCGAGGTCGCCGGTCCGGTAAAGGCGCACTGGTGCGCTCTGCGGCGTGAGCGCATGGCAGATGAACTTCTCTGCATCGAGCTCGGGCCGGTTGAGGTAGCCCTCTGCCAGCCCGTCGCCCCCTAGATAAAGCTCGCCCGCTGCGCCCACCGGCACCGGCCGGAGCTGCGCATCCAAGATGTACGCCTGACTGTTAGAGATCGGGCGCCCGATGGGCACCGAGGCAGCATCGCCCGGAACCTGCGTGACCTCGTGCCACAGGGAAAACGTCGTGTTCTCGGTCGGGCCATATACGTTCAGCAGGTGCTGCGGCGGACCATGCTGCAGCACCTCGCGCGCGGCTCTGGGGTCCCAGGCTTCACCGCCGATCAGCAGGCAGCGCAGGGAACGGAATGCGGAGGGAATCAGGCCGACCACTTGATTGAACAGTGCGGTCGTCAGAAACATGACGGTGACGCCCTGCTGGCGCAGCCGCGCGGCGAGCTGCGGCGGCGCCAGCAGCTCGTCCCGATCGATTCCGCACAGCTGCGCACCGTTTAGCAGCGCGCCCCAGACCTCGAATGTGGCGGCATCGAACGAGGCGTTGGCGGCCTGCGCGACGCGATCGGCCGGGGTGAGCTCGACATAGTTGCTCTGCTTGACAAGCCGCACGACGGCGCGGTGCGAGACCACGACCCCTTTGGGCTGCCCCGTCGATCCGGAGGTATAGATCACGTAGGCCCGCTGAGTCGCCGCGACCGGCGCCTCTACGTCCTCCCCCGACAGAGCGGCAAGCTCCTTTGCCAGCGCGTCCATCGCGACGATGCGCGCCCCGGTCTCGGGCAGCCTGTCGCGGAACCGCGCCTGCGTAAGCACCACGGGCGCCTGCGTATCCGAGAGCATGAACGCCAGCCGCTCGCGCGGGTAGTCCGCATCGAGCGGGACATACGCGCCGCCGGCCTTGAGGATGGCCAGCATGCCCACGATCATGTCCAGCGAGCGCTCCGTGAACAAGCCGACGAGCGGGTTGCCAGCCCGCGGAGCACTCTGGGCGCCGTCAGGATGGCGCGCCAGGTCTTGCGCCAGACAGGGAGCCAGATACCGAGCGAGCCGGTTGGCGCGGTCGTTCAGCTCCGCATAGGTGAGCCGCTCGTCGCCGTAACTCACCGCCACCGCATCCGGCGCGCGCCGCACCTGCTCCGCGAACAGCGCGGGGATGGATTGTTCGCGCGGGTATGCCGTCGCGGTCTTGTTCCACCTTACCAGGAGCGCGTGCAGCTCGGCCGCAGGCAGCATCTGGACATCGCGCAGCCGCCGCGTGAGTGAGGCGGCCAGCTCTGCAAGGATCGTTTGATAGTGGACGCTCAGGCGGCCGATGGCGTCCGTGCTGAATCGGCGCCCGTCGTAACCAAGCTTGAAGGTCGTCTCGGGCTCGAGCAGGACGATCAGCTCCAGCGGCAGATCCGTCTGATCGGAGGCCCCGACTTCGGCCCGCTTGGCCCGGTCCTGCTGCCCGGCATCGATGGGGTAGCTCTCGAACGCCGCCACGCTCTGGAACAGGCGCGTGCCGGGCGGAAGCTCGCTCCACTTCTGGATGTCGACCAGCGCCGCGTATCCGAACCGCTCGCGCTCGGCCTGCTGATTCTGAATTTTCTCCAGCCAGGTCGCTAGCTGGGCATCCTCGTCGATCTGGACACGCAGCGGCAGCGTGTTGATAAAGACGCCGACCATCGTCTCGACCCCCGGCAGGGTCGGCGGGCGCCCGGCGACCACGGTCCCGAACACCACGTCCTGCGCTCCGCCGTAGCGGCTGAGCAGCAGGGCCCAGGCCCCCATAAAGAGCGTATTTAGCGTCAACCGATGCGCCCGCGCTGTGTCGCGCAGCGCCGCCAGCAGGGCCTCCGGCAGGACCGCGTCCTGCTCTGCATGGAGCGACCGCGACGCCGGCTCTCCGGTGCGCGCCCCGTCCGTGATGAGCGGCGTCGGGGCGATGAATCCCTTCAGGTAACGGCGCCAGAACTGCTCCGCGCCCGCGCGGTCCTGCTTCTGCAGCCAGCTCACGTACTCGCCGAACGGGCGCGGCAGCGGCAGCGCCAGCGTTTCACCCCGCTGCGCTGCTTCATAAATAGCAAAGAGCTCCTTGAACAGGACCGCAAGGCTCCACCCGTCCGAGATCAGATGGTGGTACGTCCAGACTAAGACCGTGCTCTGCTCCGTGCGCCGCACCAGCGTGCAGCGCATGAGCGGCGCCTCACCAAGGGCGAAGTCGCGTGTGCGCTCCGCCTGCAAAAGCGCCGCCAGCCGCTCGTCCTGCTGTTCGGGGATGCCTGGGCCCGGCCCGCGCCAATCGAGCTCGGTAAAGCGCAAGGGGACCGTGCGGCGCACGACCTGCAGCGGCTGTTGTCGGTTCTCCCAGACGAACAGGGTGCGCAGCAGGACATGCCGCTCGACGACCGTGTGCCACGCTTGCTTGAACCGCTCGACATTCAGATCGCGCAGCGTGATGTGGAGCTGGTTGATGTAGACCCCGGAGCCCGGCGCATCGAGCGAGTGGAACAGCATGCCCTGCTGCATCGGCGTCAGCGGGTAGATGGCTTCGATATTTTTTTGCGTCTGGCTCATCGTCTCGTCTCACTACGCCGCGCCACTACGACAGCTCGGCGACCAGCTCATCGAGCTCGCTCTGGCTCAGCCCGGCGTCGGGAAAGTCTGACGGAGTGAAGCCGCCCGCCGTCGTCACGCAGTGCTCGACAAGTCCCACAAGGTGCATCCGATACGTCTGGGCCAGTCGCGCGATCGTCCCGCGCGCATAGCTGTCCGCGCTGTAGATCCAGTCGAACCGGAGCTGATGATCAAAAACGATGCCGTCCACATGGATCCGGTGCAGCGGCTGCATGCGCGCGCTATGCAGCGGGCCGATCGACTCGGGCGCCACGGCGCGGATCAAGCCCTGCGCCGACTCGGTCAGCGAATCGGCCTGGCCCAAGTAGTTGAAGCACAGCGCGGACTGCGGCATCTGCTGAAGCAGGGGGTCCTTGAGCAGATAACGCAAGATTCCATAACCGATGCCGTGGTTCGGGATCCGTCGCAGCTGCTCTTTGATCGACTTGATGCGGCTGCCTGGATCGTCTCCCCGAAGGACCAGGTGAACCGGGAATACGCTCGTGAACCAGCCGATGGTGCGTGACGGATCGAGCTCTTCACTTAGCGCCTCGCGCCCGTGTCCCTCAAGCTCGAACCGGCAGTCGGGGGATCCCGTCCACTCAGCCAGCGTCTGGGCGAGCGCGGTCAGCAGGAGGTCGTTGATCTGCGTCTGGTACGCAGCCGGAGCGGAGCGCAAGAGCGCCTCGGTCTGTTCCCGCGTGAGCGCGATGGACAGCTGCGTCAGGTGCGAGTCGGCACGCTCCGGCTCAGGCCCCAAGTCTCCCGGCAGCTCCGGAGCTGGGGTCAGCGCGAGCGCATGCCAGAACGCTCGCTCGGCCTGGGTCACGCGCGCCCCGTGATCGCGGAGCCACTGCGCCCAGTGCTGGAACGAAGTGGTCTTGCTCGGCAGCGCCACCGCAGCGCCCTGCGCGAGCTGGCCGTAGGCCGTCTCCAGATCCTCCAGCAGGATGCGCCAGGAGATGCCGTCGATGATCAGGTGGTGCACGACGATAAGGAGCCGCCCCGGCCGCCCCGCCCCGAGCGTGAAATAGATCATGCGCAAAAGCGGCCCGCGGGTCAGCTCCAGGCGGGCTTGCAGTGCGCTCGCTCTCTCGGTAAGCGCCGCTGCCTGCGCCGATCCCATAAGGTGGCCGAGGTCTACGATGGCAAAAGCCGGATCGTCGTCTCCTGCTTCTGCCGGAAGCGGCGGCGGCGCGCAGCTCTGCGACCACCCATCGGCGCTCTTTACGAAGCGCAGGCGCAGGGCGTCGTGATGGACAAGCAGGTGCCGCAGCGCGGTGCGCAGGCGGGGCGCATCAAGATCGCCGCCTACGACGTGCATCGCCGACATGTTGAAGTGATGCGGCTCCGGAGAGTCCGCGGCAAAGAACAGCTCCTGAATCGGCGTCAGCGCTACGGCGCCGGTGACAGCGCCCTGCTCGGCTTGCGCGGCGCGGCGCCAGGTGGCGATGCGGGCGAGCTGGGCGATCGTCGGGTTCTGGAAGATGAGGCTGGGGGGCAGATGCAGGTTGGCGCTGTGTGCGCGCGCGACCGCCTGGATGCTCATGATTGAGTCGGCGCCGAGCTGGAACAGGTTCTCGTGGGCGCCGATCGCGGGGCGCTGCAGTAGCCCGCCCCAGATCGTGGCCAGAATCTTTTCGATCCCCTCGATCTCCGCGAGGGAACGGCCGGTCGGATCGGTCAGCGGAGCCGACTCGGCGCCTCCAGGCTCCGGCGATTCCGGCGGCACCGCCGGCTCCGGTGCGGGCAGCGCATGCCGATCGAGCTTCCCGTTGGCGTTCAAGGGCAGCGCTTCGAGCGCAATGATGGCCGCCGGAATCATGTACTCGGGCAGCCGCCGCGTGAGCTCGGCACGCAGGCGGGCAAGCTCCAGCGGCCCGCCGCGAGGCGTCACATACGCGACGATCTGGGGCGCTCTGTTCTCTTTGTTGTAAACGATCACCGCCGCCTCACCCACGCCCGCCTGCTCGCGCAGCACGGACTCGATCTCGCCGAGTTCCACGCGGAACCCGCGGATCTTGATCTGGTGATCGATCCGCCCCAGGAACTCGATGCTCCCGTCGGGCAGGTAGCGCGCCAGATCGCCTGTCCGGTACGCGCGCCGATCGTCAATGCCCTCTTCAGCGAAGCGCAGGTGGACGAACTTCTCGGCCGTGAGCTCGGGGCGGTTCAAGTAGCCTCGCGCCACCTGCTCCCCGGCGATGTAGAGCTCACCTGCCACGCCGATCGGCACGGGCTGGCGCTGCGCAGAAAGGATGTACACTTGCGTGTTGGCCATCGGCCGGCCGATCGGCAGGCTGGCGGCGCGCGGCGCAGGAGGGCCTGCGGACAGCGGATCGGTCACCACGACGCCGACCGTAGTCTCCGTCGGCCCGTACTCATTGTGGATTCGGCAGCCCGGGGCCAGGCGATAAACGCGCTCCACGAGCCTGTGGCTCAGCGCCTCGCCGCCAAGGACGAGCCGCTGGCGCGGCAGGATGCGCTCCGGGCGTGAAGCAGAGAGCAGGGCTTCCAGGTGAGAGGGGGTGATCTTCAGGCAGTCAAGCGGCGCGGGCGCGAGGTACTCCGCGAGCAGCTCCGGGTGCATGCTCTGCGCATAGGAGAGCACGACGAGCGTTCCACCGGTGCACAGCGCGCCGAAGATCGCGGTATTGCCGAGGTCCGCGGCCAGCGTCGATGCCGCCGCATAGCGGGCCGCGCGCGGCAGCTGGAGCACGGTTCCGATGCTGTGGACATAGTGTGTGAGCTGGCGGTGCTCGATCGCCACGCCCTTGGGTCGTCCGGTGGAGCCGGACGTATAGATGACATAGACCAGATCCGCGGGGGTGACGCGGTACGGCGGAGCATCGGCGCCCGCGCCGCTGAGGTCACCAAGCCCGGCGAAGCCGCTGTCCAGACAGACCGCGCGAATCGCGTCCGGCAGCCGCTCGCGCAGCGCCTCCTGCGTCACTACGAGCGTGAGCTGCGCGTCGCGGATCATGTACGCCAGACGCTCCTGCGGCAGCTGCGGATCAAGCGGTACGTACGCGCCGCCGGTCTTGAGTATCCCGAGCAGGCCGATGATCATCTCGAGCGAGCGCTCGACGCAGAACCCGACTAGCGGCGCGCTCCCGGCCCGGCAGATCCCGCGCGCGCGCAGGTGACGCGCGAGCACGTCGGCGCGCTGATCCAGCTCGCGATAAGTGAGCGTTTGCGACTCGAACACCACGGCCGTCGCGTCCGGGGTGCGCCGGGCCTGCTGCTCGAACAGGTGGTGGACGCACGCCGCCTCGGGGGCCGCCCGCGGGTGCGCGTTCCAGGCGACCAGGATCTGCCGGCGCTCAGTCGGGGGTAGGAGCGGCAGCTCTGCGATGGGTCGCTGCGGAGCGGCCACGATACCGGCCAGCAGCGCCTCATAGCTACGCAGCAGGCCGTGGATCGTCTGAGAATCGAACAGATCCGTCCGGTACTCGCAACCCACCTTCATTCCCGATGGCGCTTGCTCGATCTCCAGACTCAGATCCCAGTGGACGCTCTCGAGCTCTAGCTCTATCGGCCGGATGCGCAGCCCGGCGAGCTGCAGTCCGGGCGTCGGTTCTGCCGCGGCCGCGAAGCTCACCTGCGCGAGCGGCGCGTGACCCAGCTCGCGGCGGGGCAAAAGGTCCTGCACCAGCCGCTCAAACGGCAGCTCTTGGTGCGCGAAGGCGTCGATGGCCGTCTGGCGAACCTGGGACAGCACCTCCAAGAACGATAGCGCGCCGCAGAGCCGCGTGCGCAGCACCAGCGTGTTGACGAAAAAGCCGATGAGGGGCTCGGCTTCCTGCGCCGTACGGCCGGCGCTCGGCGAGGCCACCAGCAGGTCCTCTTGCCCGCTGATGCGGAACAGCAGGACCTTGAAGGCGCCGAGCAGCGTCATGAACAGAGTCGCGTCCGCCTTGCGTCCAAGAGCCCGGAGCTGCTCGGTCAGGTGGGAATCGATCGCCGCGGTCGCCGTCGCCCCGTGGAACGTCTGCACGGCCGGGCGCGGCCGGCTCGTGGGCAGCTCGATCAGGGGCGGCACCGCGGCGAGCTGCCGGTGCCAGTAGCTGACCAACCGAGCAAGCTCCGCTCCCTGGACTTGCCGCTCTTGCCAGGCCGCGAAGTCGGCGTACTGAATCGGCAGCTCCGCCAAGGGACTGGGCGCTCCGGCCGCGTACGCGCCATAGAGCGCCGCCAGCTCGCGGAAGAACAGGCCTATCGACCAGCCGTCCGTGACGATGTGGTGGAAGGTCAGCAGCAAGACGCTCTCATCGTCCGCCAGCCGCACGAGCAGCGCCCGCAGGAGCGGCCCGCGCGCGAGCTCGAACGGCCGCCGGATTTCCCCGGCGAGCAGCTCCCGGAGCGCGCCCGGACGCTCGGCATCGGTGAGCTTGCGCAGGTCGTGCACCGGAACGGGCACGGTCGCCGGCGGGTGGACGATCTGCACCGGTTGCGCATCGATCTCAGCGAAGGTCGTGCGCAGGAGCTCGTGCCGGCGCACGATCTCGCTGAGGCTCTGCACCAGCGCGCCGCGCTCCAGGGCGCCGCTTAGCTGCCACGCCGCCGGCAGGTTGTAGACCGCGCTCGGCGCGTGCAGCTTCTCGTGCAGCCACAGCCGGCGCTGAGCCAGAGACAGCGGCAGCGGTCCGCCGCGCGGCGCGGGGCCGATACGCTGCCGCGCCGCGGCCGGCGCGACATCGGTCTCGGCGAGGCCGCGCAGCGCTTGGAGCAGCGCGCTCTTGTGGCGGCGCAGCTCCTCCATCAGCGCGGGCGTCAGCAGCCCCTGCGGCGCGTCGTAGCGCAGGCGCTCGCCGTCGGCCCAGAGCCGGACTCCCTGCTGCCGAAGCGCGGAGAGCAGCTCAGGCGCAGTTCTCATAACTCGCCCACTTCGCGCCCAGCCTCTCCGCTCGCCCAGAGGCCGCGCAGGGAGTCGACCAGCTCCGCCTGCGCCCGGATGGTCGTCGCCCGATAGAGCTCTTGGAGCGGGAACTGGATCTGGAACTGCGCCCGGATGCGCGAACCGACGCGCGTGAGCAGCAGCGAGTGGCCGCCGGCATCAAAGAAGCTCGTCTCGATGTCGACGGGGTCCAGGCTCATGAGCTCGACCCAGATCGCCGCGATGGCCGCCTCCGTCGGCGTGCTCGGCGGCGTCGCCGCCTGCTGCAGCGAAATCGAGTCCGGCGCCGGCAGCCGCCGCCGATCCACCTTGCCGCTGCCGGTCAGCGGGAAGGCGGACAGCGCGATGAACGCGGCGGGAACCATGTAGTCCGGCAGGTTGGCCTTCACATAGGAGCGCAGCCCGCTCGCATCAGCGCCGTCCGCAGGTACGTAGTAAGCGACCAGGCGCTTGCTGGTCCCCTCGCCGTGCACCACGACGACCGCGTCCTGAACCGCCGGGTGGCGCGCCAGCAGGGCCTCCACTTCGCCGAGCTCGACCCGGAACCCGCGGATCTTGATCTGCTGATCGACGCGCCCCAAAAATTCGATTTTTCCATCGGAGAGATAGCGCGCCAAATCGCCGGTTCGGTAGAGCCGCTGCGGCCTTATGTCCCCGTCCTGCCAATCGAGCCCAGCCCCGGCGATGAACCGCTCCCGCGTGAGCTCCGCCTGGTGCAGGTACTCACGCGCGAGCTGGGTACCGCCGATGTAAAGCTCGCCCACGACGCCGATCGGGACCGGCTGCAGATGACGATCGAGGAGGTAGATCTGAGTGTTGGCCAGCGGCTTGCCGATCGAAGGCAACGTCGGCCAGAGCTCAGGCGGGCCGGTGAGGCAGAAGACGCTGGCCAGGTGGGTCTCGGTCGGTCCGTAATGGTTGGTCAGCGCGCAGGTCGGCAGCCGGGTAAAAAAGCGGATGAGGGCGGGCGTGATCCGCAGCTGCTCCCCGGCCGTGATGATCTCGCGCAGCGCCAGCAGGGGCGGCTGCTCGGCGTCCACCTCGGCGAGCTGCTGCACGGCGACAAACGGCATAAAGAGGCGCTCGATCGCGTGCTCGCGCACGAGCCGGTGCAATGCCTCCGGATTGCGGCGCATCTCCTGCGTGCAGAGATAGAGCGTGCCGCCGGCCGCCCACGTCGAAAAGATCTCCTGCGCCGAGACATCGAAGCCGCTCGGCGCGAACTGCAGGGTGCGCGCCGGCTGGTTCCAGGTGAAGTGCTCTGCCTGCGCGTAGACGAGGTTGGTGATCGCGGCGTGGGGCATGGCCACGCCCTTCGGCTCGCCGGTGGAACCCGATGTGTAGATGACGTAGATCAGGTGCTGCGGCTGCACCGCGCACGCCAGGTCGTCCGTGGGCTGCTGCGCCAGCGCCGCATCGTCCAGACAAAGGACGTGGGCGCCTGTGTGCGGCGCGCTCGCGAGCAGACCAGACTGCGTCAAGAGCACCCGCGGACCGGCATGGCGCACCACGCGCTCCAAGCGAGCCCGGGGATAGCTGGGATCGAGCGGCAGGTACGCACCGCCCGCCTTGAGAATGCCTGCGATGCCAATGATCAGCTCCAGGGAGGGCTCGGCGTAAAGGCCCACGATCACATCGGGCCCCACGCCAAGGGCGCGCAGGGCGTGCGCGAGCTGGTTGGCGCGCGCGTTGAGCTCACGGTACGTCATGGAGTCCGTCCGCCCGGCCGCCGCGACACGGCTCTGGCCACCCTCGCCGTCCGCGAAGAGAACGGCCACCGCGTCGGGGATTCTGCCGGCTTGCTCCGCCAGAAGCTCGTGCACGCGCCGATCCGGATACATCTTCGCAGTCGCGTTCCAGTCGACCAGGATGCGGCGCCGCTCGTCCGCGGTGAGCAGCGAGACGGCGTGGAGCGGCGCCTGCGGTGCCGCCACTGCCTGCCGCAGGAGCACCTGCAGGTGGCTGAGCCAGCGCGTGATGGTCGCGGCGTCCAACAGCTCCGTGCTGTAGTCGATGTCCCAGACAAGCTCGCCTTCGACGTCAACCACCTGCGCGACCAGACCGTAGGGACTGTGGCGGATGGGCTGGGAGAACCGCTCGAGCGTCAGCTCTGCCATCGCCGGCAGCCGTACCGGCGGGTCGAAGCTGAAGATGGTGTTGATGAGACCGGCGATGCTGTCGCTGGCGCCGGAGAATCGACCTTCCACGCGCAACCGTTCAAGGAGCCACGCGAAGGGATAGTCCTGGTTCGCGAACGCCGCGAGCACCGTCTGGCGGATGCGGGTCAGGTGCACGACAAAGGAGTCTGCCGGCTCGATGCGGCTGCGCAAGGGAATCAAGTGGGCGCAGTAGCCGACGATGCCGCCATCGCCGTGCGGCTTGCCGGGGGCTCGCCCGCTGATCGGCGAGCCGATGAGCAGCTCCTCCTGGCCGCTCAGGCGGTGCATAAGGAGGGTATAGCCCGCCAGCAGCGTCATATACAGCGTACAGCCCTGAGCCCGGGCCAGCGCCCGCAGGGCCTGCGTCAGCTCCGGACCAAGCCGCAGGGTCTGTCGCGCGGCCCGGTACCGGCTGCTCGAAGCGCGCGGCCGATCCGTGGGCAGATCCAATACCGGCACAGAGTCCCCGAGCTGCGCCAGCCAGTAGGCCTCCTGGGAACGCAGCGTCTCGCTGTCGCGCTGCGCGCGCTGCGCCGCCAGGTACTCTCGGAATGTCCCGGGCGCGCCGAGGGACGCCGGCACGCCCCGCAGCGCCTCGGTGTAGAGCGCGGCCAGCTCGTCCGCCAGGATTCCCATCGACCAGCCGTCGCTGACGATGTGGTGCACGGCGACCGCCAAGCAGTGCTCCTCCGGCGTCAGCCTCAGGAGGTGGACCCGGATGAGCGGTCCCCGGATCAGATCGAACGGCTGCTGGTTCTGCTCCGCGAACCAGTCCGTGACCGCCTCCGCCCGCGCCGTCGCCTCGCAGTGGGTCAGGTCGATGAGCGGCACCGGCACATGCCGCGCCGTCCGGACGCGCTGCGTCTGCCCGTCCTCATCGCAGACCGTGCGCAGCGCCTCGTGCCGATCGACCAGCGCCTGGACCGCCTGGCGCAGGCAGCCCAGGTGCAGCGGACCACGCAGCACAAGGTTTAGCGGCACATGGTAGGCAAGCGAGCCCTCGCGGCTGATCTGCGCCAATGTAAAGAGCTGCTTCTGCGCCTCGCTGAGCGGCGCCGCGTGGACCGCAGGAGCGGCCGTGGGCATCGCCGCGCCCTGCAGGAATCCGGCCGCCCGCAGCTCGGTCACGGTCTCCTTCACCGCCTGAATGAAGCGCTCGATGTCCGTATCGCTGTGCGCGAACGAGAGGAAGAAGGCCCGCCCTTCCCAGATGTAGATTCCCTTGTTCAGCAGCGAGTAGAAAAAAAGGTCCAGGTTCTGGGAAGAGGTGATCCGGAACGTCCCGCCCAGGTAGGTGATCTGCAGCGGCGCACCCTGCTCGCTGAAGAACGCACCGAGCTCGCGGGCGATACGACCGGTCATGGCGCTCAGCCGCTCGTAGTGCGGCGCGCTCTGCTCCTTGAGGTAGGTCAGCACCGCCCGCGCCGTCGCCATGGTCAGCGGGTTCTTGTTGAACGTACCGGCGAAGATCGTCATCTCGGACTGCGGGAAGGAGTCGTCCCCGTACTGCCAGTAGCCGCCATCCAGGCAGTCCATGAAGCGCGCGCTGCCGGCCACCGCGCCGATGGGCAGGCCGCCGCCGATCAACTTCCCGTAGGTCGCGATGTCGACATCCACCCCGAGCCAGGTATGCGTCGGCCCCGGGTGGACGCGGAAGCCCATGAGGATCTCGTCTGAGATCAGCGCGGCGCCGGCTTCGCGCGTGATCTGACGCAAGCTGCGCAGGAACTCCTTGGCCTGGAGGTGCGGGCGCCGACTCTGCACCGGTGAGGTGAGCACCGCCGCCAGCTCGTGCGCGTGGGCGCGCAGGATATCCAGGGAGGAGGGATCGTCGAACTCGAGCACCAGGATGTCTTGCACCGAGCCGACTGGGACGCCCGGACACATGGGCATTGCGGTCGGGTCCGCGTTCCCGTTCGCGGCGATGGTGAGGACTCCATCGAAGTGTCCGTTGTAGTCGCCGGCAAAGCGCGCGACCTTGGTCCGTCCGGTCGCGGTGCGCGCCAAGCGGAGCGCGGTCAGCACGGCCTCCGTACCCGAGTTGCAGAACGCGACGCGCTCCATCCCCGAAAGCTCGCAGAGCCGCTGCGCGACCTCGCCAGCCAGCGCCGACTGCGGTCCGATCTGAAAGGCATTGCCGTCGATCTGGGCGCGCAGGGCTTCGATGATGAACGGCGCCTGGTGGCCAAAGAGGCTGACCCCGAACCCCATGGTGAAGTCGGCGTACTGGTTGCCATCGACATCCCAGATCGCGGCACCCTGCGAGCGGCTGCAGCAGATGGGATACAGGATCTCTTTGATGAGGGGACGGAACCCGGCCGAGGCGCGCGAGTCCGCCAGGTTCCGGCGCGAGCTCTGCGCCATCCGCTTGGACGTGAGCGTGCGCCGGCTCAGCTCCTCGATCAGCCGGTCCACGTAGCCCTGCTGCGGCGGCGTCAGGACTTCCTTGGTCCGCGACTGCACTCGCGGCGTCGGGGAAACCGGTAAGGTGGCGGTGCTGGGTGCGGGTGGCGCCGGGCGCGCCGCGGCGCTACCCGCCTGCAGGCCCGGTCCCGAGGGAGTCTGGCCGAGCGCCGCCAGCTGCTGCGCCATGAGCTGCGACAGCGTCTGTAGCTGCTGCTGGATGACGCGCTCCACCACGCTCGCTGCGGCCGGCATCAGCAGCGCGGGAGCTGCGGCCGCGTCCGTCCCCTGCGGCGCCGCGGCTCTGCGCTCCGCTGCCGGCTGCCCCGGAACCGCCGGTTCAGCGGCCGGCGCTGGCGGGAGGTTCTCATCCAAATACCGCGACAGCGCATCGACCGTATTCAGATCATCGAAGAGACGGCGTACGCCGATCTTCAGTCCGTACTGCCGCTCGATCACGCGCACGACATCCGCCAGCTGGACGGAGTCTCCGCCCATATCGACGAACGGCCGGCGCGGCTCGATCTGATTCGGTAAGAGGTACAGCTTCTTCCCGAGCAGCGCGCAGAGCTCCTGATGCAATACTTCAAGGCGCGCATCGGATCGTGCAGCGGGCCGCGGAGACGCAGCGTTCATCGGGCGTGCCTCATGCGATACCTCGGGGGTTTCTGCGGGCGATTGCGTGGGCGCTCGGTCGGCGGTGATCACGCGCTCTTCGGCTTGGAACCAGAAGCGCTGGCGCTGGAAGGGATAATTGGGCAGCGGGCAGAGCCCCTTCCCGTCGCGCCTAGGCGGCGTCCGGCCGATCCGCGCGCCGACCGCCGGCCAGTGCACCGAAGCGCCGTGCGCGAACAGCGCCCCCAGGGTCTGCAGCATCACCTGCCAGTCGTCCTGCCCCTTGAC
The DNA here is from genome assembly GCA_937879845.1 of uncultured Myxococcales bacterium. Classification (GTDB taxonomy): domain Bacteria; phylum Myxococcota_A; class Polyangia; order Palsa-1104; family JAEUJZ01; genus CALFML01. The sequence goes on from CALFML010000210.1 coordinate 16,677, forward strand.
GAGCGAGGGCAGCCAGACCGCCTGGCATCCCGGCAGCGCCCCGAGCGCGTCGGCACCGAGCGAAGACAGCGTCGGCCGCGGGCCGATTTCGAGGAACACCTCGTAACCCGCTTGGTGCACGGTGTCCAGGCCGGCCAGAAACTGCACGGGGGCCCGCGTGTGCAGCCGCCAGTAGCTCGCATCCGCCGTCTGCCCGTCCGGCAGGAGCCGCCCCGTCACGTTCGACACGATCGGCAGACGTGGCGGCCGGAACGTGATCTGGCGAGCGAACTGCTCAAACGGAGGCAGCACCGGCTCCATCAGCGGCGAGTGCGCCGCGACCGAGATGGCTAGTGGGCGCGTCTCGATCCCCTCGTCGCCAAGCTGCGCCGCGATCGCCTGCACGCTCTCACGCTCGCCTGAAATGACGACGTCTTGCGGCGTGTTCACGGCGGCGATGCTGACGCGCCCCGAGTACGGCCTGATGGCGGCGACCACACGCGCCTGCTCGGCCCGCACGGTCAGCATGCTGCCCGCGCGGCTATTGTGCATGAGCCGGCCGCGCGTGGTGATGAGCTTGAACCCGTCTTCGAGGCTGAACACCCCGGCCACATACGCCGCGATGTACTCGCCCAGGCTGTGTCCCATCACGGCTGCGGGCTCGATGCCCCAGGACTTCCAGACCTCCGCCAGCGCGCACCCGAGCGCATACATGGCGGGCTGCGTATACGCAATCTGATCGAGCGCGAACGCGGCCCCGGAGCCCTGCATTCCCTCCTTCGTCTCGCGCTCCTCCGGATACAAGATCGGGAGCAGGGACTCTCCGAACTCCGTCTGCATCACCGCGTCGCAGCGGTCGATCACGCTGCGGAAGACCGGCTGCGTATCGTACAGCGCGCGCCCCATGCCGGGGTACTGCGCCCCGCCACCGGTGAACAGGAACACGACCCGGTGCGGACCGCGGAGTGAGCGCCCTTTATCTGCTGCCGGCTCCGCGCGCAGCCCGGCCAGCCGGGCGCGTCCCTCTTCCCGGCTCGCAGCGACGACCGCCAACCGCTGCGGCAGCTGCGCCCGCCCCACGCCGGCGGCGTGACAGATGTCCTCCCAGCGCGCATCCGACTGTGCCAGATACGTCTCGTAGCGTGCCGCGAGCTCGGTGAGCGCCGCGCCGCTCTTGGCACACAGCGGCAGCACCGCGAACGACCGCCGCCCCGGGGCTCCGGCATCGGCGGCCGGTCCGTCGGATCCGCCGGAGCGCCCGCTCTCGTCCGTGTACGCCTCCAGCACGATATGGGCGTTGGTGCCGCTGACCCCGAAGGAGCTCACGCCCGCGAGCTGCTCCGCCTTGGGCCACGGCACCGGCGCAGTCGGGACCGCGATCGGCAGCCGCGTCCACGGAATGTGCGGGCTGGGAGTCCGGAAGTGCAGGTTCGGCGGCAACTCCTCGTGCTGCATCGCCAGCACGACCTTGATCAGCCCGGCGATGCCGGCTGCCGCCTCGGTGTGTCCGATGTTGCTCTTGACCGCGCCAAGGAGGAGCGGCGCCGGCCGCTCGCTCCCGAACACTTCGCCCAGCGCGTTCACCTCGATCGGGTCCCCGAGCTCGGTCCCGGTGCCATGCGTCTCGATATAACGCACCGCGGAAGGAGCCACCTCGGCGTCCGCGAGCGCGCGCCGGATCGTCACCTGCTGCGCCGGCCCGCTCGGCACCGTGAGCCCGCTTGTCCGCCCGTCGTGGTGGACCGCGGAGCCACGGATCACGCAGAGGATCGAGTCGCCATCGCGCAGCGCATCGGAAAGGCGCCGCAGGACGATGACGCCGCACCCCTCGCTGCGCACGTACCCGTCGGCCGCAGCGTCGAAGGTCTTGCAGCGCCCGTCCTTGGCCAGCGCCTCGGCCTGCGCGAAGCTGATCGCCGAGTCGGGCATGAGGATGCAGTTGACCCCCGCGGCCAGCGCCGCGTCGCACTCACCGCTGCGCAGGCTCCGCACCGCCAAGTGCACCGCTACCAGCGATGATGAGCAAGCGGTGTCCAGCGCAATGTTCGGACCCTGCCAGTTATAAAAAAATGAGAGCCGTCCGCTCGCCGCCGCGAACGAGCTCCCCGTACCCGAGTAGAAGTCGAGCTCTCCGTCCTGGCTCCGGACCCGCTGGTAATAATCCCCCCAGGCGATGCCGACGAAGACGCCGGTCTGCTTGGGCATCGTCTCCGGCGGACGCGCGGCGTTCTCAAGCGCCTCCCAGCTCACCTCTAGGAGCAGCCGCTGCTGCGGGTCCAGCGCGCACGCTTCGCGCTGCGAGATGCCGAAAAAGTCCGCATCGAACCTTTCGACCTGCTCAACAAAGCCGCCGTACCGCGAGTAGGTCTTGCCCGGAGTCCGCGGCTGCGGGTCGTAGTACGCGTCCACATCCCAGCGCTCGCGCGGGACCTCGCGGATCGCGTCGATCCCGCCGCGCAACGTCTGCCAGAACGCATCGGGGCTCGCACCACCGGGAAATCGACACCCGAGGCCGATGACGGCGATGGGCTCCTTGGACGCGCGCCGCTGCGCGGTGAGCTCTGCCTCCAGCGCCCCGATTTTCTTATACGACTCTTTGATGAGCCGTTCGTAGACGGCGCTCTTGTCAGTCGTTGCCATTGAGCTCTATCCCCAGCTTCTCTGCCAGCCGCAGCGCAATCTCGTCCGCCGTCAGCGAGTCCGGCTCCGGCTCCACGGGCGGCTCCGGCTCCGGAGGGAGGGGCGGCTGAATCCCTGAGAGCTGCGCGGCCAGGTAGTCCACCAGCGCTCTCTGCGTCGGATAGTCGAACGTCAGCGTGCTCGGTAGCTCGCGCTCCAGGCTCCGCTGCAGCCGGTTGCGCAGCTCGACCGAGGTCAGGGAGTCCATCCCCAGATCGAAGAATCCTTCGTCCGGAGAGAACCCGCTCCGGATGCCCAGCACTTTGGCTACGGTAGCGCCGACGTATGTCTCCAGCAGGCCGCGCCGCTCGGGCGGACGGGCGGCGGCGAGCTGCTGCAGGAGCGCCGTCGCCATCGGTTCCGGCGGCGCCTTGGGTTCCTGCTGCGCCGGCGCAATCTCCCGGAACAGCGGGCCTGCCTGCGCCCGCCGGCCGCGATCGAGCGGCACGACTCCGAGCTGCGTAAAGGAGCGGCTCAGAATCCAGCTCAGCGCCGCAATTCCCTGCTGCGGCGCGATGACCCCTTCCAGCCCCTTGAGCGCGGCCATGCGCTGCGCCGCCGCACCCACCTCAGACCAGGCCCCCCAGTTGATCGCCACCGCCGGCAGGCCGAGTGCGCGCCGGTGGTGCGCCAGCGCATCCAGGAAGGCATTGGCGCTCGCATGGTTGGCCTGCCCCGCGCTGCCGAGCAGTGAGGCCGCCGATGAGAAAATCACGAAGCAGTCAAGAGGCAGCTCGCGGGTCAGCGTGTGCAGGTGCCAGCCGCCGAGCACCTTGGGCGCCAGCACCGGCGCAAAGCGCTCCCAGCTCTGGCGCAGCAGCACCCCGTCGTCCAGCACGCCGACGCAGTGGAATACGCCGCGCAGCGGCCTGTCCGCCTGGGCCCGCGCCACCACCGCCGCGAGCTGCGGCCGTTGTGCCACGTCCGCCTGCTCCACGACGACAGTCGCGCCGGCGGCCCGCAGCCGCTCGAGCTGAGCCTGCGCCGCCGCGCCGGGCGCGCTCCGCCCCACCAGCACGAGATGGCGCGCGCCCCGCTCGACCAGCCACTGTGCGACCAAGAGCCCGAGGCCGCCGAGGCCTCCCGTGATCAGGTAGCCGGCCTGGGAGCGGAACTCCGGCTGCTCATCAAGCTCGGCCCCGGCCGGCGGCGCGCCGTCGCGCACCAGTCGCTCCGGCAGCGCCAGCACGATCTTGCCGATGTGCCTGGCCTGCTGCATGAAACGGAAAGCCGCCGCCGCCTGCGCGATGGGAAACACCCGGCGCGGCAGCGGCCGCAGCGCGCCCTGCGTCGCCTGCTGCAGGATCGCGCCCAGCTCCGCCCCCACCTGCGCCGGCTGCTCCGCTATCATCCGCGCGGCGTTCACCACGCGGTAGGAGACATCGGGCCGGACGGCCGCGACCTGCGCCGCGGTCCAGATGTCGCGCTGCGCGAGCTCGATGAAGCGTCCGCCCGGAACCAGGGCGGACAGACTTTTCTCGACGAAGCCGGCCCCGGTCAGCGAGTTGAGGACCACATCGACCCCGGGCCCTCGCGGCGCCTGCGCGGTGTCCGCCCGCAGCGCAGCCGCGAAATCCAGCGTGCGCGAGCTGTAGAGGTGACGGACCCCCAGCGCCCGCAGCGCGTCCCACTTGTCCGGACTCGCGGTAGCAAAGACCTCGGCGCCGCGCTGCACGGCGAGCTGGATCGCGGCCTGTCCGACGCCGCCGCCGGCCGCGTGGATCAGCACCCGCTCGCCCGGCTGCAGGCTGGCGCCGTCCTGCAGGCCGAGCCGCGCCGTCAAAAAGGCGGTCGGCAAGGTCGCCGCCTCTGTAAAGGTCAGCCCGCGCACCGGCGCCACCAGCTGTGCATCGACCGTCACGTACTCGGCGAAGCTGCCAAGCGCCAGCGCGACGACTGCATCCCCGGGCATAAGCCCCGTGACCCCCGCGCCGATGGCGACCACTTCCCCCGCGCATTCGCCGCCGAGCGGCGGCTGCCCTTGATACAGGCCCAGGACGTTCAGGACATCCCGGAAGTTCAGCCCCGCGGCGCGGACGCGCACCTCCACTTCGCCCACCCCCGGCAGACGCCGGACACACGGCGCGAGCGCGAGGCTGTCGAGCGAGCCGCGCCGCGCCTCGTCCGGCGCGATGACCAGCCGGACGGGCCCGCCCGCGAGCGCATCGCCCACCGCCGCCAGCCGGGCGACGTGGCGGGTCTGATTCCGAAACGCGACCTGCCGCTCTTCCTGCTCCCCGAGCACCTCGGTGCACAAGAGCGCGGCCTGGCTCGCGGCGCGCTGCTCCGGGTCCAGATCGACTTGGGTGCACAAGAGCTCCGGATGCTCGAGCAGGGCCACGCGCCCAAGCCCCCAGAGCGCCGCCTGCACGAGGCCATCGCAAGCGCTTACAGGTGCTGTGTCGGCCCCCGGACAGGCCGCCGCGCCCTGCGTGACCAGCCAGAGACGCGAGGCCCGCGAGCCGCGAGCCAGAGTTTGCACAAGGTGCAGGGCCGGCGTGAGCACGCGCTGACTCAGCGGCGCGAGCCCCTCGTCCAGGTCCTGCGCGCGCGTCGCCCGCTCAGCCGCGCCGAGCGCCCCGAGGTAGATCACGCCGTGCCACGGCCCCGAGCTCGGCGGCAGGCGCACGTCCTGGGCATTCAGGTCCAGGGTGCAGGCGTTCACGCCGGCGACGGCGGGCCGCGCTCCCGCCTCCGGCCCATAGACCAGCGTCGGATGCTCGCCGCGCGCCGCGAGCCGCTGCGCCAGCGCTTCCCCGAGCCCGACACTCTCCGTCCCGCCCGCGAAGATCAGCCACGGCCGCGCAAGGCGCTCCGGCGGCTCCCCGGCCTGCGCGATAACCACCGTCTGCGAGAGAGTCGCCGACGGCGTCAGCGCCTGCGGGCCGGTGAAGCCGGTGGCGCGCAGCAGCTCGCACCAGCGCTCCGCCGAAAGCAGCGGGTGATCCGTCCGCCACGGCGCGTCTGCGAAGCGCCACCATCCGTCGGTCAGGCCGAAGGTCAGATCGACCCAGCGCCGGCGCGTGGTCGCCTCGATCAGGACCAGCAGACCGCCCGCAGCCAACAGCTCCCGCGCATGCGCCAGCGTCTGCCTGAGATCGCGCGTCGCGTGCAGCACATTAGACGCTATAATCAAATCGTAACTATGTTTCGCAAAGCTCTGCGCGAAAGGATTTCGTTCGATGTCCAGCGTCTTATATTGAATGAATTTATATTCACCGAATTTTTCCTTCGCCTGATTCAAAAAGTGCGGCGAGATATCGGTAAAAACATAATGCGTCCGCTCCGGCGCCAGGTGCGGGACCACATAGGCCGTCGTGCCGCCGGTTCCGGCGCCGATCTCGAGGATGCGGACGGAACGGTCACCGGGCAGCCGCTGCAAGGCCGACAAAACAATCTTCTGCGCCAACCCGTTCGCAAGTTGCGCCATTCCAGAATGTTGATAAATAGCTGCGGTGATCGATAAATCCCCGTTTGGGAATAAGAGCTCGAGCGGATCGACCCGGCCTTGCAGCGCCGCGGCCAGGCGCGTGCCGCACCGCTCGAGCAGGACGAGCTCGGGTTGATCCGCGGGAGCGTCCGCATCCCCTTTCTCCGCGGCGGGCTCAGACGGCGGCGGTCCTGCCAGGTCGCGCACGACCACGAAGCCCTCTGGCTCCGCGCGGAGGTAGCCGGCCTCCGTCAGGATCGCCAGCAGGCGCGCCCAGAGAGGCCGGTGCCGCGGCGCGATCCCGAGCTCGGCTCCGAGCTGCGGCACGGAGATGCGCTGACCCGGCAACAGCCGCAGCCCGAGCTGGCGCAGCGCCGCCACGACGTGGCCGACGCTCAAGCGCTCGAGCCGGCGGATGAGCGCCTCGAATCCGCGCAGCACGCCGGCCGGCAGGAGCGCATCGAGCGCAGTGCGAACCCCGGCGACGACCTCCTCCGGCGCGGCGAGGCCGTCCGGCGGCGAAAACCCCGGCTGCGGACGCCAGGCCAGCTCGTACAGCCAGTCGCGCCACGCCGGACGCTCGCCCTCCCCGGCGTGCCGGTGCGGGCGGACCGCAAGGCCCGTGACCTCCGCGATGAGTCCCTCCGCGTCGAATAGGCGCAGGCAGAAGAGCAGCTCGTCCCGCTGCTCGTCCCGCTGCCGGCGCGCCTGGGCCCAGGCGGGCGCGCGGGGAGAGCGATACACGACGATCCGCTCGCAGCCCGCCGGCAGGTATGTCTCGCCCCCGGCCGGAGCCAGCGCCTCGACAAGCTGGAAGCAGCCGTCGAGCAGGAGCGGGTGCAGCACGTACGGCCGTGCGTCGCTCTCCGGCGGCAGACGCAGGCGGCCCCAGACCTCTTCGGGTCCGCGGATGACTTCTTCGACGACTCGGAACGCCGGGCCGTAGGCCAGTCCGCGGTCCCGCAGCCGCTGGTAATGCGCATCCGGCAGTGAGCGCGCCGTCGCCGGCTCGCACTGCAGTTCGCTCGGCGGCGCGACCACCGCGCTCGTGTCAGAGCCGCTGCTCGGCGCCGCCAGCGTCACCCGCCCCGAGGCATGCAGCGAAAAGAGCGGCTCCGCCAGCGGCTCTCCGTCGCGCGCCTCGACCAGGCTGAAGATCTGGAAGCGGGCGCCCGATCCATCATCGGACGGCGACAGGACGAGCTGCACCGCGGTCGGCGCACCGCCCGCGAGCAAAAGCGCCTGCGGCACCGCGAGCTGCTCCACCGCCAGCGGCGGCGCGACCCCGCGGCCAGCCGCCCAGGACTGCCGGCCCGCCGCGAGCGCCATCTCGATGAATGCAGCGATGGGAACCAGCACCTGCCCGTGCACCTTATGATCCGCCAGGTAGGACGGCATCTCGGGGCTCAGCGAAACTTCGAACACCCGCTCCCGCGGCTTCAGGGCCAAGTGCTGCCGCCGCCCGAGCAGCGGGTGGAGCAGCGGACCCGCAGCCGCGCCGCGGGCACAGACCGGCGGGGACAGCGCCGGGCGGCTCTCAACCCAGCAGCGCTCGCGCTGAAACGGATAGGTCGGCAGCACGACGCGCCGCGCCCCCGCACCGCCCTTGCGCCAGTCAACGGCCACGCCCCGGACGTACAGCGCGCCCAGGCCGCTCAGCACCTGCTCCCGCTCCGGCTGGCCCGGGCGCAGACTCGGTACGTAGAGCGGCGCCTGGTCCGCCGCTGGCTCGGGCTCTTCCTCCAGACACTCGCGGACCATGCCGAGCAGAGTCGGTTTGGGACCAAGCTCCACGAAGCCGGCGACGCCAGCCTGCCAGAGCGTCATAATGCTCGCGGCGAACCGCACCGGCTTTCGCACATGCTGTACCCAGTAGTCCGCCGTCGCAATCGCAGCCGTCGCCACCTCGCCCGTGAGGTTGGAGACGAGCGCGCGCCGCGGCTCCGCAAACTGCACCGTCCTGGCGACGGCCGCGAACTCGGCCAGCATCGGCTCCATCAGATGCGAGTGGAAGGCGTGCGAGACCGCGAGCGCGCGGCTCCTTATGCCCTGCCTCTCTGCCGCCTCTGCCACGGCGCGCACCCGCTCGCGCAGCCCCGCGATCACGATGTTCCGGGGTCCGTTGAGGGCGGCTATCTCGACCCGCGCGGCGCTCCCCTCGTTCGCGTTGGCCTGGCGCAGCAGCGCCTCGACCTGCTCTACCCGCGCCATCATCGCCCGCATCTCACCGCTCGCCGGCAGCGCCTGCATGAGCCGCCCGCGCGCCGCGATCAGCCGCAGCCCGTCCTCCAGGCTGAACACGCCGGCGAGGCACGCCGCGACATACTCCCCCACGCTGTGCCCCTGGACATAATCCGGTTCCACTCCCAGACCGAGCCAGACCTGCGAGAGTGCGTACTCCAGCGCAAACAGGGCGGGCTGGGTGTACGCGGTCGCGTCGAGCTTCGACCCCGCACTTGCCGCTTCGCTCTGCCCAGCTTGAAAAATCAGTGACTGCAGCGATACGTCAAGCTCACCGCGCAGAAGCTCCGCGCAGCGATCGATCGCCTGCCGGAACTGCGGCTGATTGTGATAGAGCTCCCGACCCATCCCGACGTACTGCGCGCCCTGCCCCGTGCAGAGGAATGCCACCTTGAGGCCCGAGGCGCGGACGGCCAGCGCGGAAAGGACCGCGGGACTCTGTTCCCCGGTCGCAAACTGCAAGAGCCGCTCCCGCATCGCCGCCGTCGACGCGCCGGTGATCGCCAGCCGGTGCGCGAAGTGGGAGCGTCCCAGATTGGCGGTATGGCAGATGTCCGCAAGCTCGTCCGCGGTGCCCTCCAAGTGCTGCGCATAGCGCTGGGCCAGCGCCCGCAGGGCCCGCTCCGACTTCGCGCTCAGCGTCAGCAGGTGGCAAGGCGGCGCGGCGTCTGCGAGCGGCCGGGCCGCCGGCATCGCGGGCGCTGCGGGCGCTGCGCTCAGGATGACGTGCGCGTTGGTCCCGCCCATCCCAAACGAGCTGACCCCGGCCGTGCGTGTCGCGCCCGGCACCGGCCAGGGAGTCGGCGCCGCCGGGATCGTCGCCGCCAAGCTCTCCCAGTCGGCACGCGGGTTCGGCGTGTGGAAGTGCAAGCTGCCCGGGATCTCGCCGTGCTGCAGCGCCAGCACGGTCTTGATGACTCCCGCGATCCCGGCTGCGGCCTCCAGGTGTCCGATGTTGGTCTTGACCGCTCCCAAAAGCAGCGGGTGCGGCCGCCGCCGGCCGAAGACTGCGCCGAGCGCCCCCAGCTCGATCGGGTCCCCGAGCGAGGTACCGGTGCCGTGGGCCTCCAGGTAGTGCACCGCGTCCGGCTCGATGCGCGCGCTGTGCAGCGCCTGCCGGATGAGCTGCTCCTGCGCTCGCTCGCTGGGCACCGTCAGGCCGCTGCTGTGGCCGTCGTGGTTTATCGCTGAGCCGCGCAGCAGCGCCAGGATGTTGTCCCCCGCCGCGCGCGCGTCCGCGAGCCGCTTGAGGACGATGACGCCGCAGCCCTCGCCGCGGCTGAACCCGTCGGCCGCCGCATCGAACGCCTTGCTGCGCCCGTCCGGCGAAAGCGCGCGCAGCCGCGACAGCGCCAGGGTCGGAGCCGGCGACAGCATGAGCTGGACCCCTCCCGCCAGAGCCAGCTCGCACTCCCGCAGGCGCAGGCTCATGATCGCCAGATGCACCGCCACCAGCGATGATGAGCAGGCCGTATCGAGCGCGATGCTAGGGCCGTGCAGACCAAGCAGGTACGAGAGCCGTCCGGAAGCAAACGGATAGCCGTTCCCGGTCCCGCCGTAGATCCCGATGTCCGCGCCGAGGAACCCGCCCGGCGCGATCAGGTCCAGGTAGTCGTGGCGACCGATGCCGACGAATACCCCCGCGTGCGTGCCGGCCAGAGCGGAGGGTGCCTGCCCGGCGTGCTCCAGCGCCTCCCAGCTCACCTCTAGGAGCAGCCGCTGCTGCGGGTCCAGGCTCATGGCCTCACGCGGGGAGATGCCGAAGAAGTGCGGATCGAACCCGTCGATCGGCGCGTCCAAAAAGCCCGCCGATCGGACGTACGTCTTGCCTACCGCGTCGGGGTCCGGGTCGTAGTATGCGTCCACGTCCCAGCGCGACGCCGGCACTTCGCGGATCGCGTCCCGCCCCGCGCGCAGGAGCTCCCAGAACGCCGCCGGATCGTTCGCACCGCCGGGAAAGCGGCAGCCCATTCCGATCACCGCAATCGGCTCGCTGCGGACGCGCTCGGCGTCTTCCAGTTTCTGGCGCGCTTCCTTCAAGGCCGCGAGCAGCCGCTGCGCCGTCGCCGCCTGATCAGATCCAGAGGACGCAGCGCTCACGCCGAGCCCTCCCGCAGCAGCGCTTCCAGCCCTGCCAGCTCTGCCGCCACCGACGCATCGAGCCCCGCTTCCGTGAGCGGCTCGGCCGCCGCCGCATCGCGGGTCGACGCGCCCGCCGCCCCCTGCGCGTCCGACTCCGGGGGGGTCGGGACACTGCCCGCTCGCGCCGGAGCGGTCAGCGCGAGTACCTCATCTGCCAAATACGAAAGGAGCGCGTCCAGCCGCGGGTATTTGAACGTAAGGGTCCACGGCAGGCGACACTCCAGGCTCGCCTGCAAGCGGTTGCGGAACTCCAGCGCCAAGAGCGAGTCCATGCCCATATCGGTGAACCCTTGCTGCCAGTCCGGCCGCCCGCCCGCCGGGATGCGCAGGACATCGGCCAGGTGCTTCTGCACGTGGTTCCGGAGATGCTCCTGCTGCTGCGGACGCGGCACGCGCGCGAGCTGCTGTCGGAACCCGCCCCCCGTCGTCTCGGCCTGCCGCTCCGGTGCCGCCGCCGCGCCGCCGAGGCGCGAGAAGAAGCGGCGCTGCCCCGCCCGCACCGGCTGCGCAACAAAGGTTGGCCAGTCCACGTCGAGGACGCCGGCCTGGGCGTCCGCGCCCCGCATCAGCGCCCCAAGCGCCGCCAGGGCGTCCCGCGGTTCCATCTGGCGGATGCCCGCCTGCTCCCACTGGCGCGCCCGCCCGAGCCCGACCGCATCGGCCATCCCGGTCTTGTGCCACGGTCCCCAGTTGACGCTGAGCGCCGGCAGCCTCTGCTGCCTCCGGTAGTGCGCCAGGCCGTCTAGGAACGCGTTGGCCGCGACGTAGTTGCTCAAGCCCGGCTCGCCCAGAAGAACCGCCCCCGCCGAGTACAGGACGAAGCAGTCCAGCGCCAGATCAGCCGTCAGGCAGTGCAGGTTCCACGCCCCGGCCACCTTCGGCGGGAACACGCTTGTGAAGGAGGCCCAGTCGTGATCGCGCAGCAGGCGATCGGCAAAGACGCCGGCAGTATGGAAGACCCCGCGCAGCGGCGGCAGCCGTCCCGCGATATCGGCCAGCACCCCGGCGAGCTGCGCCCGCTCGGCCACGTCGGCTTGCACCGTCACCGCCTGCGCGCCGGCACGCGCAAGCTCGCGCAGCTCCGCCCGCGTCGCCGCATCCGGCGCGCGGCGCCCCAGCAATACCAGATGACGCGCGCCCTGGGCCGCCAGCCAGCGCGCCGTGGCCAGGCCCAGCCCGCCCAGCCCGCCGGTAATCAGGTACGTCGCGTCGCCGCGTATCACGAGCTCCCGCGCCGCAGCCGGAGCCCGGCGCTCAAGCCGCGCCACGTAGCGCTGGCCGCGTCGAAAGGCCAGCAGTCCTTCATTTCCGGGCGCGGACAGCAGCAGCTCGCCCAGGATGCATTCCGCGGCTTCCGCGTCCTTGGACTCGATATCGATCAGCGTGCAGCGGAGCTCGGGATGCTCCAGCGCAATGCTGCGGCAAAGTCCGCCCAGCGGCACCGCGGCGATCCGCACCCGCTCATCCTGCTCCGCCAGCGCATAGGCGCCCGCCACGACCAGCCACAGCCGCGGCGGCTCCGGCAGCTCGATCAGCGCCTGCGTCAGGTGCAGCGCGCTTCGGCACCCCGGCGCGACCGCCGCATCAAGCTCCTGCGCCGTCGCCGTATCGCCAAGCACGGCCCCCTGCCAGTCATGCACGACCCCGTGCACGGCCCCAAGCTCCGCGAGCAAGCGCTGGAGATCGGCGCGATCGTCGGTCAGGCAGACGGTGTCCGGGCTTATCCGCTCATACGCGGAGCCCAGATAGGCCAAGGTGCACGCCTCCCCGCGCGCCCGCAGACGAGGAGCAAGCGCCTCGCCGACCCCGCCGGGCTGAGTCAAAAGCAGCCAGCGGCGCCCCGCTGCGGCATGGCTGAAGAGATCCACCTCCGCCCGCGGCGCAGCCCCTGGGACCTGCGCGACGATCAGCGCCGACTCGCCGTTCCCGAGCTCCGCGGCGAGGTCGGCCGCGCCGGCGAAGCCCTGCTGCGAGAGCAGCTCGATCCACTGCTGCGCATTGAGGAGCGGGTGATCCGGACGCAGATCCTTGTCCGTGAACCGCCACCACCCTTGGGTGATGCCGAAGACCAGATCGATCCACGCCTCATGCGCCGTGCCCTCGACCAGGAGGATGGCCCCTCCAGGCCGGAGCAAGCTCCGGACGTGCCCAAGCGTGGTGCGCAGATCCTGCGTCGCGTGCAGCACGTTGGCCGCGATCACGATGTCGTACTGCTGGCCCGCAAACCCCTGCGCAGACGGCTCCTTCTCGATATCGAGAGCCTGGACCCGCACAAACGGATACGCGGCAAACTGCTCCTTGGCCCGCAGGAGGAAGGTCGGCCCGATGTCCGTGAAGACATACTCGGTCCGCTCCGGTGCCAGCTGGGGCAAAAGATACGTGGTCATTCCGCCGGTGCCGCCACCCACCTCCAAGATGCGCAGCGGGCGCCCTTGCGGTAGCTGGCGCTGCACGGCGCCCATCACTTGCTGCGCTCGGCCATGGACTCGCCGCAGGACAGCGGAGTCCCGGTATATGTTCGTCGCGATCGTCAGGTCGCCGCTGGGGAATAGGAGCTCCAGCGGCTCCACATCCCCCCGCAAGACGCCGGCAAGGTCCGCCCCGCAGCGCTTGAGCAGCGCCAGCTCCGCCGCTACCGCAGGAGCCTGCGCCGCCATGGACCGCTCGACCGCCACCGGCTCCGCGAGTTTCTGTAAGGCGGTCGCGCGGACTTCCCACGCCGCGCCGTCCTTACGCAGCACCTCCGCGCTCGCCAGGATTTCGAGCAACCGGTGCGTGAGCGCGGCAAAGGGTGGGTGAATCCGCAGCTCGGCAACCAGCTGCGCCGCAGTGACGCGCTGTCCTGCCCGCGGTCGCCAGCCAAGCCGGGTGAGCGCCGCGCCGATGTACGAAACGCTCAGCCGCTCCAGCGCGGCAATGGCTTCGCGCTGCGCCGCTAGAGAGTCCGCCGCCACCTCTTCCCCGCACACCGCGGCCGCGAGCTCTGCCGGCGCAGGAAGCGTCCAGGGCGCGCCCTCTGCGCGCGGAGTCGGCAGCCACTTCACAGCGCAGAGCCAGCTCCGCCAGGGTTCCTGCGCCCCGAGCCGCCAGCGCTCCATCCTCTGAACGCGTATCCCGGTGAGCACGGCCGCCGGCTGCCCGTCCGCATCCGTCAGAGTCAGATCGGCCTTCCGGAACAGCGCAGCGGCGGCTCCTTCTTCCGGGGTCGGATGCAGCCGCAGCGTGAACTGCAAGCGGCCCGTCGGACGCCCGATCAAATGGAGCCGCTCGATCCCCGCTTGGATATACACATGATCGGCGTCTTCTGTCATCAGCAGCGCCAGCAGATCCAGGCATACCGTCAAGAGCTGCGGGTGCAGGCGGTACGGGTCTTCATCTTCAATCAGCGCCGCGGGGACCTCCATCTGGCCGCGCAGCGCGTCCTGCTTGCGCCACAGCTGCGTGATCCGCGGTGCGGGCGCGGCTTCGCCAGGACCGGGGTCCAGAGGCGTCCATCCGTCCGCAGGTCGCAGGGCATCGACGTCCGGCGGCGGCAGCACCGACCCTGCACGCTCGATCCGGCCCGTAGCATGAAGAGTCCACTGCGGCGATCCGCTCCGTGCGTCCCGCCCCGTGCCCCCTTCCTCTTCGCCCGGCGACCAGGGCAGGCTGTAGATCTGGAGCTCGAACCCCTCGCCCGCGGGCGACAGGATGCTCTGCAGAGTCACGGTGCCCGCTGCGGGCAGCAGCAAGACTTGCCGAAGCTCCACATCGCGCAGCAGGAGCGACTCCGTGCGGCATACGAGGGAACCGGCGGCCAGCGCCATCTCGTAATAAGCGCTCGCCGGAAAGACCGCTTCGCCGTTCAGGCGGTGGGCGGCCAGATACGCGGGCTCCGTCACGCCGACTTCGGTCTCAAACTGCGCCGCGCACAGCGGTGAATGAAGCTGCCGCCCGAGCAGCGGATGACGTGTCGCCGCGCCGCGGCGCCGGCCCGCAGCGGCATGGTCGGAAGGTCTGCCCGCGACCAGCGACGTGCTGTAGCGCGCGCGCTGGAACGGATAGGTCGGCAGCTCCGCCACTGGGCCCGGCCTATCGGGAGCAAGCGCCTTCCAGTCGATGGCCGCGCCGCGCACATGGAGCTCGCCAAGGCTGGCGAGCAGCACCTGCCAGTCCGCGGACCCCGCACGGAGGCTGGCGAGCAGCGCCGGCAGCTCGGCGCTCGCATCCGCCTCCAGACACGGTCGCGCCATGCCGAGGAGCACCGGCTTGGGACCGATCTCGACGAGCGCGTCGTAACCGCCGGCGCGCAGGGCGTCCATCCCGGCCTCGAAGCGCACCGCCTGTCGGACGTGGCGCACCCAGTACTCTGGCGTGCCGAGCTCCGCACCCGCCGCCGCTCCGGTGAGGTTCGAAATCAGGGTCACCTGCGGCGGCGCGAACCGCACCGTGCGGGCGACCTGCGCAAAGTCATCCAGCATCGGCTCCATCAGCGGCGAATGGAACGCGTGCGAGACGTCGAGCTCCTTGGTCTGGATCTGCCGCTCCGACAGCGTCCGGGCGATCGCCTGCAGGGCCGAGCGCTCGCCCGAGATCGTAAGCTGATGCGGCCCGTTGAACCCGGCGATCGCGACGCGGTCCGTATACGGCGCCAGCACCTCCCGCACGCTCTGTTCGCTGGCCCAGACCGCGTACATGGCGCCAGCCGCCGGCAGCGCCTGCATCAGCCGCCCGCGCGCGGCAATGAGCCGCAGTCCGTCTTCCAGCGAGAAGACCCCCGCCACGCACGCCGCCGCCAGCTCGCCCACGCTGTATCCCATCACCGCGCTCGGCCGCACGCCAAAGGAACGCCACAGACAAGCCAGCGCATACTCGATAGCGAACAGCGCCGGCTGCGTATACACCGTCTGCGACAGCGCCTGCCCTCGCTCCGTATCGCTGGCGGAATAGATCAGCTCGAGCAGCGGCCGATCGAGGGACGACCGCAGCAGATCATCGCAGCGCTGCAGCGCGTTCCGAAACGTCGGCTCGGTCTCATAAAGCGCCCGCCCCATGCCGACGTACTGCGCGCCCTGCCCCGTAAACAGAAAAGCCACCGACGGCGGTTTCCCAGGCGCCGCACGGCCGCGGCGGACCTCCGGCGTCCTTGGAAACGCGGCCAGCGCACGCGCTGCCTCCGGCGAGTCCGCCGCCACCAGCGCCAGCCGGTGCTCGAAGTGCGTACGCCGGGTCGCAGTCGTATAACAGATGTCCGCGAAGCTCGGCTCCGGAGTCTCTGTAAGGAAGGTCCGATAGCTCTCCGCCATCGCCTGCAGCGCTGCCGGCGTCCGAGCCGACAGGGTGAGGACCTGGTGCGAGCGGCCGCCCTCCACTCCGACGCCCTGCCCGCTGTTGGCCGGGGCCGGGTCGGCGGGCGCTTCTTCCAAGATCACATGCGCGTTGGTCCCGCCGATGCCCAGCGAGTTGACGGCGGCCCGCCGGGGCCAGGCCGCAGCCACCCATTGGCGCAGCGCGGTATTTACATAAAAAGGGCTATTTGCGAAATCGATGCGCGGGTTCGGCGCGGTAAAGTGCAAGCTCGGATAGAGCATTTTATATTTGAGAGATAGCGCCGCCTTGATAAGGCCGATCACGCCCGCGGCTGACTCCGCATGGCCGATATTGGTCTTGACCGAACCGATGGCGCAGATCTGTTTGTCGGGCATCGGGTAGGCCCGGCTCAGGGCAAAGATCTCCACCGGATCGCCGAGCTCCGTGGCCGTGCCGTGCGTCTCGACGTAGCCGATGGTCTCGGGCGGTACGTCGGCCACGGCGAGCGCCGCCGTCATGGCCTCGATCTGGCCCGCGGCGCTGGTCGCCCAGTAGCTCAGCTTGTCTCCGCCGTCATTGCTCAAGGCGGTGCCGCGGATCACCGCGATGACTGGGTCGCCGGCAGCGATTGCCGCCGCCAGCGGCTTCAAGAG
>CALFML010000211.1 GCA_937879845.1 uncultured Myxococcales bacterium
CTTCGTGATCCAGAACGCGGCCAACTCCGGGGTCGGCGGCTACATCGTCCAGCTGGCCAAGCTCCGCGGCTTTAGGACCGTCAATATCGTCCGCCGTGAATCCGCCGTCGACGGCGTACGACAGTACGGCGGCGATGTGGTGGTGGTGGATGGCGACGACCTGGAAGGGCGCGTCAAAGCCGCCACCGGAGGCGCCGCGATCCGTCTTGGCATCGATGCCATCGGCGGCAAGGCCACCGATCGGCTGGCCAGCTGCCTGGGCGACGGCGGCGTCGTCGTGAACTACGGCGGCATGAGCGGCGAAGCCTGCCTCTTGTCGCCGCGCAACCTGGTGTTCCGCGATGTCACGCTCAAGGGCTTCTGGCTGGCCAAGTGGTTCCGCAACGCCACCCCGGCGCAGCAAATGGCGGTATTCGGTGAGCTGGCCCAGCACATCACCACCGGCAAGCTGCAGGCGCGCATCCACGCCACCTTCCCGGTCAGCCGGATCAAGGAAGCCGTGGCCGCCGCCGCCGCCGGTGAGCGCGACGGCAAGGTGCTGGTCGTACCCGAAGACGAGCCCGCCTAGATCCCCTCCTGTCTGGCTCCCCGCCGCGCCGCGAACTTAGAGACGCCGACATCTGCCGCTTGGACACGTCGCGGCGCCTGTTGGTTTACTTTCTGAGAAATCGGACCTCTTAGTCGAGCATTGTGTATTAATGTTCGCCCTTGGAGGTGTTCATGAACATACCTAGCCCGCTGCTCTCGACGCCGTTCGGTCTAGTCCTGCTGTTGTCAGCCTGTCAGGGCTCGGAGTCGGAGGCAACCCCGCCGCTGCCGGCGACCTCTTGTGATAATGCCGCGGGCGCCTGCGCCTATGCGCATACGTTCGCACCGACCACGCTCCAGCCGGGCGAGGAACGCAGCGACGAGTGCTTCACCTACAAGCTCGACAACCCGACCGACCTGCTCATAAACACCGTCGAGCTCGAAAACGACGGCGGCTTTCATCACTCCAACTGGTTCTTCGTTCCGGAGAAGATCTACGACACCGAGCAGTCGCTCGTGCGCTGTCACGACATCGGGTTCAGCGAGCTCGGTGCGGCGCTGACCGGCGGCGTGCTGTTCGCCCAGTCCACCCAGTCCCGGACCGAGGCGCAGCGCTTCCCGCCCGGCGCCTTCCTGCGCGTGCCCGCCTACTCGCGGGTCATCACCTCGGCGCACCTGCTCAATGCCTCCGCCAAGGAGCTGCGCACCGGGATGCGGCTCACCCTGCGCACGCTGCCGGAGTCGGACAAAAAGGTCGAGCTCTTCCCGTTCCGCTTAAGCTACACCGACCTGCACCTGCCGGCGCTCCAGCACTCCGAGTTCACCGGCGACTGCGACCTCAAAAAGGAAGCGGAGATCCGGCTCGGCACACCGTTTTATCTCAAGCTCTATTACGTCCTGCCGCACTATCACAACCTCGGCGACCTGTTCAAGCTGGAGGTCTCCGGCGGCCCCGAGAGCGACCGCGTCCTCTACCAGCTGAGCGAGGGCATCGGCGAGGCGCACGGCCAGACCTTCGATCCGCCGATCGACCTGCACGCCGCCTCCGGCCTGCGCTTCACCTGCGGCTTCAACAACACCACCGACCAAGAAGTCCGCTGGGGTAACAGCGATGGGGAGATGTGCGTGATGCTCGGCTTCGCGGACGCGCCGGCGCGCTACGATGCCACCGTCTACAAGGACAAGGTCGTCGGCGACCGCCAGGGCGTGTCCCTGCACAGCGGCCCGTGCGGCATCGGGGTCTATCCCGTCGGCGGCTAGAAGAGCAACCGCTCAGCTTCGGCGCCCGCGCGTTCCCGTCTTGTTAGTCCGCCGTTCCCCCGGGGTATACTGCTGCGATGCGCAAAGGTTCGCCGCCGACCGCTGCCCCCGCGCCGCCATGGCGCAGGCGGTGGTGGCGGCGGCTTGTTCGCTGGCTCGGCGCGATGCTGCTGCTGCTGGGGCTCAAGGCCGCCTGGTTTTTCCACTGCCGCGTCGATGGCGCGCAGGCGATCCAAGGACAAGACCGGGCGGACCTGTTGGCGCGGCGGGACTACTTGCTCAGCCGTGTCACGGCGCCGCACTTCGGCCCGCACGAGTTCCCCGCCTTCCTCGGCTCGCAGTTCCAGGGCGAGTGGGCGATCGTAACGCTGTCGATGACCGCGCTGGCCTTGGGCGGACTGGCGCAGCAGTTCCCCGACACCGCCGACGCGGCCCAGAGCGCCCTGGATCAGATCATCGACCGCGCGCTCAGCTCCGACCTCAGCGAGTTTGACACCCAGCGCTGGCATGAACCGGCCCTTGCGACCCTGAGCAGCGACCGCGGTCATATTGGCTACCTGGGACACCTGACGTTGATCCTGGCGGTGCGCGAGCTGCGCTTCCCCGGCAGTCCGCATCGGCGCTTCTTGGGGCAGCTTACCGCGGCGCTGGCGCGGAAGCTCGCCCACGGCCCGTGCGGCCTGGCGCAGACCTATCCCGGAGAGCTCTATGTACCGGACAACGCCGTGGTGCTGGCCGCGCTGGCCCTTGCCGCCCGAGCGGGCAGCGGCCCCGCGATCGCACCGGAGCTTTTGCCCAAACTCCACGCCCGATACGCCGATCCCAGCTCCGGACTATTGCCCTTCCGTTTGAGCGCGAGCTGCCAGGCCGTCGATCCCGATCGCGCTTCCGGCGCCGCCTGGAACCTGCTCTATCTTGGGCTTGTGGATGAACAGTATCTGCGCCGCGCTTACATGAGTCTGCGCGAGCGGTTCCTTGATCGACCCCTGCCCGGGCTGTGGGGCTTGCGCGAGTGGCCGCACGGCGTCGAGCGCCCCGGTGACATCGACTCCGGACCGCTGCCCTTGGGACTGAGCCCGGCAGCGACCGGATTCGCCGTGGCGACGGCCCGCCGGCTCGGCGATGCGCAAGTGCTGCAGCGGCTGCTGGATACGGCGGAGCTGGCCGGATCTTCAATCGCGCTCGGCGGCCGCCGCCGCTATCTTCTGGCGCCGATCGTGGGAGACGCGATCTTGCTGGCGGCGCGCGCCCCGCTCCGCGTGCAATGACGACGGCCGCGCAAGGCCGACGCTGACACCCTCCGCCGCCGAGTCGTTTGCGGCGGCTCTGCCGGCGCCCGCATGCTACACGCGGCGCCCTCCCATGGGCTTGGCAGAGCTAGACCGCCTCGTGTCCGGCGGCGACGTCGGGTGCGCCGTGCGGGGCCTTTTGGGCGGAGCGGTAGCGGCGTACCAGTTCGCTTGGGCGGAGCTCGTCCAGCGTCGATGCGCGATGCACGCAGCCGATGGTGCACAGCGGCGCGCAGTCTTTGACCGAGTAAAACTCGCGGCGGATGTCTTCGCGGCTGTACTCCAAAAGCGCAATCCCCGGCTTCCCGCGCTGCTGCGAGCAGTAGTGGACCAGGCCCTCCTCACAGACGTACAGATAGCGGGCGCCGGCGCGGCAGTGCCAGTTGTTGGGCCGGCCGGCGATGAGGTTGCGCTGAAAATCGTTGATGCGCGTGTAGACCCCCTGCCCGAGCCGCACCACCTCATCGTAAACCGCCGCCTCACTCGCGGACAGGGGGGAGAGCTGCCCCGACTCATCGTGCAGCACCCCGATGGACGTCGAAAAGCCCAGGTCTCTGGCCCGCTTGGCAATGATGACCGGATCTTGCCGGTTGCCGAGCTGAGCGCCGACGACCGAGTTGATGTTGACGTGGAACAGCGCGTGCTCCGCCAGGTGCTGCAGCTTGCGATCGAGCGTCTTCAGACTCTTTTGCGAGACGGCATCGGGGGCGACATTGTCGATGCTGATCTGCAAATACTCGAGCCCGGCCTGGTTGAGGCGGGCGATGCGGTCCGGCCCGAGCAGGAGTCCATTGGTGATAAGCCCGGCGATCATTCCGTGCTCGCGAATCCGCGCGAGGATCGCATCCAGCTCCGGATGCATGAGCGGCTCGCCGCCGCTGATGGTGACGCAGGCCGTGCCGAGCTCCGCCAGCCGGTCGATGCGACGCAGCATCACCGGCAGCGGCACCGGCTTCGAGCTCTGATCGTACTCATTGCAGTACGCGCAGGCGAGGTTGCAGCGCCGCATCGGGATGATCTGCACCAGCAGCGGGTGATACTTATCGACAACCCCACCGGCGACGAGCCGTAAGGTACGGGCGCTTCGGGTAAGGGCTGAGCCCAACTTGGTACGCTGCATGGGGATTTTCCTAAGCGAATCGCTAAATAGGCTCAGAACTTAGCAGAAACGCCCCATTGACCAAGCGCTATTGTGCGGGCGCCGTCCGTGGGCAGCCCCTCGGACCCCGTAACTCCTTATCGCTTGACTTCGTATTGTATCGTCAGCGGCGTGCCGCGACGCTCAATCACCACGGTGTAGTGCGGCGCGCTGCGGATCTGCGCGTACGCTTCCAGCGCCTTATCCGGCGAATCGAGCGAATACCCATTTATCGTTTTCAAGATGTCGCCGTTTTGCATTCCCAAAAGCGCATAGGCGCCGCCCGGCCGAATGCCATAGAGCTTGAATCCGCTCGGCTTGCCGTCTTGTATCGAAGGTATGATGCGGGCTCCAGTCGCCAGCTGGGTCGGATCATTGAGCAGCCTGTCGATGGCTCCGGCGTCCAGCCGAAAGTGGGTATCGTTAATCTTGTGTATTCCCTTTGTCAGTTCGGGATCAGGCGCCAGCGTACTTCCGGAAGGAGACGCAGTGCTCGCCGGCCGCGCGACCACGGCCGACGGATCGCCGAACCGGTACTCGAGGATCACGGGCAGCCCGCGCCGCTCGATCGCCAGCAGCAGCGCCGCTGCGGGCTGAAGGCGCGACCAGAGCTCGCCGAGCTTTTCCGGCTCGGCAATCGTGAAACCGTTGAGCTCCCGCACAAGGTCGCCGTTTTGCAGCCCCGCCGCCGCGAAGTCGGAGTCGGGCGCGATGGCGAACAGCTTGAATCCGACCGGCTTTCCGTCTTGTAGGGCGGGCACGATACGCGCCTTCGGAGCGGCCGCGAGCTCGCCGGCGAAGAGCCGCTGCACCCAGGCGCGATCGACCACGTACCGATTGTCGTCCACCCGCGCGATGAAGGTCTCCTTCGCCAGCGCGGGCGTCGCGACGGTCAAGACAAGGCTGAGCCAGATAAGTATGCGCTGCATCATGAAGCTCTCCGCACCGGGATGGACCGGGATCAGGAATCAATACGGACCAGGCGGATGTCAAACTCCCGGTCAACGTACTTCCACTCCTCGGTGGCCCGCAGCTCGGCCAAAAGGTCGTCGAAGGCGCCGGCGTCCTTTTTCGCGTAATCGAAGATGGTCAGAAAGTCGAAAGGCTCATTGCCGCCGAGATCGCGGCAGTGGTTCAGACGGCGGGCGATGCCCGGCAGGTATTTGAAGCCGATGTCGATGTGCTTGGAGCGCTCTTGGAACATGGCGCGCCGCTCATCCTGCGTCATCGCCCACCACTTGGCGCTTTTTCGGATCGGAATGAAGGCGCCATAGTTCGCTTCGGGACGGCCTAGGGGTACCTGGATCGAGATATGGGTCTTCTCCGCCCGCGTGCTGTACCGCTCATTGGTGTTGACGCCGCGTAGGATCCACTTGCCATCCGCAGGCAGCGCGGCGACCGCCCCTTGGACCATGTCGATTCGCTCGACCAGCGGCAAGGGCTCGCCGACGATGGTCTTGGATGAGACCACGGCCCAGCGTCCGGTTTTCCCGCCGACATACGAAAAAAGCCGAGGATTCACGGCCGCAGGCGGTTCGGCGCCCGCCGCGTCCTTGGCTCCGCCCAAAGACGCCGCCGCACCGCCCAGGGCGACGGCGCCGGAAAGAAACTCCCGCCGCCCGCTCTCTCTCCCGCCGCTTGCCTGTTCGCCTTTGCCGTCTTGTTTCGTATGCGTCACCGCTCACCTCCTTATCGGCCCGATTGTCCGGCTCTGGCCTCAGCCGGCCCGCCGATGTCAGATACAGCAGGCGACCCTGCGGGCCACGCTACAGTCGCCGCTGTTGGTGATTGTACCCGACTGCGTGATGTAATATCCGGAGTAGCTGCTGCTGCCGTCGGTCCAGGCGTTGCAGCTGGAGCCATAGAGCCAGCGTCCGCTGCCGGGCATGCCGGCGTTGCTCGTGCCGGTGCCGTTGCTGGTGCTGGGATCGATCCAGGCGCCGTTTGACGGCACGAGGGTCGGCGAGTTGGCGCGAATATATTCGGCGGAGTGGCACAGATGCCCGCCCGCGAACTCGGCCGCGCACATGGCGTGCATCTTGGGGCGGCTGCCGACGTTGCCGTTGGTGCTTGTGCTGGTGAACCCGGCAAAGCGGGTCTTGGTCGGCGTGTTGCAGCAAGCCAGCGGGCGCGACACGGTGCAGTCGCCGCTGTTGGTGATCGTTCCCGACTGCGTGACGTAGTAGCCGGAATAGCTGCTGCTGCCATCGGACCAGGCGTTGCAGCTAGAGCCATAGAGCCAGCGCCCGCTGCCGGGCATGCCGGCGTTGGTCGTTCCGCTGCCGTCGTTGGTGCTGGGATCGATCCACACTCCCGAAGACGGAATCGTCGAGGCGGAGGTGGACTGGATGTACTCCGCGGCGTGGCAGAAGTGGGAGCCGGCAAAGGCGGCGGCGCAGATCCCATGCGCGCCCGGTCGCCCCCCGGTGAGTGCGCCGGTATACGTCGTGCCGGTAAAGCCGGCGAAGCTGCCGAGATCTTCCGAATAGGCACCGCTGCCCGCCGGACCCGCCGGTCCTTGCGGCCCCGGATCTCCCTTGGGCCCCGTGGCTCCGGTCGCTCCCGTGGCTCCCGTTGTCCCAGGCGTCCCGGTCATACCCGCCGGTCCGCTCGGTCCCGCCGGCCCCGGGTCACCCTTTGCGCCCGCCGGTCCTGCCGGTCCCGCAGCTCCCGCCGGCCCTGCCGCTCCCGCAGCTCCTTGGGGTCCGATGTCGCCTTTGATGCCCGGCGCACCCGGCTCGCCCTTGTCTCCTTTGTCGCCCTTATCTCCCGGCTCGCCCTTGTCCCCCTTTTGCCCCATGCTGCCTGGCATGCCGGCTTCGCCGTTTGCCGCCTGGTTACAGCCGCCCAGGGCCAGCACCGTGACCAGAGCACCGCCGGCCCATCCGAGATCGCGCATGTCAGTCTCTCCTAGAAAAGTGTTGGCGCCAGACGGCGCAAGCCAGTACCGCGGCGCCGGTTATAGCACCTGCACTTTTTGGTCTGGGCGGGAAAGGACGCACCGACGACCCTTTTAGCCGCCGGATTACCCGCCGGGTCTGCTGCCTGAACGGCCATCGCTCGGCCGGTTGTAGTCCCCAGCCTGCATCAGCTGGGGTCTCCGTCCCCAGTCGCGCGGACGCGGGTACGCCTCTTATATCGCGGCTGCCGTTGCTGCGCCTGGAACCGCGGAGCGGCGCCCGGCTTGGTCCGTAAGGTGCTGTCTACAGCCAGCAAATATAGGAGGTTGCGCAATGCGTACCCGAGCTCTTACGTCCCGTTCGTGGAAAGTCCTGTGCTGTCTCGGTTCCCTGACCATGGTGCGCTGCGGCGCCGAGATCGACAGCGGCGAGGATCTTGGCCCTTACGCCGAACAGATGCCCTGGGCCGAATACATGGCCACCGCCACGATGGACACCGTTTCGGGAGTCGCCGACTCCAGCGCCTGCACCACGGCCGCCATTCGCGGCCTGTCGGATCAGATTGTCGCGGAGATGAACTGCATCAAGAGCGGGCTTATGACCAACGTCTCGACGTACAACGTATCGCTCGGCGGCGCGGCGCTGCCTTACCTGCAGAACCCCGCCGCCGCGGCCTTGAACCGGGCGACCACCGGACGCAGCCGGCTATCGC
>CALFML010000212.1 GCA_937879845.1 uncultured Myxococcales bacterium
ATCTTCCGACTGCTTATGTGGCGTCAGACCTCCTATCGCGTCGGGGAGAAAAGGGGGACTTTGCCGAGGGCATTGTCTGCGCCCATCGCTGCTGGCACGATGGCGGACCAATAGCACATTCCGCGTGTCAGTGAGGACGGGGTATCGTCGAGGGATGCAGGGGAATCGTTGCGCAGTCGCGAGAGGGCTCTCCGAGAAATTTTCGACGAGAGTGTCCTACAAGGGTTGACATGGCCCCAGATGTAGTATGCTCCGCCTCGCAAGCGCTTCGCCTCTTTGCAGTCAGAAAGGATTGCAACGATGCGGAGAAAAAATTCGGCCCGCGTGCTCGGGCCTTACCAGGAGAGAGGCAGATGGAGACTTATCGTCGTGGAGGATGGAGGGCGACGCTCGGTGTTTTTCCCCACCCACGAGGAAGCCCTGAAGTTCAAGGCGGGTACGGAGCGGGAGATCGCACTGCCGCCCGCCAGGAGAATCGCGGACGTGCTGGCTGAGTGGCAAACCCAGAGGCACCGTGAAGGGCAGTGCAAGGCGACGACCATCGATAGCCAGTTCGAGAACATGAAGGGCTTCTTTGCCGCGGTGGCCGCGGAAGACATCGCCGCCCTGACGCCCCGGCGGGCTGCCGCGCTGTATCAGGAGGCGCGGGACAGGATATCATCGTGGACCGGCAGACCGTTGGCGGTCGCGTCGCACCGGCTTTATCTGCGGTTAGCGCAGAGCTTCTACAGCTGGGCAACACGTCAGGGTTATGTCGGAGCCTCGCCGTTTCGAGACGTGAGACCGATAGGAAAGGTCAAGGTCGGAAAGCGGCAGCTGCGGATCGAGGAGGCGCGCCGTTTCACGAGCACAGCGCTGAGCTACTACGAAGAGAAGCAGCGCCCGTTAGCATTGGGAATCGTGCTGGCCCTGATGATGGGATTACGCACAAGCGAAGTGCTGGACCGAGTCGTCCGCGATGTGGACGATGGAGGTCGATACCTGTGGATCGATGCCGGGAAGACAGCCAACGCGCGGAGGCACTTGGAAGTGCCGGAGATGATGCAGCCCTATTTGCGGCAGCTGACCCAGGGGAAGAGGGAAGAAGACTGGCTATTCGGAGCCCGTAAGGACGGACGACCCGCGAGGCGACAGACGATGTGGAAGATGGTGCAGACTCTGTGTCAGAGAGCGGGAGTGCCGATAGTCTGCACGCACTCGTTGAGGGGGCTGTGGGCCACGCTGGCGATTCAGTCAGGAGCGGCGTCCCACGTCGTGGCCGCGAATCTGGGGCATCACTCGTTCAAGGTGACGGAACGGCACTACGCGCAGGGCGCCGCGGTAGAAAACGCCGCTACGGCGAGAGTGCTGGGACGGCTCGGGAGCGATAGGGCAGGTCGGTCGAGCCCCCGAGAGCAGCTGGAGCAGCTGAGCGAAGGCGAGCTGGCGCGCTTGCTGGAGCTTTTGGTAGAATCGAAGAAAGGCGGCAGCTCAGCAAACTAGCTTTGAATCGTTCCGCAACCGTTCCTACGGGAGGTTTTGGAACGCTATCAGCGACGAGAGATGAGTGAGTAGGCATTATTGCCGAGAAAGCAGCCGCTCGAATCTCTCGTCGGTGCGGCAGGTGTCTGGATGGGCTGCGGACATGTTGCGGATGGATTCGTGAGTAGCCGATTGCAAGCAAACTTTTAAGCGTCTGAGTAGGTTCAAGTACGCAAGGCTAAGAGTGGGGGTTTCAGCCCGCGACCGTCTCTGGCGCGCGACAGCACCATCGAGCTCGAGCTACGCCAGAGCAACTACGGCGCACGCGCTTCTATCACCAGCACGGCTTCACCGAGATCGGGTATGTCTCCGGCTACTACCGCGGCGTCGAGGCGGCGATGGGGATGTCGCGCCGCATCGGGCGACGTGCGCTGAGCCCTGGAGACCGCGCAAGAGGAAGCGGGTCCCATTGAACTGGAATGACTGCGCCATGTACGAAGACAGCCAAGACCATAGGCGCCCAGCGATCCACTTTTTCCCATTCCGCGGAGCGGGCGAAAACACCGGCATAGACGTTTGCTGAGTCCGTCATTACTGCTCCCGCGCGGTTCTGCTTGAGTGAATCTTCGCGCATACCGCCACGCGGTCCTCGACGAAAAAAGAGGCTTGCTAACGCCCCCGGCCTTCCTCTATGAATCAAAGCGGATTTTCTCCTTTGTGAACCAAGGTGTACGGTGAATCACCCGCGTAAGCGCCTTCATTCGAGATTCCCTTCCGCATTGCCCAATCCGAGCCGGCGTTCGCATCCGGCCTGGTTTCTTGCCGGCGTCTATGCACTTGGTGCAGGCTGCGGCACCGATGCGTCGAGCTCCGTCGAGTCGCTGCGCCCCTTGGCCCGTGCGCCGGCGCTGCATTGTCCAAGCCTGGCGAAAAAGTCTGCGCATGCGCGGCGCGAGCAGGACAGCGCAGCAGCCGCTGCAACCACGGAATCGCCTTCACATACCGCGGTCCTTGCGAATCACCTGACCGTGGGGCGAGGCGGACTGCTGGCGAGCGACCGAGCCGACTACGATCAATTTGGCTGGTCGGTGGCGGTCTCGGGGGATGGGTTCACCACCGTCGTCGGAGCAATCTCCGCGAGCGACGCGACAGGCGGAGCGACGACGGGCAATGGCGCCGCGTATGTCTTCGTGCGAACGCTGTACGCTTGGAGCGAGCAGGCCAAGCTCATCGCTGGGGACAAGGCCGACTTAGACTTCCTCGGCTCGGCGGTGGCGCTGTCGCGAGACGGAAACACGGCCCTCGTCGGGGCTCCCGACAAGGACGACGCCGGAAGCGGCACCGTGCAGAGCGGCGCCGCGTACCTGTTCGTGCGCACGGGAACGACCTGGAAGCAGCAGGCCAAGCTCGTGGCGAAGGACCCGCAGGACTACGATCACTTCGGCGCCGCGGTGGCCCTGTCTGCGGACGGCAACACGGCGCTCATCAGCTCGACCTGGGCCGGAGATGCGGCGCGGGCGACGATCCGCAACGGCGCGGTCTACGTCTTCGCGAACTCGCTTTCGGGGTGGAACCAGGAAGCCAGGCTCGTAGCCAAAGATCGGGCCACCAACGACTTCTTCGGAATCTCGGTGTCGCTGTCCGCAACGGGGGATACGGCGCTCATCGGCGCCTACCAGACAGACGATGCGGCAGCCAGGACGGCCAACAACGGATCGGCGTACCTGTTCGAGCGCTCGCCGAGCGGTTGGGTCGAGCGAACCAAGCTCACGGCCGCGGACAAGACCAACGGCGCCTACTTCGGCTCCGCCGTGTCGCTGTCGGACAGCGGCAACGTGGCGCTCATCGGCGCCTTCGGAGCCACCGATGGGCCGTCGAGCGAGAACGGCGCGGCCTACATCTTCGGACGCTCGCTCGCGGGCTTCACCCAACAGGTCAAGCTCCTGGCTCCGGACCGCAAGTACGGCGACGCCTTCGGCATCACGGCTGCGCTGTCGCGCGACGGCCGGTCGGCGTTCATCGGCGCGCCCTACCACTCCGATACAGACACCGAGACTGGCGCGGTCTATATGTTCGAGCAGCGCCCTGGACCGGGATGGCTGCTGCGCATGGAACTGGAGCCTCCCGTGAGTACGGACTACGGACATTTTGGCGCAGCCGTGGGCCTATCTGGCGACGGTCGCCAGGCACTCGTCGGGGCTCCCTACGCGATCGACTATGGCAGCCCATCTCCCATCTACAGCGGCATGGGCTATATGTATATACGCTAACCCTTGATTTTCGTCTGCTCGTCCTAAACCGCGCCCCAGTTGAAACCCGAAGTTATGGCCAAGAGAGCGGGTGGCGCCGGAGCCGGGGACCCTGCTGCGCAAGCAGCGGGGTGCCGGAGGT
>CALFML010000213.1 GCA_937879845.1 uncultured Myxococcales bacterium
AAGGAACACCTCGGCCTGCCGAACAAGAAGGACGTGAAAGACGGCGTCATCGCCTACAAGATCGCCGCGCACGCCGCCGACCTCGCCAAGGGCCATCCCGGCGCGCAATACCGCGACAACGCGTTGAGCAAGGCGCGCTTTGAATTCCGCTGGGAAGATCAATTCAACCTCAGCCTCGACCCCGTCACCGCGCGCGAATTCCACGACGAAACCCTCCCGCAGGAAGGCGCGAAGACCGCGCACTTCTGCTCCATGTGCGGTCCGCACTTCTGTTCCATGAAGATCACCCAGGACGTCCGCGACTACGCCGCCGCCCAGGGCATCGCCGAGACCGAAGCACTGGAAAAGGGCATGGAAACCAAGGCTGTGGAGTTTGTGAAGAGCGGCGCGGAGATCTACCGCAAGGTGTAAGCGCTCACACCCGATCCACACCACGAAAACGGGCCGCTTGGCCCGTTTTTTTTGCCTTTGCCCCCCAGCCGCGCCCGCACCATCGCACGCGCGACATCCTACTCAGCCAGCCGCATGGACACGCCTTGACGCTCCTCCAAGCGGCTCGGCGGCGCCCTGGCGAGCGCGCTGCTCGGCTTCGCGCAGCTCGCGCTCCTTGACCGCCGCGACCTCCTGGCGGTTGTACGTCTCGACCTGCTCGGTCGCGATCTGGCGCGAACGCAGCTGCGTCAGGATCTGTTCGATCTGCCCGCCGGGCGCGCCGCTCGTGGGCGTGCCGATGAGCACTTCCTGCAGCTCCAGGTTGTACTGCGAGAACTTCTCCTTCATCTGTTCACCGGACAGGTGCTGGATATCGCTGCGGTCCTGAATCAGCTGAATGAGAGTCCGGGTCTGGCCGATGTTCTTGAAGTATGCGGAGACCATCGGGTCAAGAGTCTGCTCGACCAGGCGCTTGATATCGCCGAAGCGCTGGATGACAAGCGGCGCCTTGCGGTAGTCGATGTGCACGACCACTGAGAGCGGAAGCGACGGCTCGAACGCATCCTTGGTGATGAGCGAGACCTCGGACAGGTTCTCATCATACTTGTGCGAGCCGACTTCGGAGCGGTTCCACTTCAAGCTGCGCCTACGAGGTCTGGGTCGGTAAATCGGGCGGTAATGGAGGCGTGGGAACGCGGCGGGAAAAACCGCTGGGTCGGTTATCGGCGGAGGTCGGGAACTGTCAGCGATTGCCAGGTATCTCTGGCGATCGAAAGCGATAAGTTGAGATCGGGGAAGGAAACGCGAGCGCGGGGGCCAGCGCGGCGCGGCCGCTGCGGGCGCGCTGCTGGGCCGCCGCGTTACTCCATCTTTTCGATCATCTTTTGGACGCTGACCCGCATTCGTTCGAAGGCTTGGGCCAAAAGACCTATCTCCGTGGTGTCGTTGATCGCTACCGGCTCATTGACCTCGCCGGCGCTGATCTTGTCGGCCGCCTTGGACAGGGTCGCCAGGGCGGTGCCGATGGAGTTGGCGACCCACAGGGTGGCGCCGACCAGCACGAGGCCCAGGACCAGGAACACGACATGGAGGCGCAGCAGCACGGTCGCCTTGCGCTCCGTCTCTTGCTGCGCTTCGAGCACCGCTGCGCCGATCTTGCTGACGAACACCGCGGTCTCATTGAGGATTTCGTTGAGCGCCGTACGGTCGCCGCGCGGCGCCTGCTCCGCCAGCCGCAGCACCGAGCCCTGGAGCTGCTCCAGAACCGGCTTGGCATCGTCGAGCTTCTCGGCGGTCGCCGCCAGCTCGGGCTTGGGCATATCGACGATGTTGGTGCCGTCGAAGAGCAGGGCGATCTTGCCGCCGTTGCGCAGCGCTTCGTGGCTGGCGACCAGGATCGACTCGGTCTTGTGGATCTGCTGCAGCAGATCTTCGGAGGGCTTGAGGAAGTACTGCAGACTCTGCTGGGTCATCTTCTGGCAGAGACTGCGCTGGCGTCCGATCAGGTTCATGATCGCGCCGTCACCCCGCGACTGCCGATACACATAGATCGACGATCCGGAGGAGAACACGACCAGGATCAAGAAGAGAATGCCACCAACCATGAGCCGCATACGAATACTCATCTTTTTCTCCAATCGCTGTGCTGCCCCGCAAGACCCATCCCCTGCCTATGTGGAGGGGTCGCCCGGCGGCGGCAGCCGAAGTGTTTAACCAATCCGCCGACGGAACTCTGCCAGACCACTCGGGCTATCGATTTCCTTTTCCAGCTGGCGCAAAAGCTCATCCCACTGCTCGGCGCGCAGCCGGCCGTCGGGGGCCAGCCCCTGCACCGCCCGCTTGACCAGGATCTTGGCGACCGGACCCAGGCTGAACGCCAGCGCGCGGGTCAGCTTGTCGGCGATCTCCTGGGTCGCCGCATCCATCGGCGCCGGAGCGCTGCGCACCGGTGCGCGCGTGGCGATCGGCGGCGGCGCGGGAGCCGGGGGCGGCGGCGCGGGCGGCGGTACGTAGACCGGGGCCGGCGGCGGCGCAGGCGGCGGCGGTGCCACCGGAACAGGGGCCGGAGCCGGCGCGGTAGCCGGCGGCGTGGCCGGGATCTTGAGCCGCTGCGCTGCGACGTTGGCGCCGATGCGCAGCATCTGATGATTGACCTGCTGCTCCGCGCACACCGCGAGCACCGCGCCTTTGGCCAGGCTCTTTAGGAGGAGCACTCCCTCCGAAAACGAGACGAGCACGTTCTCCCAGCCGGGGTTCGGATCCTGCGCCTGGGTCTGCAGAAAGAAGTCCATGGCCTCGGTGATGTGGCGTGCCGCGCGCTCCAGCACGTCATTTGGATATAGCGGTCCGCCGTTGCCGCAGAGCAGGCGCCGCTCGGAGTCAAAGACAAAGCTTCCGCGAACGTGCGGAATCTTGTCAAACATCTCCAGAACATCCTTCATGATATCGCTCCCAGCTCCGCGTCCAGCGCCTTCTCTGCCTCACGAAGGGGTTTGGCTGGATCTATCGTGGTGATGACTGTGCCAGTACTCCCCGCCTTGATCACATAGCCGTTCGACTTGCTTTGGACCGCAACTGAGACCAAATTTTCCATGCCCAGTACAAGGCCGACTTCACGCATCCGGGTAATGAAGAAGTTGATGATCGCGCTTGTGTTATCAGCGTCCGGATCACCATAGCTATCCAGCGTCATACCGTCGGGATCAGAGAGGATCAGGCTGCGCGCACCGGGGATCTTTGTGATGATGTCTGCCGCTTTGGGCATCGCGTTACTCCCTGTGATTGGATCATTTTGTTTCAGAGAAGTCTGCCGCTCACTGGGCACCGGATTGTTAAGGCGCAACGGCCGGATGCCGCTTCGGTCACTGTCCTTATCTCCTAATGCTTCGGAGGAGGGTGCTACTCGCTCACTCAAGGCTTGCTGGAGTCGCTGCGAACTCTGGGAGCGCTGAGAGCTGGAGCTGAGCTGGGCGCTCTGGGAACTTTGGGCTAGCTGGGCGCTCTGCGAGCTTTGGCTGAGCTGGGCGCTCTGCGAGCTCTGGTTGAGCGTCGAGAGCTGGAAGTTCTGCGAGCTCTGGGAGCTTTGATCGAACACCTCCGCGCCGACCTGAAGGTCGCCGGATTCCATGGTCGTACCTGATTCCCCGGATTTTGCGGATCGACTGGCGCGGCGAATCCACGACACCAGGTCTTCAAGCGGCGGCTGATTGTTGAATAGGAGGGCGTCCAGATCGCGATGCAGATCGCTGGCGCGCTGGTAGCGCTGCGCCGGATTTTTCGCCAGCGCCTTCATCACCACCGGGTTTACGTCCGGCGACAGCGACGACCGCAGAAGCGACGGCAGCGCGGTGGTGGTGCTGAGGATCCGCCGCGAGGTCTCCGAGGTGCTGCGCGTCCAGAACGGGCGCCGGCCGGTGAGCAGCTGATACATGATGACGCCGATCGCGAACAGATCGGACTGGGCGGTGGTGACGCCGTCGCGGATCTGCTCCGGGGCGCGGAAGCTCATATACTCGGCGGTCGCGGTCTCGCTCAGGCGGCCGGCGATTGAGAGGTAGTCGCCGAAGCCGGTGATCTTCACCTCGCCTTCGTAGCTGACGTAGACGCTCTGCAGGCACAGGGCGCCGTGGATGAGCGGCCGGCTCTGGCCTTCCGCGTTGCGGTGGCTATGGGCGGCGACCAGGCCGCTGACGATCTCGCGCACGACGTACAGCGCCACCTGGGGGCTCGGAACTCCGATCGCGCCGTGGCTCTCCAGGGCGCGGCTGACCAGACTAAAGAGATTCCAGCCGTTTACATGCTCCAGGGCGACGAACGGCGCGTCAACGACAACCCCCGCATCATAGATTCCCATGATGTTGCGGTGGTTAAGACGTGCCAGCTCGCGCGTCGCCTCCAGCAGTCCGTTTATGGCGGTGGCATCGGTGGCAAACGGCGGGATGATCTTTCGGATGAGCAGCGGCCCCGACCCGGTTGCCGGGGCTGGCTCAGCCAAAGATGACTTGTAGAGTTCCGCGATCAGGTCGGTGCCGATGAAGGAATCAAGCATGTACGACCCGAAGCGCTCGGGTCGAAAGAATGCGCCTCGGCCAAGCATGGCAGAATTATCCACTTTAGGGCAAGTTAGCATCAATAAAAATTTATTAGCGACGGGACCTTTGCCGCTTTGCGAATGACGTCATAACGGCTCAATAGCGACGCAATCAGATCTGAGCTCCACAAGGCGCCGTTTGATCAGTAAAAAAGGCCGCGAAGCCCACCCCAGACCGCACGTCGAAGGTCTTTGCAAAACGCTGCTTTGCTGAATGAATTAAATGACATTAAGCGAGATAATGTCATTATGAACGCCGCTGCCGTCGCGCTCGTGCGACTGCGAGCTCAGCGAATCGTTCCGCAGCCGCCGATCTGCGACTTCGCCGAGGCACGTAGGGAGAGGTCAGGTCGTGGCCGCGGAGGTGGGCAGATCCGGCCCCCGATCTGGTGTGCGCGATCGGAGACGGCCGCGCCCGAGAGGATGCTTGCGCGCCTTTTCCCATATCGAGTAAGTGAATGTACCGAGTAAATTTTCGCGTCAATCTTGAAGTAGGGAAAAAACCCGGATAGTCGGCACAGCCGAAATTCGCATAGCTTGCTCCACGTAAATGTTCAAGGCGCTTTCGCATAAAGCATTGATTTTCAACCCAAGCCCCGCCGCCAATGCCCTGGTAAAATTATTTACGATTTGTCAGGAATAATTGAGCTGCCCCCGATTCGGCGTTTATGAATTTTTTACTTGCTCGGATAAGGCGCCTCTGCTGGTATGGAGAT
The DNA here is from genome assembly GCA_937879845.1 of uncultured Myxococcales bacterium. Lineage (GTDB taxonomy): Bacteria > Myxococcota_A > Polyangia > Palsa-1104 > JAEUJZ01 > CALFML01. Next base: position 5,239 of record CALFML010000213.1, read on the forward strand.
AGGTAGGATTTTAGATCCGGCTTTCGATTCAGCTGCAGACCCCTGCGTGCGTGTAAAAGCGAGCGGCTCAGGAGTAGCGACATGAAGAAAGTGCTCGTCATCGACGATGATCCCGATCAGACCGAGATCGCGGTCCAGATCCTCACCGATACAGAGACGCAGGTGCGGGCATTTACCGATCCGCTGCGTGCGCTGGCGGCGCTGTCTTCGGAGGACGCGGACCTGCTCATCGTCGATCTCTCCATGCCGTGGATCGGCGGAGAGGACTTTATAAACTCGGCGCGGCACCGGCAGCCGCACTTGCCGATCTTTCTCATCTCCGGCTACTCGCGCGGCCTGGCGATTGCGCAGGAGACCGGGGTGCATTTCTTTGCCAAGCCGGTGGACTGGGACGCGCTGCGCGAGGCCGTACACCGCGTGGTGCGACAGCCGGCCGACAGCCGCCCAGTCGCCGCCCGCTAGCGGCCTGTTTCAAAAGCTACTACGCGACCTGATCACAGGACCTGCCGTGCTCACGGCCCCGAGGCCGCTCCGCGCGCCAGGCCCTGCGCTCAGGCCGCTCGCTACGCTTTTGAAACAGGACGCGGCCAACGACTCCGCGATCCGATTTCGCGTCCGAGCGTGCAGGCAGCCAGGATGCTGCTCCGCGCGCCGGACACGAGCTCGGGCCGCTCGCTATGTTTTGGCGCCGCCCGTTGGCAGGCCGCGGCTCAGCTGGCAGTGCCAAAGTGCGAGACGATGACGGTGACGTTGTCTTGGCTGACGCGCTGATTCGCTTCCTCCACCAGGCGGCGGCAGGCCGCTCTGGGGTCGCGGTTCGCGGTGAGGATGGCGTTAATCACATCGTCAGGAAGCATCTCCGTCAGGCCGTCGGTGCACAGGAGCAAGACATCGCCGGCGGCGAGCGCCAGTCGATGCGCTTCGACCTCCAGCCCCGGCTTGGTGCCGCCGACTGAGCTTGTGATGACGTGCCGCAGGAAGTGGCGCGATGCCTGCTCCGGCGTCAGGACCTGGTGCCGCACCATCTCTTCCACCAGGGTGTGGTCGCGCGTCAGCCGGTAGAGCTGGCCCCCCCGCTGCAGATAGCAGCGGCTGCCGCCGACATGGACGATGAACAGCTGCGAGTTTGAGCAGTAGGCCATGGTCAGCGTCGTCCCCATGCCCTTGAGCTCCGGGTTCCGCGAGCCCTCGGTCAGGACCTTGACATCCGCCTGGCGCAGCGCTTCCTGAAACTCCGCCAGCACGTTCTGCTCCTCTTCGCTCCGCAGGTGGAAGAACCACTTGAGAGTGTTTAAGACAAACTCCTCAACTGTGTCCACCGCCAGAGCGCTGGCCTGCTCGCCCCCCTGGCGGCCGCCCATGCCGTCGGCGACGATATAGAGGTAACCCTGCTCATCGCTGTAGCGCGTCTGCGGCTGCGGCAGGCTGGTCTGCTGCACCCGCAGCGCCTTGGTCAGCTGCGCGATGAGGAACTGATCCTCATTCTGCATCCGCAGCCTGCCGATGTCGGTAAGGCCGAAGCTGCGCGCCACAAGTTGCTCGGTGAGCGCGGCTTTGTTCGCGACCTGGATCGGCAAGGTCGGCTGCTCGTTCATCGCGGTCGCGACCGGACCGCCCTGAGCCGCTGCCGCCGCGTCGTTCTGTGAGTTCACCATGGGTTCTGCTACCTGGTTCATCGGGATTCCCTCCGTCTGTTCCGGGGTACTCGTTCCTTGAATACCAGCTTAGCCTACATTCTCCTATGTGCCACCCGCCCCGCGTTCCTGAATGATCCCGCCTAGGAGCCCCGCAGCGGCCGTGCTCGGGAAAAATCGAGCGAAGATTTCCGTCGGCACGCGGTTCCACTTCAGAATGAAGTTGGTAGTCGGCACCATGATGACTTTGCCGGCGTAGGTATTAAAAGCGTACTTGCCCGGAAGCAGCGGCTCCTGCCACACGACCAGCTCGTCATGGAACAGCGCGAACACGCCGCAGTAGAACGCGATGAAGAGCGGCACCGCGAAGATCACACCGATCCAGCCGTGGAGCTCCCACTGCACCGCCCATGCGCGCGGCGACAGCTTCACGAGGTCGTCGAGGTGGCGACGGGCCTGCCGGGCCCAGCGGTGCTGGCCCGACGGGTTGCCCGGCACGTGCTCGAGCACCTCGTTCCCGTCGAGGCCTCGGTCGTGGGCGGCGACGGCCGCCGCTACCTGCGTCGCATGATGCCGTATCGCTTCGAGGGTCGCGTCGACGGCGTGTGCATCACGTTCATCGACGTCTCGCCGCGCGCCCACGCCATGGATCCGAGCGAGCTGGCGCCCCGCCCGGCGGCGCCGTGGGCCCATCCGAAGGAGCACCCG
>CALFML010000214.1 GCA_937879845.1 uncultured Myxococcales bacterium
GGCCGAGCTGCGGCCGCCGCAGTCCTCGGCGCAGATCCTGATCTCCAACGCCGGCAGCTACACGGTGATCGCCACCGCCTACGATCGGGCGGGCAACCTGGCGGTCACCCAGGCGCAGTTCACCGTCGCCACCCCGACCTGCGCGGTGCCCAACGACTGCGCCCCCGGCCAGCGCTGCGACGCCAACACCTGCGTCACCCCGCCGCTGCCCGCCACCCCGCCGGCCGGCATGATGCCCGGCGACAACCTGCGCCCCTACGGCACCGCCTGCGAAGAGACCCGCGAGTGCCTGGGCGGCGTCTGCGCCATCACCCCGATCGGCCAGATCTGCACCCACTACTGCACCCCCGACTATCTGTGCGCCGGCGGCCTGTCTTGCGTCGATGGGATCTGCATGCCGCCGCTGTACCCGCAGAGCAAGCCCAAGGTCGGCCAGCTCGGCGGCAAGTGCACCCGCAACCAGGACTGCTTGAGCGGCGCCTGCAGCCCGGCCACCGATGACAGCGCCCCCCGGTACTGTACCAAGGAGTGCGATCCCGGCATCGCCTGGACCTGCCCTGCCAACATGGAGTGCCAGATGTCCGACGGCGCCGGCGGCATGAAGAACCGCTGTCTGGCCAAGGCCACCGGGCTGTCCGGACCGGCCCAGGGCTGCGCCATGGGCGACTCGCGCGAGGCCGGAGCCGCCGGCGGCGCGGTGACGCTGCTCTTGCTCAGCGGGCTGTGGTTCCTCGGGCGTCGGCGCCGCATAGATCCGGCGCTATAGTTTCTGCGTTACCCGTAACATGCAGGCAAGGATGAACATGAACCGACTAGCCAGCCTCCTTACCGCGGCCTTCCTCGGCTGCGCCATTCCCCAAGCCGTGGCTTCGCCGACCCCGGCCGAGCCGGGCAAAGCCTCGCCGCGGCCCAGCCCGGCGCCGCGGCCGGCCAGCAGCCCGCGCGAGCCGGTGACCGTCGCCCGCAACGCCCCCGCCATCATCCAGCTCATCAAGCAGGCCAAATCCGAGGGCAATGCCGACGCCCCCGCCGACCCCAAAGTCCCCACCGTGGACGAGACCGTGACCCAGATCCCGCTCGGCGGGCAGTGCGGGTTCGCCGGCTGCAGCTCCTCGACGCTGGTGGCGTTTACCTATCGCACCCGCGGGGCCAACACCGCCACCCGCACCGTGCTCGCCATGGTCTCCTGCGAAGCGGTGGCCAAGATCCCCTGCACCGCTGTTCCGGCCGAGGTTCGCGCCACCGGCGGAGCGAACGCGACGCAGTAACTGCCCCCTCATCCGCCGGACCGTATGCCTCCCAACCCTCCTCATGCCGCAGGCAGCGCGGCGTCCGCTTCCGGGAGCAGCAAGAGCAAGAGCCGCGGAGCAGCGCCGCCGCAGATCCTGTGTGCGCCGGAGCCGCTGCCTGCCGCTTTCACCGCTTCGCTGTTTCTGGCCGGCGGCACAGGGGGCTGGCGGCGCGACGCGGTGCAGCAGATCGAGCAGGCCGGCTTTGACGGCTTGATCTTCGTTCCCGAGCCGCGCAGCGCCCCCAAGGCCGGTGCCGCCGCCCCGGAGCGCCCGCTCGACGCCGCCCGCCTCGTGCAGTGGCAGGATGAGGTGCTGCGGCACAGCGACGCCCTTGTCCTGTGGCTCGGCGAGGGCGGGGCCGGCTGCCCGCAGCTCGGCGAGCTGTGGGGGCAGTGGCAGCGCAGTGCCCGCATCAGCATCGGCGCTCCGCCGGGAACCGACAGCTCGCTTTTGCGCTCCGCCGCGCGGCTGCGCATCCCGGTGCACACGACCCTTTCCGACACCGTGGCCCACGCCCTGAGCCTGCTGCATCCCGGGGCGCTGCGCCGCGGCGGCGAGCGGGCGGTGCCGCTCATCTTATGGCGCAGCCCCGGATTCCACAGCTGGTATAAGGCCCTGCGCAGCGCCGGCCATCGCCTGGATGACGCGCATCTGGAGTGGAGCTACCGCTCCAAGGCCGCCGGCCGGCCGCCGCTCCTGTGGGCGCTGCGGCCGCGCGTGTTTCTGCCCAGCGAGCACCGCCACAAGTCCGGCGAGGTCGTCATCGGCCGCAGCGACATCAGCGCCACCGTTCTTTATTTCCGCCAAGGGTTGCCGAGCCGCCTGGACACCCAGATCGCCCTTGTGCGCGAGTTCCGCTCCGCCGTCCGCAACCAGACCGGCTACGGCTACATGCTCCCCGGCGGCTCCGCGGCCCAAGCGACCGAGCGGGAGCAGGACGCGCGGGCCACCGCGCTCAAGGAAGTCAGCGAAGAGACCGGGTTGCGCCTGAGCCCGGCCCAGCTGGAGGCGGTGCCGGTGGGCAACCGCCAGCTGTCCGCTTCCCTGTCGTGCCACCACGCCCACCTGTTCCGCGCCGAGCTGACGCCCGCCCAGCTGCAGGAGCTGCAAGCGACCGCCGCCGCCGGCCGACCCCTGGGCGCCAACCCCAACGAGCGGTGCTTCGTCATCCTGCGTTCCCTGCGCGAGCTGCAGAACGACCCCGACTTCGACTGGAGCCAGCTCGGCATGCTCCTGCACGCCCTGCACGATCTGCCCTGACCGGCGACAGGGACCGGCGATGGTGATCGGCAGCCTTGACCGCCGCCGCGTGCTCCGCCGCAGCAAAACCCCGCCACCGCCGCAGCAAAACCTCGCCGCCCCAAAAAACAAAAGCCCCGCCGCAGCAGGGCTGGGGCAGGGCTTTTGGTGGGGGCCGGGCGGCTACTTCACAGCCACGCCTCGGCGCTTCATCTCCCGACGGCGACGCTTCCGCGCTTCGCGCATCTTGCGCTTACGCTTCACGCTGGGCTTCTCATAGAAGCGGCGGCGTTTGACCTCTTGCAGGATGCCCTCTTTGGACATCTTCTGCTTAAGGATTTTCATCGCTTTTTCCAAGTTGTCGCGAACTTCAACTTCAAGCGGTTTTCCGATCAAACTACGCACCTCCTTTCCACCCAGATTTCATTTTCGGAGCGGGTGTAGCAGCGCACTAGCTAGCCAGCAACACTCGACGATGTCAATCAAAGAGATCGCCGAGATTGCAGGCGCTGCTGCTCAATTTGATATAAACCGCGCCCCAGTTGAACCCCGAAGTTATGGCCCGGAGAGCGGGTGGCACCGGAGGCGGGGGCCCTGCTGCGCCAGCAGCGGGGTGCCGGAGGGGACAGGACCCGCGGCGCAGCCCGCATGAGTCTCTCTTTTAAACCGCGCCCCAGTTGAAACCCGAAGTTTGTTGCCGGAAGAGCGGGTGGCGCCGGAGGCGGGGGCCCTGCTGCACGAGCAGCGGGGTGCCGCAGGGGACAGGACCTGCGGCGCAGCCCGCACCTGCGGGTCTGATGCGAGGCGTGGTTTAGCTAGGACCTTAGAAGCGGGCGAGGAACTTGCCGAGGCTTGCCTGCTGCGCCTTGGCCAGGGCGTCGCAGTTGCTGATGCGCTCCAGGGTCTGCCGCAAAACGCGCGGACCGCCGGTGTAGCGCGTCGAGCGGCCGCTGAAGAAGGTCTCGACATCGGCGCGGGCGGCATTGGTGCACAGGGTGCTGCCGGCGCGGGCCAGCCCGGCGCCGGCTTCGCGCGGCAGGTGCCCGACCAGGGCGTCGAAGTTCCGCTTCACATACTCCAGCGGCAGGTGCCGGGTGGCAGGATGTCCGAGCGGCCCCCAGAACAGCGGCATCGCTTCGGTCACCGGGAACTCGCCCTTCAAGATGAGACCCATGCCGGCGCGGGCGATCTCCGGATCGGCGAAGCTCGCCATGGCGCCGATCAGGCGGCTGCGCTCGGTGTGATCGCGCTCGAGGCGGGCGGCCTGATGCAGGTCGTTCCACAGCGCGCGGTCGCCGTAGGTGGCGGCAAAGCCGAGCAGAAGGTGCGCGCTCTCCGCATCCAAGGACTTGCGGTCGGCCAGCCAGCCCCGCACGAGCTTCTGCGCCTGGGCGGTGAGCTCGGGATCGTGCCCCTCGCCGACCACCAGGTTCAAAAGGGTGGCGCGGAGAAGGCGCGTGTTGTCGTCATCGGTGGGGCGCGCCCGCAGGCCGATGGACCGCAGCCGGGCGCCGAACGTCGCACGCAGGAAGCGCTCGTAGCTTGGCCGCTGCTCACTCGTGACGATGTCGCGCAGCGTCAACACGAGCCGCGCCGCGCCGCTGAGCACATGGCGGCTGGGATCCTGGGCGGCGAGCGCGACCCAGGGCAGCGCCTGCTCCGCCGTGGTCTGGCCGTTGCGCAAAAGGGCCGACAAGTCGCCGAGCAGCGCCGCTTTCTCCGCCTCGGACAAGAGCGCCGATCCGGGCCGCAGCCCCTGCTCCTGCAGGCGCGTGAGGAGGTCGCCCTGGTAGCGCACGCGGTAGTACCCGGTCGAGCCCGGGTTGGCGATGACGTACTCCGGGCAGCGGGCGGCGCCGGGCAGCGTCCACTGCAGGCTCGGGGCGTCCATGAGCTGGCACTCGCGGCGCTCTTGCTCTCCGCTTACGCGGTAGCGGACGCACAGCGGGACCTTGTAGACAAACGACGCCGCCGCCGGCTTGACCGCGGCACCGCCGCGCACCTCCGCCCCGAGCGGCAGATAGCGCTCCTGACTCACCGACAGCCGCGGCGCGCCGGCATCGCACGCCAGCGCCAGAGAGAGCAGCGGCACCCCGGGCTGGTCGATGAAGCTCGACAGCGCCGCCGGCAGCTCGGCCGCCCGCTGGGCCAGCTCGCGCGCTGCCTCGGGCGAGGTTCCCGGCGGCGGGCTCTGGGCGCTCTGCCGCAGCTCGGCCGCCAGCGTGCCGATGAAATCCTCGGCGGTGGCGTTCTTGTGCGCGTGCTCGCGCAGGTAGCGGGCAAGGCCGCGCTGGAACACCGGCTCGGACATCCAGTTCTCAAACATTAGCAGGACGGCCATCCCCTTGGCGTAGGTGATGCCGTCGAAGGCGTTGACGATGTCGTCGCTGGTCTCGATCGGCTGGCGGATCTTGCGGGCGGTCGCCAGGCTGTCGGCGCCCATCGCCCCGAGGCGCGAGCTCGTGCGCTCGATGACCTCCTCCCAGCTTGGCTGAAACTTGGCGATGATCTTGCTCATGATGAAGTCGGCGAGCGACTCGTTGAGCCACAGGTCGTCCCAGAACGCCATGGTCACGAGGTCGCCGGTCCACTGGTGGGCCAGCTCATGGGCGCAGATCTTGGCGAAGCTGCGCCGCGTCATGAGCGTCTCCTCCTCCGGCTTCACCTGGATGAAGTTCTGCCCGTAGGTGACAAGGCCCGGGTTCTCCATCGCCCCGCGCTTGCCCGGCACCGCGATCTGATCGAGCTTGTCATAGGCGTAGGGCTGCCCCAGATACTGCTCCAAAAGCGTCAGGATCTGCGGCGTCACCTGGGCGGCGTAGCGGGCCTGCGCCTCGTTGCCGCGCAGGGTGATGATGCGCACCGGCGTGTTCTTCTGACCGGCGCGTCCGGCATCGACGACGCCGAAGGGGCCGACCCCGATCGCCAGCAGGTAGCTCGGCAGCGGCGGGGTGGGACGGAAGGTTACGCGCTTGAAGCCGCCGGGCTCGTCCTTCTGCGACTCGATGGGGGCGTTGGTGACCGCGACATGCTCGCGCCGGACGTGCAGGGTGACCTGCCACGGGACCTTGTAGTTCGGCTCGTCGAAACACGGCCAGGCGCGGCGGGCGTCCAGCGGCTCGAAGTCGCTATAGATGTATAGGTCGTCGCCGTCCCGCTCGCGGTATAGGCCGGCTTGCTCATGGAGCGGCAGCTTGCCGCGGTAGGTGATGCTCAGCCGCGCCGGCCCGGGCACAAGCGGCCGGTCGAACATCAGCGACAAAAAGTCTTTGCCCACCGAGGTCGCCCGCGCCCGCAGCTCCGGGCCGCCGGCCGCTGCTTTGCTCTTTCCCGGCTCGCCGCTGCCCGGAGCGCCGATGAGCAGGCTCGCCTGCTGCACCATGAGCTCCGGCCCTTTGTTGAGCCACAACACCGGGGTCGATTCGACGATGTTAAGGTCGATGTCGATGCGCCCGGTAAAGGTCTCCTCCGCCGGCACGAGCGTCAGATCGAGCGCATAGCGCTGCGGCACCGCCACCTTGGGCAGCCGCAAGGTCGGTGCACCCGGCGCGGCAGCTGTCGGCGCGGCGGCGGCGGCAGCTCCTTCGGCAGTCGGTACGGCGGCTCCGGCCGGCACCTGAGCGGCGGCGCTACCGGCGGCCCTGGCCGCGCCCGGCGGCGAAAACGCCAAGCCGGCGCACAGACTAATAAACAGAAGCCCCGATGACGGGGAGGGAGTTACTCGCTTTGTGAACATGGGAATCTCGCGCTGAGGGGGGGGCAGATCCTAGTCAAATCGCCGGCCCATGTCCACGGCAGCGGACGGCAGCTGGCGAAAGCTGGCGGCTGCGGGGAGCGCCTATCGCCGCGCCATGCATATGCGGACCTGGCGTTTGACCGGCGCTGCGGCACGAGCGGCCGGGAATGCAAATAAGAAAACCCGGCGGGCGCCGCGGCGCATCCGGACACCGCATCCGGGCTCCGGATGGTGCCAGCGCGGGCGCGGTAGCGATTCGGCCTCGGGAACCGGGAGCCCGCTAATCGTCGCTGTCGCCGTCGAGCTCGACCTTGCGCGGCCCCATGATGCCCGCTTCCGTGCGCATCGCCGAGGCCTCGCCGTCAAGCCCATAGTCGCGCATCTTGTCGTAGAGCGCGCGACGGCTCACACCCAGCCACACTGCGGTCTGGCTGTTATGCCCACGGTGCATCTTCAGCGCCTTGAGGATGAAGTCGCGCTCGCACCGGCGCAGGTACTTGGCTAGGCGCCCTTCACTTCGTGGTCTTCGTGCAGTTGTCACCAAAGCCACATTACTAATTTTGTGACCGAAAATCAACGAAAGAGAGTTCTAGAATACAAAATTTATTAACTTCAATCGCCTGGCGTTCCGTCGCTGCGGCACTTTTCGGCCTCGCGCCGACCCCCGGGCAGAGGCGCCGTTCGCCGGCTGCCCGCCGCAGCCCTCCCCCGACAGGAAGATTGACAAGCCCCGGAGCCCCCTTGGATGATGCCGTCCCATGAGCACCGCTCTTTCTTTTGTCTTCCATCTGCTCGGGGCCGTGCTGTGGACAGGCGGCGTTTTGGCCATGTCGCGGGTCATGGTGCACATGGCCCGCCAGCCGGCGGCGATGAGGTCGGGGCTCGGACATCTGGGCGGGCGCTTCAACATCTTGGCGATGCTCGGCGCCGCCATGTCGCTGCCCAGCGGCCTGTATCAGCTGTCGCTGTGGCCGGCGGGCACGTTCCGCCTGGCCGGGTGGCTGCACACCAAGCTGACGCTGATCATCATCCTGGCCGTGGTCCACGGGCTGTGCATCGCCAAGCTGCGACAGTGGCAGAAGCTGCCGGAGGCGAGCCCGCTGCCGCGCGGCCTCGCCTCCGCCCTGCACGGGATCATCGGGCTGGCGCTCATCGGCATTCTCCTTTCCGTCTACCTGGGCAACCCCCACTTCCTACGCTCGTCGAGATTCCCCTAACGCGGCCCTGATTCACGACGCTTGGCGGGCTGGACGCCGGTTTACAACTTGATCTGAAGCTCGGGACGACTACGATCGGGCCTGGTTACGCGCACTTAGGCCAGAGCAGAATCGGGACCCAACCACCATGAGCACCGAGCGAGCCTTTGTCCCGCTGGACGCCGACCTCGAAGAGGATACGGACCTGCCGCCGCCGGCGCCGGGGCTGCGCTCGCCGATCGCCGATCACTCCTTCGATCCCCCGACTCTGCCCGGCATCGTCGCGCCGCACCGCCTGCTGCCGCTCAGCGACCGGCCGCTCGATCCCGCGGCGGTGCAGGATCTGTCGGTGCGCATCGCGGCGCAGCGCTTCGCCGGAGCCGCCGACACCTTGCAGTTCGAGCTCAAGGACGAAAAGACGCTGCGCATGCCGGTCCCCATGCTGCCGCCGGAGGCATCGGAGCCGACGCCGACACCGATGCCGAGCGGCCACCCGGCCGCGCTGCCGCCGCCGCCCCACTCCGGCCATACGCCGACCCCGGCTCCGGCCCCGGTGCTCGACGACTCCTCCGTCACCCCGCACAGCCAGCCGTTCCCGCTCCACACCCAGAGCACAAAGACCCTGCCGGAGATCGGCCTTCTGCCGCCTCTGCCGCCGACGCCGGAGTACGACTCCCTGGTCGCCGGCCTGCGCTACAGCCGCGCCGTGTTCCGCAGCCTGCGCAAGCGCCGCCTCCTGCAGGAGCAGCTGCGCGCGCACGAACAGGCCGAGCTCGATGCGCTCGATCGCGCCCTTTTGCGCCTGGGACAGCGCGCCTACACCGATCAGCTCGACATGCTCGCCTGGCATCCCCTTTTGGCCACCGCGGGCGGCGAGCCGGGCTCGGAGCGCGCGGACGCGGCTCTGCCCGGACCGGAGCGCGCGACGATGCGGCTCAGCCAGCTGTCTCCGCCGGTGCCGATGCAGCAGCAGGTCGAGATCGCCGCGGCGCGGCTGCAGGCCCTGGCGCAGACCGAGCTTGCCGCCCGCGCCCGCACCGAAGCGCAGCTTCAGTCTGAGCTTTTGCACCACGGCCGGCTGTGGCGCGCCCGGCAGTCGGATCTGTTCGCCCTGGAGCAGCGCACGCGCGGGCTGCCCCCAGGCCATCCGCTGCACGAGAGCCGCCAGGAGGCGGCGATTGCCGTGGCCCAAGCGACCAGCGACATCGATGAGCTGGCCCAGCGCCTGGGCCAGGCGCGCGCCGATCGGCTCGTGCATGAGCGCGCCTACGCCCACGCCCAGCCCCCGGCGGAGCAGCTGGCGGCGGCGCTCAGCCCCAAGCTGGCGGCGGCGCAGCGCAAGGCGCCGCATCTTTTGGTGCTGGGGGCCCTGTTGTGCACCGCCGGGCTCGGCATCGAGCCGCCCGGGGTGCCGGCGGGGAGCTACTCCGGCCTCTGGCAGCGCGTCTACCAGCTGCAGCACAACCTGGCGCTGCGGCAGACCCTGCTGACGCGGCTGGAGCTCGATCAGAAGACCTATGATCGCGACGCCATCCGCCGCACCGCGCTCGCCCTCCTCGTGCTGGCGGTGGCGGTGCTATGCAGCGTGGCGCTGGTGGTCGGGGTGGTATCGATGCGGTAAAGAACGGCGGGGGTCCGGGAAGGGGCTTTGGGACCGGCGTTAGTTCGGCACTTCGGCCAGCACTTCGGCGGCGGTGTCAAGCTCCTGGCCGGCCTGCACGAGATCATCGACCACCGTCTTGAGCTCTTCGCCGAACTTGGCCGCCCCGACCGAGCGGTGGCGCAGCGCCGCCAGCCGCAGCCGATCGAGCGTCGCCACCTGGTGGTGCAGCCGCGCCACCGCGCGCTCCCGGCCTTTCTCGATCTCGTCGAGCGAAGTCACCTGCTCGCGCAGCGCCCCGAGGGCCCGCTCGTACTCGGTGCGCACGCTCTCATCGTTGCTGGCGTCCTTGCGCCCCTGCAGCTCGACGATGCGCTCATCGAGCTTCTTGCGGTCGCTCTTGTGCGCCTGCGACTCGATGTCCTGCCACTTCTTGCCGAAGCGCGCGACCTTCTTGACCAGCTGCTCGGCGGTCGCCCGCGCCTGCGGGTGCTCTTCCAGGCACTCCGCCGCCTGCTTGTAGGAGGTCATCGCCTGCGCCACCAGGCGCGAGATCTCGTCGTCGCCGGTCAGCTCGGGGATGAGGCCCTTTAGCTCCTTGTCCACCGGCTCGAGCTTCACCTTGAGGAAGCGGGGGATGGTCGCGCTGCCCACGGCCAGCCCCATGCCCAGGCCGCCGAGCACGCTCGCCGCCGTGCCGGGCAGCTCCAGCACGAAGTCCTGCGCCAAGAGCGCCGCCGGAATCCGCTGCGCCACAAACGCCATCCCCGCCCCCAAAAGCGCCGTGAACAGCGCCTGCCAGCGCGACACCTCACCCGTCGCCAGGTACAGACCGAGCGCCGCCGCCAGACCGAGCGGCGCCCCCACCGTGCAGCCCGCCGCCGCGGCACAAGCGCCAAGCCCGGCGCTCACGCTCCCGAGCCCGACACACAGACCCAGCACCGCCGCGCCGCGCTTGCCGGTCGGCGGCACCGCGGCCGCGCCGAGCAGGCCCACGGCGCACGCCCCGTACAGCCAGGCCCACGCCCCATGCAGCCCGCCGAGCTCAGCGAGCGTGCTGCTGGTCGGCCCGAAGACTCCATGCAAGGCCCCAAGGACCCCGCCAGCGGCCACGGTGCGTAAAACGGTCAGGTGAAACTTCAGGTGACTGTCGATCGCTAGGCTTCGCTTCATAGTTCGATCAACGCATATTCCTGCCGGCCGGTCTAGCGCCCGTGGTCTAACCCGCGATGCTCCAAGGAGTGCCGGATCTTCGACGACATAGGCAAAAAGGTCGCCCCTTGTCCGATCGCCGGCTGCTATACGCTGGGCAGCGCGGGCGGCCTAGGCCCTTGCCGATCGCCTGCCCGGACTCAGAAAATCGCGGACCGCCTGCCATGACTTCTTCGCCCCTGCAAAAATCGTCTGATCGCTCGGTGGTCGCGCACTGGTGCCGGGCGTTCCGGCAGCGCGGCGCCGGCCGGCTGCTGCTCTGGGACGGCGGCGTGGGCACGGCGCTCGTCCACCGCGGGCTCGATCTGGCCGGCGAGCCGCCCGAAGCCTGGCTGCTCCGTCGTCCGGCGGAGGTCGCGGCCGTCCACGCCGAGTTCGCCGCCGCCGGGGTGGATGTGCTGCAGACTAACTCTTTCGGGCTCGTCCGGCTCTATGCCGAGCCGTCGGCCTGGCCCGGCGCCCTGGGCCCGCGGCCTGAGCTCGCGGAGCTGGTGCAAAAAAGCGTGCAGCTCGCCTGCCAAGGGGCGGCGGCTCCCGCGGCGGCGGCTCCCGCGGCGGCGGCTCCCGCGGCGGCGGCTCCCGCGGGCGGACCCGCACCGCTTGGACCCGAGGTCATCGCCTGCCTCGGACCCACCGGCCGCAGCGGCCTGCCCCAAGGACCCCTGGCTGCAACCTATGAGGCCGCCGCCGCCGCTTTCGCCGCCGCCGGGGTCTCGGTGTTGCATCTTGAGACCTGCCTGGAACCGCAGGAGCTGGCGCTGGCCCTGGCCGCGGTCGCCAGCGCCGCCCCGGAGCTCACCCTGCTCGTGTCGCTCACCCTGAGCATGGGCCAGAGCGGGCCGGAGACGCCGCTTGGCACCCCGCTTGGCCGCATGCTGCGCGAGCTCGATCGCTCGCCGCAGCCGCTCGGCGCGGTCGGGGTCAACTGCTCGCAGCCCGCCCGCCGGCTGCATGCCGCGGTCGCGGCCCTTTACGAGTGGACCGGCGGCCGCATCCCGATCCTCGTCCAGCCGCAGGTCGGCGAGCCGTCCCCCGACTGCCGCTTCCCGGCCAAGCCCGAAAGTCCAGAGCGCTTTGCCCGCGACCTCCTCCGCCTGCGCGACGAGGGCGCCGCTGCCCTCGGCGGCTGCTGCGGCGCCACGGCGGAGCACCTCCGCGCCCTCCGCCAAGCGACTATCTAAACCGCTCCCCAGTTGAAACCCGAAGTTTTTGCCAAAAGAGCGGGTGGCGCCGGAGGCGGGGGCCCTGCTGCGCCAGCAGCGGGGTGCCGCAGGCGACAGGACCCGCGGCGCAGCCCGCACCTGCGGTCTGATGCGCGGCGTGGTTTTAAAGGTGGCCGCTGCCCGCCTGCGGATTGTCGCGGCAGAGGCCAGGTGCCCCGAGCCAATCGCCGGAGCCCAATTGGTCCGGTCCTTTATGGCCGGGCCACCTTTTCGCTTATTTATGCACCATGCGAGCTCAAGGCGGGTTATGTAGGACCATTCTGCACAGGAGGATGCTGCATGATGACGCTCATAGCGGTTTCAAACATCTTGCTGCTAGCCTTGCTCGGCTCCCCCCAGGTCGTAACCGAGGAGGGAAAAGCCGCCGTCTACGGTCATGCCGGCGACCGGCTGGCCGGCGGCCCGCTCGCTTGCTCGGGCAAGCGCTTGACGCAAAACGATCTGGTGTGCGCCCACCGCACCCTGCCCTGCGGCACCCCGGTGCTGATCTGGAGCTTGCGCAGCCAGCGCTTCGCCACCTGCCGGGTGCTCGACCGCGGACCGTTCGGGGCGCGGCTGGCTTCGGGGAAGTTCGTGATCAAAAAGCGCGCCGGGCAAAAAGGCACCTGGCGCGGGGTCATCGACATGGCCCCGGCGGTCGCCGGCATGCTCGGCGTCCACGACATCGAGCCGGTGCGGCTGCTCTACCTGCGGCCCGACGGCCGTCCCCTGCCCCGCTTTTCGCAAGAGCTCGACGCCCGCCCTTTCGCGCCGCTTCTGGCCGCCCTTAAGTAACCGCCCCTCCCCCCTTTAAATGTGGCGCCCGCTAGCTGCCCTACGCGGCCAGCACGCCCTGCGCCCCAGCCTCACGCTTGACCTTTTCTTTGATGAGCCGCGCCGCCCGGTAGCCGATGAGCATGCTCGGCGCGTTCAAGGCCGAGACCGGCACCACCGGAATGATCGACGCATCGGCGATGCGCAGCCCGCTCACCCCGCGGACCTCTAGCGACGGCGTCACCACCCCTTCGTGGGGAGCGGCGCTCATGCGGCAGGTGCCGGCGTAGTGATAGGTGGTCATGGCGTTTTTGCGGATGAACCGGCCGAGCGCCGCCCGCGTGCGGGTGCGCGCCCCGGGAATCAGCTCGCGGTTGCCCCAGGCCGCAAGCGCCGGGGCCGCGGTCAGCTGCCGCGCCCGCTCGACCCCGGTGAGCAGCGCCTCCAGATCCGCCGGGTCGCCGAAGTAGTTCGGATCGATGATCGCCGCAGCGGCGGGATCGGCGCTGCGCAGGCGCAGCCGCCCGCGGCTCTGCGGCTTGCCCAGGATCACCACCACCCCATACATGTGCTCGACCAGCCGCTTTATCAGCCCGAGCCGGAACACCGCCCGAATGACCGCCCGCAGCGCCCGCACGAGCGGCCGCACCCGATACAGGAACAGCGGCAGCAGGATGAGCGGCAACAGGCGGATCACCCCCTCGCGAAACGAGGAGCGGGCGCTGTAAAACACGTAGCAGGTGTCGGCCTGCTCCGCCGGCAGCGGCGACTCCGGGCGGGCGCGGTGGAAGCCGTACAGCTGCGCCCAGGTGCAGTCGGTGGGCTCCTTGCCTTTGAAGAAGATGCTGACGTTGGGGTGGTCCTGCAGGTTGCTGCCGACCTCCGGCAGGTCGCAGACCACCGGGATGCGGTGGGCGGCAAGCTCCGCCGCCGGCCCCAGGCCCGACAGCATGAGCAGCTTGGGCGTCTCCAGGGCGCCGGCGCAGACGATGATCTCGCGCCGCGCCGCCACCGTGTGCAGGCGGTCGCCCTTGCGGTAGAGCACCGCCGTCGCCCGCCCGTCTTCGACGATGATCTTGTGGACCAGGGCGCCGTTTATGAGCTCGACGTTGCCGGCGCCGAGCCGCGGCTTGAGGAATGCCACGTACGAGCTGCGCCGCTCCTTGGCGCTGCGGTCCATGTTCATCCACTCGTAGCCGAGGTAGCCGCAGAGGTCGCCGTCGTTGAGGTCTTCTTTGCAGCTGAAGTCGGTCTGCTCCGCCGCGGCGATGCACGTCTTGGTGAAGCGGGTCGCCGGCGGGCGGCTTATCTGCAGCCGCTGCTCGACGGCGGCGAAGTCGGGGGCGAGTTCGTCCCAGGTCCAGCCGGGGCAGCGCCACTGCGCATAGTCCAGCCGGTCGCCGCGCGTGTAGACCATGGCGTTAATCGACCCGCTGCCGCCGCTGCCGCGCCCCGAGCCCAAAAACAGCCGGTTGCCGCCGCAGCCGGGCTGGGGCTCGGAGACCCGATCCCACATCAGCGCTTCGTTTATAAACGCCTCTTTGTAGCGCGGCGCCGCCAGCGTCTCCGGGTTGTCCTCCGCGGCCGGCCCGGCTTCCAGCACCAGCACCCGGCACGCCGGGTCCGCTCCGAGCTCCCCCGCCACGACGCAACCGGACGAGCCGGCTCCAATTATGATGTAGTCGTACTCGCAGTCCGTCATGGCGATGGCCCTCGGAGGCTAGGTGGCGTGGCGGAAATGGATTATGTCGCCGTCGCGGACGACGTACTCCTTGCCTTCCAGACGCGCCTTGCCGGCCTCGCGCATCTTGGCCTCGCTCTTGTGGATCATGAACTCGTCGAAGGCCATGACCTCGGCGCGGATGAAGCCGCGCTCGATGTCGGAGTGGATCTTGCCGGCCGCGCGGTGGGCGATGGTGCCGCGGCGGATGGTCCAGGCGCGGCACTCGTCTTCGCCGGCGGTGAGGAAGCTTATTAGATCGAGCGCGGCGTACGCGGCGCGGATGAAGCGCCCGATCGCCGTCTCGTTGAGCCCCAGGTCCGCCAGGAACGCCGTCTGCTCCTCCGGCGCCAGCGTCGCCACGTCCATCTCCAGCTGGCCGCACAGGACGATGCCGGTGAGCTTGTGGTCGGCCAGGTACTTGGCCACCTCCGCCGGCATCGGCTGCCCCGCCGCCGCCTCGGTGACGTTTAGCACCACGAGCAGCGGCTTCTGGGTGAGAAACCGGTACCCGGAGATCGCCTGCTGCTCGTTTTCCGACAGCGCCACGTCGCGCAGCACGCCGCTGTCGTCCAGGTGCGCCTTGAGCCGGGTGAGCAGCTCGACCTCGCCGGGCTTGCCCTTTTCGCGCTTCAAGCGCTCCAGCCGCTTCTCGATCGGCGCCAGATCGCCAAGGATCATCTCCGTCGACAGGTCGGCCAGCTCGCCCAGCGGATCCGGCGCCTTGCCGTCTTCGGCGGGGAACAGCCGCACCACCTGGACCAGCGCATCGACCTCGCGCATCGCCGCGATGGCCGAGGGATCCAGGCTCCGTCCGCCGGCTCCCGGCGGGGCGGCGACATCGACGAAGACCACCTCGGCGAAGGTGGTCTTGCGCGGCTTGTGAATCACCGCCAGAGCATCGACCCGCGGGTCGGGCACCTTGACCACCCCGAGGTTGGTCTTGCCCGAGCCCTTGCCGGCGTACCCGGTCTCTGCCCGCTGCCCGGTGAGGGCGTTATATACAGTGGTCTTCCCGCTGCCCGGGAAGCCGACTAGGCCCACCTTCATGCTGTCTCCTCGAATCGGCGCGGCGCATGCCGCGCACGGCGGTTGCCACGTACCATGCGGCGGGGCTTGTGGCAATAATCGCCTTTGCTCACGGTCGGCAAAGGCGCTGTAGGGCTTGCGCGACCACGTCGCAGAAAAGCTGCAGGAGAGTCCGCTCGTCGGGGCTTAGGGCGGACTCGGGCGCCGGGACCACCAGGTGGCCGAGCACGGCGTCGCGGGTGCCGACCGGATAGCGGGTCTCCGGCGCCGCGCCCGCGGCCGCAGGGGCCGCTGCGAGCTCCAGCTTCAGCGGCCGTCCGAGCGCCGCCGCGAAGCGCTCCACGGTCAAAAGCACCGCGGCGGTCGTCGGCGCCGCCTGCAGCTCCGCGGAGGCGCGGTCGAGCTTTTGCAAAAGCTCCTGCGTCCGCCGCCGCTGCCGCAGGGCGGCGAGCAGCCCCTGCGAGCCGGCGCGCAGGTAGCCCAGGGCGTACGCCACGAGCAGCGCGAACCCCGCCGCCAGGAGCAGAAAGTACCGCCCGCTCGCGCGCTCGCTCAGCACCATCCCCAGCGACAGGGCGGCGAACACCGCGCACACCCCGTACAGGAGCAGCACCGCCCGCCGCACCGGCAGCCCGTGCCCGAGCAGGCGGTGGTGGACGTGGTCGCGGTCGGCCTGCATCACCGGTCGCCCGGCGAGCAGCCGCCGCGAGATCGTAAGCGACGTATCCAAAAGCGGCAGCCCGAGCGCCACCACCGGAAACACCACCAGCACCGCGGTCGCCGACTTGCGCACCGACCAGATCGAGGTCGTCGCCAGCACATAGCCCAGGAACAGCGACCCCGTATCGCCCATCATGATCGACGCCGGCGTCCAGTTGAAGCGCAGAAAGCCGAGCACCGCCCCCGCCAGGGTCCCGGTGATGAGCGAAAGGAGCAGCTCGCCGCGGAGCAGCGCCGCCACGGTCGTGGTGCCCAGCGCAAACAGCGCCACCCCCGACGCCAGGCCGTCCAGTCCGTCGATGAGGTTAAGGGCGTTCACCACCCCGACCAGCCACGCCACCGTCACCACGCAAGACAGCACGCCGTACAGCTCGATGCTGCCCGCCGGCGACGACGTTCCCAGCACCCGCAGCCCCGCCGCCCACAGCGACACCCCCACCGCGATCTGCACCGCCAGCTTGGGCAGGGCGCGCAGCCCGCGCAGATCGTCCACGATCCCCAGCAGGAGGATCGGCACCCCGCCAAGCAGGATGAGCCCCACCGGCGTGCCCGGATGCAGCGTCGCCCGCGCCACCACGCTGCCGAGCGACCACAGCACCCCGACCCCGACATAAAACGCCACGGCGATGCCCAGCCCCCCAAGCCGCGGCACGGCCGACGGCGCCACCACCTTGCGGGCCGAGAACGGATCGAGCGCCCCGAGCCACAACGCCAGCCGCCGCACCCCCGGCGTGAGCAGCAGCGACAGCGCGAGCGCGAGCGCGAACCCGACCGCGAGCGCCCTCATGACGGCCTCGCCGGGTGCGCCGCCGCGACCTCTTGCAAAAGGGCGGCATGGGCCGAGGTGATGCGGGCGCGGTCGTACCGGGCGACGGCCACCTGGCGCGCCCGCGCCGCCATCGCCGCCCGGCGCGGCCGGTCGGCCTGCAGCCGCCGCAGCGCCGCGAGCAGCCCCGCCGCATCGTCATTATCCACCGCGACCCCGACGGGCTCGGCAGAAAGCAGCTCGGGGATGCGGCCGCGCCTAGGACCGACGTACACGATCGGGCAGCCGGCGGCGAGAAGACCGTAGACCTTGCTCGGGGCGATAAGCCCGGACAGCTCCGCCTTGAGCGTCACCAGGCCGACGCTGCCCGCCGTCAACACCGCCCGCAGCTCCGCCCGCGCCTGCGGCGGCAGGAAGTGGACCACGCCGCTTAGCTCCGCCGGCACGCTCGACCGCAAGTACTGGCGCTGCTCACCGTCGCCGATAAACAGCCAGTGCAGCGAACGGTCGCCGTCCGCCGCCTGCCGCCGCAGCGCCGCCAGGAGCGTCGCGAAGTCATGGCAGCGCCCGTGGTTGCCGGCATAGCAGACGACAAACGCCTCCCCCAGCCCGAGCCGCTGGCGAATCGGATTTATCTCGCTTGGCGGCGCCGCCGTCCCCAACGGTTTTTGCTCTTCGCCCCCGACCCGCGGGCCCCCCGCGTCGTCCGCCGGGGGCGACGCTGCCGTTCTCAGCGGGGTTATCTCTTGGGTGTCGGCGAAGTGGTCGATGACCCGTACCCGCCTGGGGTCGGCCCCGGCGGCGACCAGCCGGTCAGCCATCGCCTCATCCAGGGCGATCACCCGGTCGGCGCGGCGGTACAGGAGCGCCGCGAGCGCCGCGAGCCCGCGCGCCACCGGCGAAGACGGCTTCAGCACCCCGAGCGCGATAAGCAGCTCCGGGTAGACATCCTGCACCCAGTACACAAACTGCGCCCCCAGCGCCGCCTGCGCCCCCAGGCCCAGCGCCGCCACCATCGGCGGCGTCGATAGCGCTACGACGATTTCGGGTCGCTCGATAGTAAAAAGCGCCCGCAGCGCCCCGCCGAAGAAGCTCGCGTAGCCGCCGCCGCGCACGAGCAGCCGGCCCAGCGGCCCCTTGGCCATGAAGCCCAGCAGCCCGCTTTTGTCGTCGAGCACCGGTACGCGCACGATGGCAACCCCGTTGTGCGTCTCGCGCTGCGGCAGCCGGACCTGCGGCTCCGCCCGCTCGCCCCGGTGCGCCACGCGGTAGCGGCCGGTGCCGGCGAGCACCGTCACCTCGTGCCCCAGCCGCACCAGATCCTCCGCCCAGTCCTGGCACAGCTGCGCCGTCGCAGCGATGTCCGGGTAGTAGTACTGGTTTATGAGCAGGACGCGCATCGACTGGACCGGCTAAGTATGCGGTCCCGCTGGCGATTTTACATCCCGCCGGCCCGGCGCGCGAGAACCGTTTCCACCCCCAGCCACCGCGGCCCGCGCCGCCAGAATCATTTCCGGCACCGCCAGAGCCGTTCCTGGCGCCGCCAGCATTGTTTCCGGCACCGCCAGAACCGGTCCTGACGCCGCCAGAATTGTTTCCGACACCGCTAGGACCGTTTTTGCAGACGCCGAATCGTCTCCGGGTCCGTCTTCCCGCGTTGCGGCGAGTGCCCCCGTGGCAGCTGGCGATTCCGTCCCTGTTCCAGCTGCCGCCACCGCGGCGGTAGCTGGCCCTGCTATCGCATCGGGCGCGCTACCCCGGCCGTAGCACGGGCAGGAACCAGGGCCGCACGCGCTATCGCGGTTTCTGCGCTGGCAGATATGACTGTAGATCTATGCGCCGTCGTTCCCGCCGCGCGACCGCGCCGCCGACCCGGCCAGAATGATTCCGGATCGCGCTACCGCGGCGGCTTCCAGCGCTACCACGGCGGCTTCTAGCGCTACCGCGGCGTTTTCAGGCTCTACCGCGGCGGCTTCCCGCGCTACCGCGGTGGTGTCCGGCTCTATCGCTACCGCATTCGGCTCCATCGCGGCGGTGTCCGGCTCTATCGCTACCGCATCCGATTCCACCGCAGCGGCGCCCGGCTCTACCGCGGCAGCACTGGGTGCTACTGCGGCGGTGTCGGGTCCTCCTGCGGCGGCTTCCGGGTCGGCCGCAGCGGCTTCCGGGTCGGCCGCAGCGGCTTCCAGGTCGGCCGCAGCGGCTTCCGGGTCGGCCGCGGCGGGGACGTTAGAGGGAGAGGTTGTGGCGCTGGACGTAGGAGAGGAGGGTGAACAGGGACCAGATGCGGTAGGTCATGCGCTCGCTCGGGCGGGCCAGGTAGTGGTTCCAGGCCAGGGGGGCGGCGGCGGTCAGGCCGGCGCGGCGGACGAGCTCTGGGTCGGCGAAGCAGGCGCTGACGGTGGGGCGCAGGGTGCCTTGCAGGAAGCGGGACAGCGGCAGGGTGAAGCCGCGCTTGCGCTTGCCGGCGGCGGCGGTGACCAGCGGATGGTCGGCGGCGGCGACCAGGAGCTGCTTGGCGGACCGGCCGGGCTCGGGGCCAAGGTCGCTGACGCGCTGCCAGAGGGCGGCATCGCACAGCGGCACGCGCAGCTCGACCCCGTGCGCCATCGACAGGCTGTCGGCGT
>CALFML010000215.1 GCA_937879845.1 uncultured Myxococcales bacterium
TCTTGCCGAACTTGCCGCCGTCGGCGCGGGTGATGAGCGGCGCGGTCAGGCCGAACGACTCGTTCTGGCCTTCGGGCTGGATGCGGCGGATGAGATCGCAGCCGCTCAAGATGTTGCCCCACTGATCGCTGCCGCCCATCTGCACTGTGATGCCTTGTTCGCGGCGTAGGTGCAGGAAATCGTAGGCTTGCATGATCATGTAGCTGAACTCGGTGTAGCTTATGCCCTGGTCGCGGTTGTGCAGACGCTCGCGCACCGAGTCCCGCTGCATCATCGCGTTCACCGAGAAGTGCTTGCCGATGTCGCGCAGCACCGTGATGAAGCTCAGCCCGTCGAGCCAGTCGAGATTGTTGCACAGCCGCGCTCCCGCCGGGCCGGAGAAGTCCATCAGCCGCTCGACGATGCGGCGCTGGCAGCTTACGTTGTGCTCGACGAGCTCCCGCGTGAGGAGCTGCCGCTCGGCCGACTTGCCCGACGGATCGCCGATAAGCCCGGTGCCGCCGCCGAGCAGCACCACCGGCCGGTGACCTGTGCGCTGCCAGTGCATGAGCAGCTTGAGCGGCATCAGGTTGCCGATGGTCAGCGAGTCCGCCGTCGGATCGAAGCCGGCATAGGCCGACCGCTGCGCCTGTCCGAGGTGGGCGACGAGATCGGCCTCGTGAGTCGCTTGATGGAACAGGCCGCGCCAGCGCAGCTCGTCGAGGAGCTGGGCGCCGCTGTCACGCTGGACGGCCGCGGTCGAGGATGCAGTCGAGGAGTCGTTTTGTGCAGTCACGCTCTCACCATAGCGCACAAGCGGCCCGCCCGTGCTGCCGTTCTGCAGCCGCCCCGAAGAGCGCGATCGCGGCGACCGCCCGGACGCGATCCCGCGCGCGGCGGCGACTGCGGGACTCGGTTCTCGGCGGGCCCTCGGGGCTGTGATAGGCTAGGGGGTGGCCCGCCGGATGGCCTAAAAAGGGCCGGGAGTGCCGAGGCGGGTGACCGCGCTTGACCGCAAGGAGTGAGCAGGATGACGCAAGCTGTCCAGGGAGTGCACCGCGTCTGGCTGGTGTTTAGCGGTCTGGCGTTTTTGGTCTGCGGGCTTTTGCTCGTGGCGCGATTCAGCCGCTCTGCCGCCCCTCCTGCGGCCCAGATGGCGAGCCCCGCGTCCGGTTCCGTCATCCAGCAACCGCTGAGCGTACCGTCAAGGTCCGCTCCGCCTGGCGCAGTGGCTGGAAGCGCAGATCGCGCCGGCAAACCCGATCGCACGCCGGAGCCGGTTGAGCAGATCAAGCCGCCCACGCACCCCGAAAAAAAGATCGTGGATCGGCCTCGTGACGGGCGCGGGCGCACAACTCCCCGGTCGCCGGTCCCCCCCGCGACAAAAGCCGGAGCCAGCAAGCCGCTAACCCGCGGCATCGAGGTGGACGATCCGACTCCCACCAACGCGCCCAGGGCGCCGGAAGGCCGCAGCAGCCCCGGGACCCTCAGCCCTCCGCCGCCGCCGGGAAAAGACAAGCAACCCAAGGTCAGCGATACCAAACCGGAGCGCATAAAGCCCAAGCACACCAAAGCGCCGCCGCCGCCGCCGTCGCCCAAGGAGACGCCGGACGAGGACGTCGTACCGGCAGCGTCGTCCGCCGGCAGCCGCGCCGACAAGCTGGTGGAGGGCGTCCTCAAGGTCAACGCCCCCTCGAGCATGCTGGTCGGCGAGAGCGAGCATATCCGCGCCGTCATCGGCACCAAGCAGCACAGTGAAGCCGTCGCCAATGAGGCGTCAGCGGACGTGGGGGAAGGGCCGCGCGTGCAGATCGGCCGCGATATGCTGCTCTCGCCGCTCGTGCGGATGGAGCTGCGCGCCGACGTACCGGGGGATTTCGATATCACCGCCTTCGTGCCCCAGGCCGATCAGCGGCTGACGGATAACGAGACCACGGTGTGGGACTGGGCGGTCCAGCCCAAGCACGAAGGACTGCGCGGCCTCACCCTTATCGTCACCGACCTGAAAGAGACCTCGCGCGAGCCGATTCGCACCAAGACGTATCCGGTGCACATCGAGGTCCGCGTCGCCACGATTACGAAAGTGCACGATCTCGCGGTGTCGATCTCCAGCGTGCTGAGCGGTCTGGCAGGGCTCATCGGGGCCTGGATGGGTCTGCTGCGGCCGGTACTGCAGCGCCGGCGCGAGGGCGAAGCGGGCACGGGCGCGCCGCGGCCGGCGATGTCCGGTTCGCCGCCCCATCCGCCTCATCCGCCTCATCCGCCCCACCCGACTGGCTCGACCGGCAACACCCTGCGGCCGGAAGCCGATCCGCCATCCACCGCTTCGCCCCCACACCACTAAAAATCGTCGCCGCGCTTTTCGCTGGGGGCGGCCCGGGGCGCTTGCTATCGTCCCAGGCGTGAAGACAACGCTGCTTGCGGACTTGTGGCTGATTGGCTGGTTCGACGTGCGCGAGTCGCTGCGCTCGCGCCGGGCGCTGACCCTGGCCGGCCTGTATCTTCTGGGCTCGACCCTGGCGGCGTACCTCTTCGTGAGCGCGGTGCACGCCGTGGAAGCGCAGCTTGCGGCGTCCATCCCGGCCAATTCGGCCCTATCGGCGGAGCTCGCGCTGGGCCTGGCGCGCAGCGAAGGCTACAGGAAGGTCCTCCACCTGCTTACCTTCGGCGACAGCCGCAAGGCCGACTACCTCGCCTCGCTGCCGCCGATGGGACTGTTCGTCACCTTGGCGATGATGACCATGATCCCGTGGCTGGTGGCGCTCACCGCCTCGGATCAGGTCGCGGGGGATCTGCACTTGCGAACGGTGCGGTTTGTCGCCTTGCGCGCCTCGCGCAGCGCGTTCGTGCTGGGCAAGCTGCTCTCGCAGGTGCTGCTGGTCGCGGCGGTGACCATCGGGGCGTTCTTCCCGGCGCTGCTCCTTGGGGCCAAGGACCTGCAAAGCTTTGATGTCGGCGCGACCCTGCGATTTCTCGCCGCGACCGCGCCCTCTCTGCTCGCCTACGCGTTTGCGTTCCTCGGGCTCACCTCGCTGGCGTCGCAGCTGTGCTCGACGCCGGGGCGGGCGCGGGCGCTCACCATTTTGCTGTTCGCACTGCTCTGGCTCGCGGGCCTGCCGGAACCGGGGACCGAATCGGCGCTCGGGGTGCTGGCGTATCTGTCGCCGTGGCAGCTCAAGATGGGCTTTTTCGCGCCGGATGCAGCGCAGCGCTGGCTGACCTTGGCTTGGGCGGTTGCATACGGGGCGGCGTTCACCGCGCTTGGTTACCTGGTTTTCCGTCGGAGAGATCTATGAGCGCGGCGACCCCGAAGCTGGCGGTCTGCGCCAGCGATGTCCATAAGAGCTTCGGCCGCGTCCAGGCGCTGCGCGGGGCGCAGCTGAAGGTGCCGCAGGGGACGGTCTTCGCCCTCATCGGGACCAACGGCGCGGGCAAGACGACGCTGTTTTCGATCCTGTGCGGCTTTGTGCGCGCCGATCGCGGCCGGCTCGATGTCCTGGGCGGACCGCCGTCGCCGGAGCGGCTTAAGGGGCGCCTGCTCGCCTTGCCGCAGGACGCGATGCTGAGCCGCGAGATGACGCTGCGCGAGCACCTGACCTTCCTCGCCCAGCTGCAAGGGCTGTCGCCGCCGCGCGCCCGCAGTGAGGTCGAGCGCGTTTTAGAGCTACTCGGGCTCAGCGACCTGGGCGACCGCCGCGCGGGAACGCTGTCGCATGGGCAGGGCAAGCGGGTCGGCGTCGCGCAGGCGTTTCTCGGCGACCCGGAGCTCATCCTGCTCGATGAGCCCACGGCCGGACTCGATCCCCGCAACGCCCATGAGCTGCGCCAGGCCATCGTTGCCGAGCGCCGCCGCCGCACGGTCGTCGTCTCCTCTCACAATCTGCAGGAGCTGGAGGCCATCTGCGACGAAGTGGCCTTCATCGAGCGCGGCATCACCGTCGACGGCGGCAGCCTTGCCGAGCTGACCAACCAGAACCGCGAGGTCACCGTGACCCTGGGCCGCGGTCCGGTGCCGCTACCGCTCTTGGCGCAGAAGCTGCCGGAGATGGAAGCGACGTACGATGAGTCCCGCCGCGCCCTGCGCGTGCGCTTCGCGGCGCAGCCGGACCGCGATGCCGACCAGGCGATAAGCCAGCTCTTGCGGGTGCTCCTAGACGGCGGCGCCCTCATCTCAGAGGTCCATAAGGGCAAGTCCCTGGAGCAGCGCTACCTCGAGTCCACCGCCGCCGCGACGCCGGCCGCGCCGCCTAAGGCCGGGTGAAGATCAAAGAGAAGTTGTTGTTCGGCATCGCCACCACTTCGCTGCGCACAAGACCCTCATCCGCGGCGACTTTGGTCACATCGTCCAGATCGCGCACGCCCCAGGCCGGGTTCATGCGCCGCAGCCCCTCATCGAAGTCCTGATTGCTCTCCGAGGTATGGCCGTGGTTGCGCTGAAACGGCCCGTACATGTACAGCACACCGCCGGGCGGCAGGACAGCCGCGGCGCCGCGCATGAGCGCGCGGGTGGCCGACCAGCGCACGATGTGGATCATGTTGATGTTCACCATGGCCTCAGCATGAAGAATCGGCCACGGCCAGCGCTCGACATCCAGATCGAGCGGCGGTAGCACATCCAAAGTCAAAAGCTCCGCGGTCCAGGCGGCGATGCTCAGCCGCAGCTCGGCGTCCGGTTCGCTCGGCTGCCAGCGCAGCCCGGGCAGGAGCGGGGAGAAGTAGGTCGCGTGCTCGCCGGTCCCGCTGGCGATCTCCAGAACCGTCCCGGACGACGGCAGCACCCGCGCCAGCTGCGCCAGGATCGCGTCGCGGTTGCGCTGCGTCGCGGCAGCGTAGCGCCGGGCATCGCGAGGAAATAGCTCAGAGCTCGCCATCGTCGTAAAAGTCCTACCCTGCGGCCACCGGGACTTTTTGCGCACACAGCCACTCATAGGTCTTGCGGAGGCCATGTTCGACGGTGGTGATCGGGACCCAGCGCAGCTCGCGGCGGATCTTTTCGATGTTGAGGACACGGCGGCGGATGTTGTCGATGTCGCGGCGGTCGACATAAGTAGGCTCGATGCCGTCGGCGCGCGCACCGGTGATATCGAGGATGATGGACGCGAGCTGGTTGATGCGGGTCTCGCGACCGGTGCCGAGGTTGTAGATCTGACCCTCGGCTTTGGCGGAGAATGCGGCGAGCAGCGTCGCGTCTACGACATCATCGACGTAGGTGAAATCGCGCGTCTGCTCCCCGTCGCCGTGGATGGAGACCGGCTGCCGCGCCATGGCGCTGGAGAAGAACTTGGCGATGACCCCGCAGTACGGGTTATCCGGGCGCTGCGCTGGGCCGTAGACATTGGAGTAGCGGACCACCGCCGTGGACAGACCATAGCTCTCATAAAACGCCTTGCAGTAGCTCTCACCGGCGAACTTGGATACGGAATAGGGGCTGAGCAGGTTTGTCTGATCGTCTTCGTTAATCGGCAGGTAGCGCGGATTGCCGTAGACCGATGCCGAAGAGGTATAGACCGTGCGCTGCACCTTGGAGTCGCGCACCGCCATGAGGATGTTGAGCGTCCCGCCGATGTTGACCTCATAGTCCTCACGCGGGTTGCGGGTCGAGACGATGATGTTGCGCGCCGCGGCGTGGATGACCAGGGTCGCGTCGCGGACCACCCGGCGCACGCACTCGAAATCGGTGACGCTGCCGCGGACGACGATAAGGCGCGGCGCATCGGCCGGCAGGTTGTCCGCGCTGCCGGTGGAGAAATCATCGAGCACCGTCACCTGCGCGCCGGCCCGCAGGCAGCGCCGGACCAGGTTGCTGCCGACAAACCCGGCCCCGCCGGTAATGATGATGTGATGCGCCGACCAGTCCGCAGCGCCTCGGGCATCTTGGGTTTCGGACACGGGAGTAGCGGACGAGCGGGCGGGGTGGCTCATTTCGATATCCTGAGAGTGGGTCATGCAGCGGCGGCGGAGCGCGAGGGCGCGCGGTACGGCGAAGCGCCCGCGCGCGACCGCCCCCGCTTATAGTGGCGGCGCCGCCGAGCTGTCAATCGGCGCTCGCGCTGTCCGGCGAGGGCTTAGTGGCGCACGCCGACGAAATCGTAGCGGACGCTGTACGAGTCGGCCCCGCTCGGCGGAGCAAAGCGCAGCCCGCGCATGATCCCAAGGACGCAGCCCGACTGCTCATCGGCCCCTTCGACGTTGGCCTCAGTGACGCGGCCGTCTGCGCCGATGGTCAGGTCGACGCTGAACTTGCCTGGAGCGGATGTGCCCGCGGCGTAGCAGCGCAAGATCGCCGGCCGCGCCTTGGCCATGACCCCGTTTATCGTCGGCACCGACTTATCCGTCGAAGAGGTGTCGCCTTCCGGCGGCGGCGGTGCACCCGTGATGGGGCGCGGCGCCCCGGGCGTGACGCCAGGCTGGGCCGTCGCGATCGGCCGCACTCCGGGTCCGCCGGGCTTCCACTTCTTCCAGCGGTTCTGCGCCTGCGCGGCGGCGACCCGCGGATCAACGGCCGGCGGCGCAGTACCGGGAAAACCGGACCCGGGCTTCACCGCGGGCTTTACCACATGGGCAGGCTCGATCGGCTTGTCGCTGATCGTACTGACCGGCGGGTTTTCCAGCGGCGTGACCTGCGGCTTGACCGGCGGGTTGTCCGGGGGCGCGATCGGCTCGACCGTCGGCTGAGTCGCGGGATTGACCCTGGGGCTGGCCGTGGGCGGAGTCGGACCCAGGGGCGGGGTGGCGCGCCCGGGGCCGCTGAGGACCGAATAGCCCCCGACGATGACCACCGCCACGGCGAGAAATCCCGCGACCAACATCGTCGGCCGCACGGCCGGCCGCTTGGGCGCAGCGCCCGCTTCCGCGGCGACCGGGGTCGTCGTTCCCCCGGCTCCGCCCGGAATAATCTCCCCCCCTCCGACACTCGACCCGGTCGAGGTCGCATCGAGCGTCGGGGCCTTGGCCGGCGCCGGCGCCGTGGACACGTCCACCGGCTTGGCCATGACGGCGGGTCCGCGGCTCGTGTCCAGACGAGGGTCGCGCGGATAGACATTGGTGAGCGCGTCCATGAGCCGAGTCGCGGTCTGGTACCGCTCCTCCGGCAGGCGGGCGCACGCTTTGGCGATGATCTTCTCCAGCTGCGGCGGCAGACCGCGCTCCATCAGCTTGAGCGGCGGCAGCCGGGCGGCGATGATCATCTGCCGCTTCTGCTCGAAGTTATCGGCGTTGAACAGCTTGTCGCCGGTCAGGCACTCGTAAAGCAGCGCCCCGACGGCGAAGATGTCCGACCGGGCATCGACAAGGTGCGAGTCGCCGCGCGCCTGCTCCGGCGACATATAGGACGGCGAGCCGAGCAGCCGGCCGTTGCCCGTGATCTCCGCGCCGTCAAGAAGCTTGGACAGTCCGAAGTCCAAGACCTTGAGCATGGTGTCCATGTCGCCCAGCGCCGGCGACTCGACGCGGGTGAGGAACAGGTTCTCGGGCTTCAGATCGCGGTGGATCACGCCGCGCCGGTGCGCGGTGGCCAGCGCATCGCACAGCTCCGCCATCAGCCGCACCGCCATCACCGGAGCCAGCGGGCCGCGCTCGAGCCGGTCCCGCAGCGTCTCTCCGACGACGAGCTCCATCACCAGGTAGGGCCACGACTCCGGATCGTCGCGAAAGTCGGTGATCGCCACGATATGCGGGTGCCCGAGCTGGAAGGCGCTCTGCGCCTCCCGACGGAAGCGGATGCGCAGCTCAGGGTTGCTGACCAGCTGCGGGTGAAGGAACTTGATGGCGCACGGCCGCTGGAGGTGCAGATGCCAGGCCTTATAGACGATTCCCACACCGCCTTTGCCGAGCGGCTGCTCCAGCCGATAGATGCTGTCGAGCACGTCCCCGGGCTGAGGCTGCTTGCGAACCTTCAGCGCGGTGGCGGAGTCGACCTGGTTGTACGTCTTATCATCACTCATGCGGGTGATCTACTCGCTGGCAGACGCATAGTCGAGAGCACATTAATCGTAGCATAACCCCTAGGTTCCATGTATGCCGCCCGTAGAGGCAAAAATGCTGCGATTGCGCGCCTAGACGGGCTATGTGGTCGGGGAAGACGCAGATACGCGCGCGAAGATTCATACTTAATTAAAGAGTTATCAATTCTTTATGGACCCTTACGGGTACTTATCGCTAGTTTTCGCTAGTTCCTGTAATTCCTGTAATTAGCGTGGACTTGGCGCCAGGCGGCGGATGTGGGCGACGCACTCCTTTACCCAACCTGCGACCAAATCGACCTCCTGCGGCGTATTGGTTGCGCCGAGCGAGAAGCGCACCGCCTCCAGCGCTGCCGGGCGCGGCAGTCCCAGAGCCAGCAGCACGGGGGAGGGCTCCGGCGACCCCGAGCTGCAGGCGGAGCCGGTCGATACCGCCGCGCCGCGCAGGTCCAGGTTCATGAACAAAAGCTCGCCCTCGACTCCGGCAAAGGCCAAGTTCGCGGTGCCCGGAGCCCGGCTGACCGGGTCGCCATGACGGCGCGCGCCCGTAATCCGCAGCAGGCGGTCTTCCAAGCGGTCGCGCAGCTCCGCCACCCGCGCGGCATCCGGCAAAAAGCGCTCGCGGGCGAGCCGACACGCGGCGCCAAGGCCGATAATGCCCAGGACGTTTTCGGTCCCCGCCCGCCGACCTTTCTCCTGCTGCCCGCCATGGAGGATCGGGGCGAGCGCCAGCTCGCCGTCACGAGGCCGCGGCGGCCGCGCGATCGCGCCGGGCGCAGCTTGCGGCTTGCACGCCCGCCGCTCGCGACAGTACAGCGCCCCGACACCCTTGGGCCCGGCGAGCTTATGCGCCGACAGAGAAAGCAGATCCACCCCGAGCGCCGCAACGTCTATCGGCACCCGCCCCGCGGCCTGCACCGCGTCGCAGTGGAACCACGCCCCCGCCGCGTGCGCCAGCTCCGCCAGCTCGGCGATGGGATACAGGTTGCCAAGCTCGTGGTTGCACAGCGCCAGGCTGACCAGCGCGGTCGGCTGCGCGGCGAGCGCGGCGCGCAGCGATTCGGGCGCGATGCGACCGTGCGCGTCCACCGGCAGCCGCGTCACGGCAAACCCTTCGCTGCCAAGCTGCGCCAGGGCGGCGCCGACCGATGGATGCTCCAAGGGGCTGCTTATGACGTGCGCCGGCCCCCCCGCTTGCCGCAGCGAGCGCATAAGACCCAAGATCGCCAGGTTGTTGCTCTCCGTACCGCCGGAGGTGAACACGATGTCGTTCGGCTCGGCGTGAAGCAGCGCGGCGACCTCGCGCCGTGCCTCTTCGACGGCCTGACGGGCCAGGCGGCCTTCGGCGTGCAGCGACGACGGGTTGGCGAAGCAGCGCTGGCCGGCGGCGTTTATCGCGGCGAGGACTTCGGCGGCAAGGGGCGTGGTGGCGTTGTGGTCGAAGTAGATGCGCGCAGAGTTCATCGCGCAGGGAGAAATAGCAGAGATTTCATCCTGGCTGTCCGCCTGCGCTGCTGCCGGTCTCGCTTTCCCGCGCCGCCGCAGTCGCTGGACCGCGCTCGCCGGGGCGCCCTAGCGCCAGCTCGCGCATGCGATCGGTCGCCAGGATGAGCTCGTGAATAACGCCCGGCTCCGTGGCCGAGTGCCCGGCGTCGGGGACGATGCGCAGATCGGCCTCCGGCCACGCCCGGTGCAGCGACCACGCGGCCTCCATCGGACAGACGATGTCGTAGCGACCTTGCACGATCACCGCCGGGATGTGGCGAATGCGTCCGATCTCTTCGAGCAGCTGGTGCTCGCGGGCGAAAAACCCGCGGTTCAAGAAGTAGTGGTTCTCGATGCGGGCAAACGCCAGGGCGAACTGATCGTCGATGATGTGTGGAATGGCGGCGGGGTCTTCATACAGGCGGCTCGTGCGCGCCTCCCACAGGCTCCATGCCCGCGCCGCCGCCAGCTGCACCTTGGGATCCGGGCTGTCGAGCCGACTCTGATACGCGGTCAGGAGCTCGCCGCGCTCCGAAAGGGGTATGTCGCGGACGAAGTCCTCCCAGCTATCGGGAAATAGCAGGCAGGCGCCGTCTTGGTAAAACCAGTCGAGCTCACGCTTGGTGAAAAGAAAGATGCCGCGCAGCACAAGGCCCGTTACCCGTTCGGGGTAGCGCTCGGCGTAGGCCAAGGCCAGAGTGCTGCCCCACGAGCCGCCGAAGACCAGCCAGCGCTCGATGCCCAGGTGCGTGCGCAGCTGCTCCAGATCGGCGATGAGGTGCCAGGTGGTGTTGTCGACAAGTGCCGCATGCGGCCGGCTGAGTCCGGCGCCGCGCTGATCGAACAAGATGATGCGGTAATAGCTCGGATCGAAGAAGCGGCGCTGGTTCGGCTCGGTGCCGCTGCCGGGTCCGCCGTGGAGGAAGATTACCGGCACGCCGTCGGGGTTGCCGGACTCCTCATAGTAGAGCTCGTGATCCGGAGAGACCCGCAGGTAATCCGTATAGTTGGGCTCGCAAGCTGGATATAAGGTACGTCGCTGGGAAATCGTGGGAAGCCCAGGGAACGCCGGGGTTGCTGGCGAATCGGCCGATGGAAACACGCGCCCATTGACGCGGGGCGACGGAGGCTTCGCTCTCATGGCAGGCGAGCTTAGCTTGATCGATGTTACCTGTAAATCACCCGGCGAATGCTAGCAGTGTTCCCAATTGCTTGCGGTCAACTTAGGTAACGACGGATATAGAGGCCTCGCGGTTTTTTGATTGCCTGGCACCCGCCGGTGCTGGCATAAGCTGAGTATGATTTTCAATATCCTCCGTGATCTCGGATACGGTCAGCTTCATATGGCAACGGATGCGGCGACTGGGCTGCGCGCCCTGATCGCCCTCCACTCAACCCGCTTGGGACCGGCAATCGGCGGTTGTCGCGTCCGCGTCTACGAAGACGAGCAGCATGCGGTCTACGATGTCACCCGCCTCGCCCGCGCCATGAGCCACAAAGCGGCGGTCGCCGGTCTGCCGCACGGCGGTGGCAAGGCGGTGATCTGGGCCACCCCCGCCATTTACCAGCCCGGCTTCGATCGCAAAGCGTACTTCGAGGCGTTCGGCCGCTTCGTCGATCAGTTGCATGGCGCCTACCTGACGTGCGAGGACTCGGGCACCTCGACCAGCGATATGGATATCGTTCGCACCGTCACCCCGCACGTGCTCGGAACCTCATCCGGCTCGGGCGATCCGTCGCCGTTCACGGCGCTCGGCTGCCGCCGCGGCATCGAAGCGGTGGCGGAGGTGTGCCTGCAGCGCGACTCGCTCAAGGGTCTGCATGTCGCCATCCAAGGCGTCGGCGCCGTAGGTGGCTACCTGGCGCGTGAGCTTGCCGCGGCCGGCGCCCGGCTCACCATCGCCGACATCGACGCCGGCCGCGTCGCCGCGATTGCCAGCGCCACCGGCGCCGCGGTAACGACGATCGACGCGATCTTCGATGTCGAGTGCGACATCTTCGCCCCGTGTGCGCTCGGCGGCGCGATCAGCAGCGCCACCCTGCCCCGCCTGCGCTGCCGCGCCATCGCCGGAGCGGCGAACAATCAGCTGGAGTCCCCGGCCATCGGCAAAGAGCTTTGCCAGCGCGGCATCTTCTACGCTCCTGACTACGCGATTAACGGCGGCGGCCTCATAAACGTCGCCCAGGAAGTCGCCGGCTATGACGCCGAAAAGGCGCGCAGCAAGGCAAGCCACATCTACCATACGATCCGCGAGATCGCCCAGCGGGCCCACAAGACCGGCCGCCCCCCCGGCGAAATCTCCGACGAGATGGCCGAAGAGATCATAGCCCGCGGCCCCGTCCGCTAGCCCGCGGCCCCGTCCGCTAGCCCGCGGCCCCGCTCGCTAGCCCGCAGTTCGCAGCGCATCCGCTAGCCCGCCGCGCGCCCAAGGCGCGCTTCATCCCAAGGTTCTTCTTCCGCTCAGCACATGTGGAAAAACCAACAGGGGTCCGCTCCGCCCGGCGGCGTAGCGTGCACTCCTATGGCAGTCTCGGTTCTTCCAATCAGAGTACTGCTTCCTTCCGCTGTCTTGCCGCGCAGTCACATGTGGAAAAATAAACAGTCTCTTTCCGTGACCGCGCAGGCGCTTTTTTGCGCACTCCCATAGGAGTCCCGAGCATTCCCATTGCTCCGCGCGCATGTGGAAAAATAAACAGCTGCCGCTCGCCAGCGAATCGGTCGTTGGTCGTGGGCAAATGACGATTCTCGAGCAGTCTTATAGACAACCGCCGCCGTGACGGGAATACTCCCAAAGCGCGGCGAAATCGGCGCAAGCGGAATCGCACGGAGTCGCACGGAACCGCACAGAATGTTGAGTCTCCGACTCAACCCGATCATTAATGACAGCCGCGCGTCATTATCTTTTGACGACTCCTTTCCTAACTTTGTACAGTGCGCACCTCCAACAAGGAGCCATGTTGAATCCTGTCTCCGGATCCTTCCAAAAAACAATTCTGAACGGCCTGACGGACATTGCGGGCCACGGTCTCTGGGCCGCCGCCAAGGTGCGAGTCGCGCAGTGGGATCAAAAGGCGCGCGCGCCCGAGCAGCCGCAGTGCAAGACGCTGCTGCAGCACTGCGCCACCGCCGCCAACACCGAGTTCGGCCGCGCCCACGGCCTGGGCGAAGTCCGCAGCTACGCCGATTTCCGCAGCCGCGTTCCCGTGCGCACCTACGCCGGCTTCGAGCCCTACCTTGAGCGCATGCGCAAGGGCGAGCGCGACATCCTCTGGCCCGGGCTCATCCCCTACTACGGCCAGTCCTCCGGCACTTCGAACACGGCGGCGCTGAACAAGTTTCTGCCGATCTCGGAGCAGCAGATCCGCTGGCAGCAGCGCGCCGGCTTCGATCTGGTGGCGCGCTACATCAGTCTGTCCGGGGATCGCTCGTTCGTAAGTGGTTATACGATCGGACTCATTCCACCCGCGGTCGTCAAACCGGACGGACCAGTAGGAATCACAACCAATCCCGGACTGATGGCGCTGCACATGACAGTCGCCGGGAAGCTCCGCTACCTCCCGCGCTCGCCGCTGCGCGAGATGGAAGACTACAACCGCAAGCTCGACGCCATCGCCGAAGCGTATCTCGACTACGACGTGGTGGGACTGGCCGGGACCACGTGCTGGTTTTCGATCTTTTTGGATCGGGTGCTGACCGCCGCTCGTAACAAAGGAAGGTCGGTGGAGTGCGTCTCCCAGATCTGGCCGAACCTGCGCGTGCTGTTTGGCGGCGGGGTTCATGCGGAGCCGTACCGCCGCATCATTGATCAGAGGATCGGACGAACTGCCCGACCTCCGGTCGTCCTCATGGACAACTACAACGCCACCGAAGGCGGCATCCTGGCGGCGACCGACGATCTGCACGACGACGGGATGCTGATGCTCCCCGACCGCGGCGTGTTCTTCGAGTTCGTACCGCGCAGCGAACAAGGCCGCAGCGATGCCCGCCGCGTCCCGCTTTGGGAAGTCGAGGTCGGGACGGATTACTCGGTCGTCCTGACCACCAGCTCCGGTCTGTTCGCCTATGAGATCGGCGACTTCGTGCGCTTCACTTCGGTGTTCCCGCACCGCATCCAGTTCGCCGGCCGCGCCTCCGGAGTTCTCTCGATCACCCAGGAGCTTACGACCAATCTGGAGCTGGAGCAGGCCGTTGCCAACGCCACCAAAGAGCACCCGTGCACGCTCGTCGACTTCGCCGCGGCGGCCGATGTCGGAGTCGATGGGACGGCCAAGGGACGCTACGAGTTCTTCATGGAGTTTGACCGCGAGCCTTCCGACCTCTCTGCGTTCGCCGCTGCAGTGGACCGTGAGCTCTGCAAGCTTAACCGCGTGTACCGCGAGCATCGCGCACACAACGTGGCGATCCTGCTGCCAATAGTGACTCCGCTCACCCGCGGAGCGACACGCAAGTTCATGGAGGCACTGGGGCAGACCAGTGTGCAGCACAAGTTCCCCCGCATCGTCGATGCGCGGCGGCGCGATGTGCTGCGTACCTTCACCCGCGATATTTAGGACTAGACGGAGAAAAAGCATGAATCGAAATGGAGTGGGGGTGTGCATCGTAGGATCTAACGGCGCGGTTGCCACCACCGTGATAGCGGGTGTCGCGCTGATGAAAAAAGGCCTGGTCCCTCGGGAGGGAATGATTACCGAGGGAGGTCTGGGCAAAGAAATCGACATGGTCCCGCTGGAGGACCTGGTCTTCGGCGGCTGGGATCTGCGCGCCGACAATGCCTATGAGGCGGCGATAAGCCACGCGGTCGTGCCGCGCCACCTCCTCGATCAGGTCAAGGACGAGCTATCGGCGATCAAGCCCTGGCCGACCGTCGCCTCGTCCAAGTTCCTGCACAGCATGGCGGGCAAGAACCTGGTCCCGACCGAAAATTTCCGCGAGGAGATTAAGGTCCTAAGCGATCAGATCGAGGCGTTCAAGAAGCAGCACAACATAAGCCGCCTCGTCATGGTGAACCTGTCTTCGACCGAGAAGTTCTGCGAGATCGACGACGTGCACCGCAGCGTCGCGGCGTTCGAGGCGGGGCTGGACAAGAGCGACCCGCGCATCAGCCCGGCGATGAAGTTTCTGTACCTGGCGTGCAAGCTCGGGATGTCGCACTGCAACTTCACGCCGAGCCGCTCCATGGTGCCGGCGCTGCGGATCCTGTCGGAGGAGTGCGGTGTGCCGATCGCCGGTGAAGACGGCAAGACCGGTCAGACCCTGCTCAAGACGGTGCTCGCCCCCGCCTTCGCCATCCGCGAGCTGCGCGTGGAGGGCTGGTTCTCCACCAACATCCTGGGCAACAACGACGGCTTGGTCCTCAACGATCCGGCGAGCAACAAGACCAAGGTGCTCAGCAAGCAGTCGGTGCT
>CALFML010000216.1 GCA_937879845.1 uncultured Myxococcales bacterium
GCGGCGCCGGTGACTGAGACCGCCTATCAAAACCTACTGGGGTGGCCATCCACGGCGGCCATCGTGCTCACGGCCAAACGGCCGCTCCGCGCGCCTTTCACCGCGGCTTTTCATCCTCGCTACGGTTTTGATGGGCGTTCTAAATGCCGGCCGTAGGCGAGGCGCCTTTTTTCGCCTTTTTGCGCAACCAGGCCGTGGCCGCTGGCCGTTCCCGCAAGCTGACGCAGGACACGCAGCTCCGCGCGCTGGCCTGGCCGCTTGCGGGTCTTGTCCTGGGGGTCCTGCTGCTCGTGCCGGCGGTCCGCAGTGCGGTCTTTTTTGCCAAGCTCCACTATGCGCCGACTCGGATCGTCGCGGCGCAGGTCATCCAGACGAGCATACATGCCGAGCTGGACTACCCGGCTTCTTATTGGCTTACCTACCGCTTCGTTCCAGGTCCCGGCGAACGCCCGCAAACACTCACCGAGTCCGTCCCGGAGCACAAATACGACAGCTCGCCGGTCGGCGCGACCGTGACCGTCCGCCACAATATCGCCGACCCGTCCATCGCCGAGCTGACGATCAGTAGCGACAACATCGCATGGGAAGCCGTCCTCGTCGGGGTTCCGGTCTTCTTTATTTTCTGCTGCCTGCGCTGGCTGCGGCCCTTTGTGCGGCGCCGCGTCGAGACCTGGGCCATCGAGCGGGACGGCGTGGTGGTGCCGGGCTGCCTTATCAGCAGCTTCGACGAGGTCCGGTTGATGCAGCAGGCGCGGATGCATTACGAGTATTCTTTTTCCCGCGATGGCAAAACCGAGCTCCGGGGCCTCTGTTCGACCGACAAGAGCGAGCTGGCCGGCCGGCCCATCCCCAAAGCCGGGACGCCGGTGCTGATCTACTATCTGGATTCCGCGCGGCATCGGATGCTGTAGCGAAGTAACTCCTCCACGTGCCCGGGCCGTTTTGACCGGGCGCCGGTAAAAGAGAACTTGGTGCAACCTCCGCGTCCGCCATGTTAATGATGCCCCATGGTCGATCGACTCGTCTTGTTGTTCGGGATCTTGGGTTTGAGCGGAGCGGTGGAAGCGGAGCCGCTGGCGCAGCTGCCGATTACCCCCGGCGCGTATCTTGTCGACGGAAAGACCGATGGATTTTGCCGGCATGGGCCGGGCGGGAAATCGCTGATTGTCGAGACCGCCGAGGCGATTGCGGTGATCACGATCGCCGACGCCAAGGTGCACGTCGACCGCTTCGCCGAAGACGGCGTACTGCGGCTTGACGGCGGCTTGGAGGGCGCGGCGCTCGTCGTGGCGGGCGGCGGCCAGAAGCTGACGATGGCGCGGGAAAATAATGCCGTCGTCGTGCGGTTCGGACAGAAGCCGCCGCAGAGGTGGACGAGCGCCGCCACGGCGACCAGCGGCGCGGCGACCGGCGGCGCAGCGACCGGCATTGGCGGCGTCTTCTTCAAGGCCAAGGACCCCAAGAAGCTGCGCGGCTGGTACGTGCAGCACCTGGGGCTGCCGCCTTCGCCGTATGGCATCCTCGACATCCGCTTTCGCGAGCTCACCGATCCGTTCCGCGTCGCGCACACGGTATGGGCGACGTTCAAGCCGGAGAGCACTCACTTCGACGGCCCCTTCATGATCAATTACCGCGTCGACAGACTCGATCTCCTGTTAAGCAAACTGGAAAAAGACGGCGTCAAGATCGAGCGCAAGGAAGACGAGCCGGGAAACGGCCGCTTTGCTTGGATTCGCGACGGGGAGGGCAACCTGGTCGAGCTGTGGGAGCCCGCCCCCGGCGGCTGAGGATCGGCGGGAGCGACCCCCGGACTGCCTGCTCCGGCTAAGAAGGCGGAACCTGGTCTTGCCGCTCCAGCGGAGCAGGCGTCAGCAGCTCGGAAACGGTGACGAACCGGTACCCTTGTTGCCCGAGCTGCTCCAGCAGCGGTTCCATCGCCAGCAGAGAAGGCTCGCGGTTCATGGCGTGGAGGAGAATGATGGAGCCGGCTTGGACTCGATCGCGCACATGGGCGACGATCCGGTCGCTGCTAGCGGCGATGTCGTCGTAGGAGTCCGGCTCGATGTCCCACATGATGGTCGGGATGCCCTGGGTTCTGAGATAGTACGGTAGGTATAGGAGTTTTTTGCCGTAGGGGGGTCGGAAGGGGATGGGGCCGGTGTAACCGATGGTCCGGATGGCGCGGTTGGTCTTTTCCACCTCTTCGCGGACAAAGCGCGGCGATTTGAAAATCATCCGGTGGTGGCTGAAGGAATGATTGCCGATCTGATGGCCGGCGCGGGCGATGGCGCGGGCCAGCTCCGGGTAGCGCTCTATGTCCGCGCCGATGAGAAAGAAGGTGGCGCGAGCGCCATGCCGGTGCAGCAGCGCCAGCAGCGATTCCGTCGCCCCGGGAACCGGCCCATCGTCAATCGTCAGCGCGATTCGCTTGTCCGGGGTATCGACCCGATGCGTGATACCGCCGAAGAGCTGGAACGTCCGTGCGCGGGACAGCCGCAGCACCCCGTAGGCAAAAACGAACAGCAGCAGGATGCCGGAGAGCGCAAGCCACATTGCGCTCCGCCCACGCCTTGCGAAACGAGAGGGAGCCTGGAGCGCCGATGCCATGGCGGCATGATAGCAAAATGAACCGGGCGCGGAACCGCCGGACCCTCGCTGGCAAGTCCCTCCCGTCTGCAATCACGCATGCGAGGGCTTGGCGCGCGGCGCTTAAGCAGGAGCCCGGTCGCCTGCTAGGGCAGCGGCGGACACGATTCCGCATAGCGATGCGCGACGTTGTAACTAGGGATGGTCAGATGCTTCAAATTGCCGGTCTTCATTCCCGGCGGTACTTCATAAAGGGAGCTCCAGGGCACGGTCGGCTGGAACGCGCCGCCGGTGCAGTATATCGGCGGCCCATCGACGACAACCTCTTTGTTGCCAAGGGACGGCGTGTCGATCTGCAGGCAGTAGAGCGTGCCGTCGGCGGTCATCCCGAACTCGCCGCTCAGGCTGAAAAAGAACCGCCGGCCGTCGTCGTCTGGCGATTCGATGAGCTGGCAAAACGTCCCGGGCGCAAGCGTGACCGGCGGCACCGCGCTCGACAAGAGCCGAGGCAGACTGACTTCGAAAAGCCCCTCCTTGGTAAAGGCCGACTCGCGCGCCCGCCAGTTGGCCGCATCCCACTCCGATTGAAAACGCGAGGGTCGCTCGACGCGCGTTACCGACGCCGCCTGGCGATCCGCGCTGGTCACCCGGAGGTCCGGTACATGCGACCTTTCCGGCAGGCACCCCGCTGCGGTCCCGAGCAATGCAGTGCACAGGCTGATCCAGGTTGCAGGCGCGTCAAGCTGCGGCATCGGTCCATTATAGGCTGGGGGCGGCCTGGGCTTGCAACTCGGCTCGCGCTTGGGTGGCAAAACGCCACCTTGGCCTGGCGTCGTACCGCAGCAAATTCTCTTGTTCTCCGGAACGAATCGGTGCTCTCTTCGGTGTGATACTGTCAGGCGTTGAGCGGGTGCCATCCCAAAACGAAGCCAAGATTGAACCGAAAGAACCGTCATGCTGAGCCTTGCGACCGGACTCGTGCTTGTTATCGGCTTGCTTCTCGGGATGCTCGGGGGCGGCGGGTCGGTGCTCCTCGTGCCGGTGCTGCTGTACGTCCTGGGTCTGGAGCCGAAATCGGCGCTTCTGACCTCGCAGCTGATCATGGCGGTGACCTGCAGCATCACGGTGGGGGTCCACGCCCGCGCCGGCCGCGTGGTGTGGCGGACGGGGGCGGTCTTCGGCCTTTCGGGCATGCTGGGGGCGTATCTGGGCGGACGGATGGCGCGTTACGTGCCGGGGAAACTTCTGCTGCTCGGCTTCATTGCCCTCATGCTGGTCAGCGCGCTGCGGATGCTGCGCGTGCCGCCGGCGCAGAGCCGCGCGGCGATCGGCCGGCGGAAAAATCTACACCAGGGGGTGGTGCTGGGGCTGCCGACCGGGTTTGTCAGCGGGCTGCTCGGGATCGGCGGCGGGTTCATCATTGTTCCGGTGCTGACGCTGCTCGGCGGCCTGGCCATCGAGCAGGCGGTCGGAACGTCGCTTTTGATCATCGCCCTGCAGTCGCTGGCCGGGTCGGTGGGATATCTGGGCTGCGCCACGGTGCGCTGGCCGGTCGTCGCGGTCTTGGCGACGGCGATGGCGCTGAGCAGCGTTCTAGGCGGCCTGCTCACCCAGCGCCTGCCGGCGGCGCGGCTGCGGCGGCTGTTCGCCGGACTTCTCATCGGGGTCGCGGTGCTCATGCTGCAAAAGAGCCTTTGGTAGCCGCGCAAGGTGCTTCGTGAAGCTCGCCGACTTCAGCTATCCGATCGCGCTCGCCATCATCTCGATCCTCGTGGCCGTGCTCGAGCATTTTTTTCCCTGGCGGAAAGAGCAGCGGCAGCTGCGGCCGGGACTCTTTTCGGACATCCTGTTCCTTGTCTTCAACGGTCACTTCCTCGGGGTGATCTTGTATGGCATCGCGAGCCACCGGATTCTGCCCGGACTCGATCGCCTGCTCGGGACGTACGGGCTGACGCCGCTTGTGTACCGCAACGCGGCGATGCGCTGGCCGAAGTTCGGATGACCCTCCGGCAACTCGAACGCGAG
Source organism: uncultured Myxococcales bacterium (assembly GCA_937879845.1). Classification (GTDB taxonomy): domain Bacteria; phylum Myxococcota_A; class Polyangia; order Palsa-1104; family JAEUJZ01; genus CALFML01. Next base: position 4,612 of record CALFML010000216.1, read on the forward strand.
CTCGCCCGGCCGATCGGTGGCGGCGACCGCGACCGCGACGACGTGGCCGGCGAGATCGACGACCGGGCCGCCGGAGTTGCCGCGGTGGATGCGGGCGTCGGTCGCGAGCAGGCCGCGCGGGCCGAGCGCGCGCGCGGGCACCAGCGAGCCGGCGAGCTCGCGGCCGGTCGCCGACACGATGCCGACCGACGCGGTGACCTCGTCGCCGAACGCGTCGCCGAGCGCGACCAGCCAGTCGCCGACGCGCAGGTCGTCGGAGCGGCCGAGCGGCAGCGGGGGCAGCCGCGGCGCCTCGATCGCGAGCAGCGCGAGATCGAGGCGCGGATCGCGGCCGACCACGCGCGCGGCGAGCTCGCGGCGATCGGCGAGCACGACCCGGATCGCCGGTGCGGCGGCCGCGATGTGGTCGTTGGTCAGCACGTAGATCCCGCGCGCCTCGACGAGGAAGCCGGTGCCGAGCGCGACGTCGGCGGTCGCGCGCTCGATGCGGATGCGACTCGGCTGGAGCAGCAGGCGACCGCGTTGTCGGGCGAGGAGCGGACCTTGCGCCAACGCGAGGCAGCGATGTCGCGCGAACTGGCTGCGGCCAACCGGCAGTTGGAGGTCGCCCGCACCAGTAGGGCCGCGGAAGCGGGCCGGCTCGCCGAGTTGCAGCGACGACTCCGCAAGCTCGAGCAACGCCAGGCGAGCCTACGGGTGAGACCGCCCGATCCGGCGCTCGCTCTTGAGGTCGAGGCAC
>CALFML010000217.1 GCA_937879845.1 uncultured Myxococcales bacterium
GGGTGCCGGACAGCGACGCAATCTCGGGGCTGTTGGGCAAAAACGTGCGAATGCTGGCCATCAGCACGTCGATGTCGATGGGCTTGCTGACGTAGTCGTTAGCGCCCTGATCGAGGGCCGCCAGCACGCCCGAGGCCTCGCCTTTTTCCGTCGCCGCGACGATGAGGATGACCGGCAGGCGCGCCGACCGCGTCTGGCTGCGCAGGCGCCGCAGCACCTGCATGCCGTCTCTTTCCGGCGTGCTGAAGTCGAGGATGACGAGGTCCACCTTCTCGAAGGCGATGGTGCGCAGGGCCTCTTCGCCGGTGCTCTGCGAAAGCACGTCGAAGCCGCGACGGCGCAGGCGGCGGGCCAGGGTATCCAGGTCGACGGGATCTTTATCAACCAGAAGGAGGGTGTACTTGACGTCAGCCATGCGTGGCCCATGCCAGTATACTCCGGCCGCCGCGAAGCAGATATCGGAATGCACGACCTTCGCCTCGAGGCCGCGCATCGGGCGCCAGATTGACCTGGCTGGCGCTAGTGGGCGATGATGTTCTACATGAGCCGCTCTGGCGACGCGTCCTCGGACGAGTCCGCAAGCCCGCTTGGTACGCCTTCGGCGGCCGGCGAGGCCAGCGGCAGCGCGGTGCGAAGCGGCGGCCGGCAGCTTCTGTCCCTCGATTCGTCGTCGAGCGCCGACGTCAGCTCGTCCGACGCGGGAGATTCCGGAGACGGCGAGACGATCACCGAGGACGACCCCGAGCAGCGCATCGGGATGCAGATCGGCAAGTACAGCATCCTGCGCCTGCTCGGCAAGGGCGGCATGGGCAGTGTCTACGAGGGAGAAGACACGGTGCTGCGCCGGCCGGTGGCGGTGAAGATCCTGCCGAAAAAGCGCCTGGGCAAGTCGGCCGTCGTCGAGAGATTTCTGCGCGAGGCCCAGGTTGCCGGACGGCTAAATCACCCGAATATCATCACAATCTACGATGTAGTTCACGATGACACCGGCTGTTACATCGTGATGGAGGTCCTAAACTCCGGAAGCGCCGGCAACCGTCTCAAGAAGGGCCCCTACAACTGGATGGTGGCGACGCGCATCATCGCCGACTGCTGCGCGGCGCTGACGATCGCCCACGAAGCCGGCATCATCCACCGCGATATCAAGCCCGACAACATCCTGTTTTCGTCGGCGGGCGTGGTGAAGCTGTGCGACTTCGGGCTGGTCAAGCTCATCGAAGACGATCTGCACCTCACCCAGACCGGCATGCTGTGCGGCACGCCGCTTTATATGAGTCCGGAGCAGGCGAGCAACCAGGACATGGACGGGCGCAGCGATCTGTATTCGCTCGGCGCGACGTACTTTGCCCTGCTGACCGGGCGGCCGCCTTATGTCGGGCCGGGCGTGCCGCAGATCCTGCTGGGCCACGTCTCGGGCAAGATCCCCGATCCGCGGATGGTGGTGGCGAGCATCCCGGAGGCCTGCTCGCGCGTGGTCTATCGCTCGATGGCGAAAAAGCCCGAGGATCGCTACGCCAACGCGGCGCAGATGGGCGACGATCTGGAATCGATCCTGACCGGCATCTCGCCGCGCAACTCGTCGATCTTCGCCATGGACTCGGGGCGGATGTCCGGGGACAACGTGCCGGCGATGGGCCGCACCCCGAGCTTTGCCGGGCAGGAAGCGCGGACCCTGGCTGGCCTCCTGCGCGGACCCAATGCCCCGCCGGGATCGCCGCTTTTGACCCGCCGCGGCCTGCTGGCGCTCGGCGGAATCGGGATTCTCGGCGCCGGCTTCGGGCTCTGGTCGCGGCATAACTCGACCTTGCCGCCCAAGCCCCCGGACCCGCTCAAGACCCCGACCGGTCCGGATGTCAAGCACACGCCGACGCCGCCGGCCAACCTGCCGCCGATCAAAGTCGGGATCCTGCATTCCCTAAGCGGCGCGCTGTCGGTCAGCGAGCGGCCGCTGCGCGATGCGGCGCAGCTGGCGATCGAAGAGATCAACGCCCAAGGCGGCCTCCTGGGCCGCAAGATCGAAGCCCATGAGCGCGACGGCAAGTCGCAAGTCACCGCCAACTCCGCCTATACCCAGGGCGCCGATGAGCTGCTCAATAAGGAGAAGGTCGCGGTGATCTTCGGCGGCTTCGGCTCGGCGAGCCGCAAGCTGATCCTGCCCTACGTCGAAGAGAGCCGGCGGCTCCTTTTCTATCCCGCGCAGTACGAGGGCTTGGAGCAGTCCGAGAGCATCGTCTACACCGGCGCGACCCCGAACCAGAACGTGATCCCGTCGATCCACTGGGCGATCGAAGAGCTCAAGGTCAAGCGGTTCTTCTTCATCGGTACCGACGGACTGCGCGCCCGCGCGATCAACGCCATCGCCGAGGATACGGTCAAAGAGCTGCACGGCGAAGTGGTCGGCGAAGAGTATGCCCTGGTCGGCGAGTCGCAGTTTGCCCACGTCGTCAAGAAGTTCAAGCACGCAAAGCCGCAGATCATCATCAACGATCTGGTCGGCGACTCGAACATCTCGTTCTTCCGGGCGCTTGTCGAAGCCGGCATGACGCCCGACATGGTGCCGGTGCTCTCCTACACGCTCGGCGAAAACGAGCTGGCGCAGCTTGGCAGCTTGAGCCTGGCCGGGCAGTACGTCGCGCGCACCCGCTTCCCCGCTCTGCCGGGGGCGCCGCCCGACGGCAACTTCGCGGCGCGGTTCAAGAAAAAGTACGGCGAAGACCGCGTGGTCAGCGAGCTTATGGAGTCCGCCTACTACGGCGTCCAGCTGTGGGCCGCCGCCGTGCGCAAGGCCGAGTCCGAAGACACCGGCCGCGTCCGCGCCGCGCTGCTCGAGAAGGGCTACGATGTAAACGGCATCCAGCTGCGGCTCGACCCGAGCACCCAGCACTCCTACAAGGTCTTCCAGCTCGGCAAGATCATCGAGAAAAACGCCATCCAGGTCATAAAGACCGACGAAAAGCCGACGCGCCCGATCCCGTTCCCGCCGCCGCGCACGCCGACCGAGTGGAAAAACTTCAGCGACGAGCTTTACACTCGGTGGGGCAACAACTGGTCCAATCCGCAGAAGCCGCAGCTGAAAAAGCCCAAGTAATCCGCCGCCGCCAGGTTGCAAGCGCCTCGGGCCGGCTCTGTGAAGATGCCGGCGCGGAAGACCGCGGGCCCGTCATTCGTCCGGCGCGACCTCAACGTACTGAATATCGTTTCGGGTGACGGGGGGCGGCAATCCGTCCGCTCAGCCTGCGTGAAGCCGCGGACGGAAAGGTCGCGGCGAATGAGCCGGCGCGCTGGATTTCCTTTTCGCGTTCGCGAGCCGGACACGACGGACTGCGCCAGAACGAGACCTGCGAAACAGGATTGCGGTCAATTGGTTGAATATGTAAACCTGTGCGACCGATTTCAACGGAGGTGCACTGTGGAATCTGCTCAGCGTTCATTGGCGAAGTCCAACCGGTTTAACTCGCGGGAAGCGGGCAGGCGACGGGGCGAGGCGCGCCTGCTGCCGGCCCTCAGCCTGGCTGCGGCCGTCGCGCTCTCCTGCGGCGTTGAGCCATCAAACGGCCTCTCGCCAGCGGATTCTTCCCGAATTCAGACCGCCATCCCGGCCGCCCTGCATGCCGCCTACCTGCAGGCCCGCCAGAGCGCGGCCGGTGCGGTTCATGCCTTTGCGGCTCGGCAGACGGTGCCTGCGACTCTCACCGCTTCAAACCCGGAGCAGGACCTGGCCGCCGCCCTTGACGCCAGCGGCCTGCATCTGCGACGCGCGCATCGGGCCGACGCGGTTTCCCTCACTCTGCAGTCGTACGGCTGCGCTGCCGCACCGCGAGCTGCTGCGCCGACGCCGCCGCGCCTTGGTGAAGGAAAAAACCGTGTCGAATACCTGCGCGATGGCGCGCGCGAGTGGTACCTCAACGGGCCCGTCGGTCTGGAGCATGGCTTCACTCTCGACAAGGATTTGGGATGCGGCAGTGGCGACGGTCTGGCTTTCGCCTTTCGGCTCGACGGGGACGCGGCCGCCGCGCTTGTCGGTGAGGGGAGTGAGGCCCGGCTGGAGCTGCGCGACGCGCATGCCGGACGGATGGATCCGCCGCTGCTCGTGTATAGCGACCTGTTTGCGGTGGATGCCGATGGCAGAGAGCTGCCCTCTCGCATGCGGCTGAGCGGGCGGGAAGTGCGGCTGGAAGTGGACGCGGCCGGAGCGCGCTACCCGGTGACCGTAGATCCGATGTGGACGCAGCAGGGGATCCTTGTGGCCGCGGATGGAGCGGAGGGAGACTCCTTCGGTACCGCGGTCGCGATAGACGGCGACACCGCGGTCATCGGCGCTGCGCAAAAGACAGTCGGCATGAACAGCCATCAAGGTCAGGCCTACGTGTTCGTCCGCTCCGGAACCGCTTGGAGCCAGCAGGCCGTCCTTTCCGATTCCGCCACCGGCGCCGCCGACGACATGTTCGGCACCGCGGTCGCGGTGAGCGGGGACACCGTCCTTGTCGGCGCCTACAACAAGCAGGTCGGAGCGTATCCGCAACAGGGCCAGGCGTACGTATTCGTCCGCTCCGGGACCTCTTGGCGCCAGCAGGCCGTCCTCCTCGATTCCGCCACCGGCGCCGCCTTCGATCAGTTCGGCCGCTCCGTAGCGCTCGGCGGAGACACGGCCGTCATCGGTGCCCTGGGCAAAAATGTCGGCGCCGCGGCCCGGCAAGGCCAGGCGTACGTATTCGTCCGCTCCGGGACTTCTTGGAGCCAGCAGGCCGTCCTGGTTGATTCAGTGGACGGCAAGGACAACGACCAGTTCGGTGCTTCCGTAGCGGTGAGCGGAGACACCGTCGTCATCGGCGCCAACGAAAAGAGCATCGGCGCCGCGCTCGGGCAGGGGCAGGCCTATGTGTATGTCCGGTCCGGAACCTCTTGGACCCAGCAAGCCGTCTTGACCGACAGTGTCACGGGAGCATTCCTTGACGAGTTCGGGCATGCCGTAGCGATAAGCGGGGATACGATCGTCATCGGCGCCAGCAGGAAGACGGTGGGAACCCACACGCTGCAAGGCCAGGCCTACGTTTTCGCCCGGACGGGAACGACTTGGCGCCTGGAGTCCGTCCTTTTGGACAAAGCGCTCGGCGAGTCCCAGGATTTCTTTGGCACTTCCGTCGCGGTAGACGGAGACATCGCCGTCATCGGCGCTCCGCTCAAAGCAGTCGGCGGCAGCATGTGGCAAGGGCAGTCCTATGTATATGTTCGGTCGGGAACCGCCTGGAGTCAGGATGCGGTGCTCGTAGACTCGGCGGCCGGGGCGGCGCAGGATTTCTTCGGCGGGTCCGTGGCGCTGAGCGGGAAGACGGTGATCATCGGCGCCTTCCTCAAGATGGTCGGCACGAATCCGAACCAGGGCCAGGCCTATGTATTTGGGGCCGCCAAGAGCCCAAACGGCACGCCCTGCACCATGGGCAGCCAGTGCGCGAGCGCCTTCTGCGTCGACGGATTCTGCTGCGACACGGCGTGCGGCGGCGGCGCGACCGCGGACTGCCGCTCCTGCAGCGGCGCCCAGACCGGAGGCGCCGACGGAACCTGCGGCACCGTCGTACCAGCGGCCAACCACATGTGCCGCGCCGCGGCCGGGATCTGCGACCAGCCGGAGTTCTGCGATGGTCGATCCGCCGACTGTCCGTCCGATGGGCTGTATCAGCTTGCCGATCACTTCCTCTGCCGCGCCGCCACCTCCTGCTCCCGCGATACCTATTGCGACGGCAGCTCCGTCCGCTGTCCGGCTTCGTTATGTCTGCCGCCGAAGTTTTGAGCGGGGAAGCTGAATCCCGCGGCATCCTGGCCGCCCGGCGCGAATCCATCCGCATCATGTCCGCAGCGCATCCGCATGATGCGCTCATCTACGGGACAGACGACCAGCAACCTCAACGTACTTAAGGCACTCGCCCTTGCTAAACTGCGCCCTGTGACCCGATGATCGAGCTGGGGGAGTGCGATGCGTGCGATGCAGCAGGCGAGGCGAGTAGACAGGCGGCGCGGTCGAGTGCTCCGGTGGCAGGGCTTGGCGCTGCTCGCGGCGACGAGCCTCTGGGAGCCGGGGGGAGGGGCGGCCGAGCTCGATCCGCGCCTGGTTGAGCAAGCCCAGAGCGCCTACCGCGAGTGCGGCGCAGCCATAGACAACGCGCAGTATCCGGCCGCCGAAGCCGCATGCCAAAAGGCGCTCAGCGCGATGGAGGGCCTGCTCGGGCCAAATCACAAGTACCTCGCATCCGTCTTGAACGACCTGTCCTACGCTTATCAGAAACAGGAAAAGTACGATAAGGCCGAGCCGCCGCTGCGTCGGGCGCTGAAGCTGACCGAAGAGAACCTGGGTCCGTCCCATCCCAATGTCGCCGCCACCTTGGTGAACCTGGCCGGGCTCTATAATGAGCAGAAGAAGTATGAGGCGGCCGAGCCGCTGTTTGTGCGGGCGCTCAAGAGCCTGGAGGCCGCGCTCGGACCGGATCATGCGACGGTCATCGGCACCGTCGAGAATCTGGCCGAGCTTTATCGCCTAACCAAGCGGCCCGACGACGCGATCGTTTTGTACAAGCGGGCGCTCAAGAGCAAGGAGTCCACGTTTGGGAAGGACCATCCGAAACTTGAGGTCGCGCTCTTCGGCTTGGCCGGTGCGTACGTCGAAAAGGAGGATTTCCAAGCGGCGCAGCCGCTGTATGAACGGCTGCTGGCGATCCGTGAGAAAGCTTTCGGTCCGGATCACCTGCTCATCGCCGTCACCCTCGACAGCCTGGGGAACGTGTACCAGCGTCTGGAGAAATACGAAGCCGCCGAGCCGCTGTGTCTGCGGGCGCTGAAGATCCGCGAGGCGATGCTGGCGCCGGAGCATCCGGATATCGCCACTTCGATCAACAACCTGACCGATCTGTACGTAGCGGAAGGGAAGTACGAAGCGGCCGAGCCGCTGTGTCTGCGCGCCCTCCAGATCCGCGAGCGCTCTCTGGCGGTCAACCATCCTGATATCGCCGCTTCCTTGATCAAGCTCGCCGATCTTTATGTCGCGCAGGGGCGCTACGATGCCGCCATCGCGGTGTATCAGCGCGCCCGCCGGGTGCTGGAGGGAGCCTACGGGGTCAGCCATCAAGAGGTCGCGATCGCGATCAACAAGCTGGCGCTGCTCTATAAGGCGCAGGGAAAATATGACGCGGCGGTGCCGCTGTCGCAGCAGGCGCTGAAGATAACGGAGACGGCGCTCGGTCCGGCGGATGGGATGGTGGCGGCGGTGCTGGAGAGCTTGGCGCGGATCTATGACGCCCAGGCCAAGTACGATGCCGCCGAGCCGCTGTACCTGCGCGCCTTGAAGATCTTCGAGGGCAAGTACGGAGCGGCACACCCGCGCATCGCCAAGACGCTCAACCTGCTCATCGGACACTACCGCGATGCCCGGAAATACGAAGCGGCCGAGGCGCTGTGCCTGCGGGCGCTGAAGACTGTCGGCACCCTGGATCCGAGTCATCCCGATGTCGCCCTGACGCTTCATAATCAAGCGGACGTGTATCGCGCCGAAGGGAAGTACGATGCCGCGGAGCCGCTGTTTCAGCGCGTCATCCGCTTGTATGAGGCAGCCGGGCGCCCAGCGCAGCGGGAGCTGGCATCAGGCCTGAGCAGCTTGGCGGTCATGTATCTGGAGCAGGCAAAGTATGAGGCGGCGGATCCGCTCCTGCAGCGCGCCCTGAAGCTGCGGGAGGGGCTGCTGGGGCCCAACCACCTGGATGTCGCACAGGCGCTGGACCACCTCGGCCGGATGTACTTTTTTCAAGGGAAGTACGAAGAGGCGGACAAGATCTTCCACCGCGCCCTGCGCATTCGCGAGGCGGTGCTGGATCCATCGGATCCCACCGTGGCCAGCTCCTACAATGGCCTGGCGGAGGTCTACCGCCGCGAAGGAAAATACGATGCCGCCGAGCCGCTGTATCTGCGCGCGCTCAAGATTCAGGAGACGGCGCTCGGCCGCGACAGCCTGGCGGTGGCCAGCACGCTGAACAACCTGGCCGGACTTTACAAAGCCCAGGCGCGGTATCCGGCATCGGAGTCATATTATCAGCGGTCGGTGAAGATTCACGAAGCGGCGCTCGGACCCAAGCACCCGGAAGTTGCCACCGTCCTGAACAACTTGGCGACCCTGTATCGGCTTGAGAACAAGAACAGCGAAGCGGAGGCTCTTTATCTGCGCTCGCAGAAGATCTCCGAAGCCGCGCTGGGCGCGGACCATCCCGATGTCGCCTATGTCTCGAACAACCTGGGCGAGCTGTATTACGCGCAAGGAAAGTTCGACCTGGCGGAGCCGGCGTTCCTGCGGGCGCTGAAGATCTACGAAGCGACGCTGGGACTCGGCCACCCCGACGTGGCCATCACGATCAACAACCTGGCGTTCATGTACGTGGCCAGCGCGCGGGCGCAGCGCGCGCTGCCGCTCCTGTTCAAAGCGATCGTGTCGCAAGAGGAGCTGCTGCGGCATACCTTATCGGAGTCGCGCGTCGCTCCGCTTTTGCAGACGATGCGCGGGGAGGAGGATGGTTACTACAGCATGCTGCTGGCGCTGAGCCAGGAGCCGGAGGCGCGCACCCTGGCGATGACCACCGCGCTGCTCAATAAGGGGCGCACCGCAGAGGAGGCGGCGACCAGCCGCCGCGCCATCGCCCGCAGCCTCACCGATCCGCAGCAGAACGCGCAGTATCAGAGGCTGCTGCTCCTGCGCTCGCAGCATGAGGATCTTGTGTGGTCGGGGGCCAAGCAGCGCAAAGAGACGCGGCAGCGCTTGGATGAGCTCCAGCGGCAGGCCGATGATCTGGAGCACGAGCTGGCCGAGCGCTCCAGCGTCCTGCGCAATACCAAGCTTCCCGCTCCGGAAGAGATGGTCAAGACGGTGGCCCGCGCGCTACCCGAAGACGCCGCCCTCATCGAGGTCGTGACCATCACGCCGCAGGATTTCACGTCGGTGCGCGGCAAGGTCACCTATGGCGCCCGGCGCTACCTGGCGATGGTGCTGCACCGCGACGGCACCATCGGGGTCAAGGATCTGGGAGAGGCGCAGGCCATCGATCAGTCGGCGGTGGCGCTGCTCGGGCAGCTGCGCAATGCCAGCAATGCGCCGCAGCAGGCGGCGGAGCAGCTGTACAAGCTGGTGCTCGCCCCGCTTCTGCCGCTGCTGCAGGGAAAAAAGAGCCTGTACCTGTCGCTGGATGAGCAGCTGAACCTGGTGCCGTTTGCCGCGCTGCACGATGGGACGGACTATCTGCTAAGTCGCTATCAGCTGAACTATCTGACCTCCGGCCGAGACCTCTTGCGGCAGCCGGCGGGGAAATCGGGGCAGGGGGTGTTCGTTCTGGCAAATCCGGATTACCAAGGGACGACCGCGTTGGCGCAGGCGGAGCTGCAGCCGCAGTCGGCGCAGCGCGGCGGATTGTACTCGTTTCTCGGCCACATCCCCGCGCTTCCCGGGACGGCCGCGGAAGCGCAGCAAATCCATCGTCTTTTGCCAGATGCCCAGGTGCTGCAGGGCAAGCAAGCCAGCGAAGATGCGATCCGCGAGCTGCACGCCCCGCGGCTTTTGCATATCGCGACGCACGGGGTGTTTTTGGATGCGGTGAGCCCCAGCTCCGGCAGCCGGGGGATCGGCGGGACGGAGCGCCGTCTCAATGCCCTGCCCGATCCTTCCGCCCCGGCGGGCAGCGGCGGCAGCGGCAGCGGCAGCGGGGCCATCGTATTGCCGCCGGTGGTCGATAATCCGCTCAACCGCAGCGCGCTGCTTTTGGCCGGCGCATCGCAGGCGGCGCGCGTCAACGACCGGCGCCTGGACGGTCTGCTTACGGCGCAAGAGGTCGCCGCCCTGGATCTGGAAGGAACCGAGCTGGCGGTGCTCTCAGCCTGCGACTCGGGGCGCGGCGGGCTGCAGACAGGGCAGGGGGTATACGGGCTGCGGCGGGCCTTTGTCGTCGCGGGGGTGCAGACGCTGGTGAGCAGCTTGTGGCAGGTCCCGGATGAGGAGACCAGCGAGCTGATGGTGAACATGTACCAAAATTTGCTGCATGGGAAAGGCCGCTCCGAGGCGCTGCAGACGGCGATGCGGGCCATGAAGCAGAAGCGCCCGCACCCCTATTACTGGGCTCCTTTTATCGCCATCGGCCAGACCGGGGCGATCCGCCTCGCTGGCAAGCGCCACGCCCGCTGAGCGCGCCGCGGCGTTCTAATACAAGGGGCATTTGCCCGTGCCCCCTCCACCGGCAAAGCCGGCGGAGCCTCCCCCCGCCGCGCGCTTCCCGCGCGGATAAACGCAG
>CALFML010000218.1 GCA_937879845.1 uncultured Myxococcales bacterium
CATCGGCTGGCGCTGCTCAACCTGGTGGCGACGCTGCTTATGGAAGCGGGCTGGGCCAGCAAGTTCCTAAGCCCGGCCAAGATGCCGATCGGCGTCGGCGTGGCGCTGGTCTTCGCGCTCTTGTTCATGGCGCTGCCGGCCTACTTGCGCGGTCTTACCGAGAAACAGAAGCGCGAGATCCTCTACGGCGCGGCGACCGCGGGGCTTTTGCCGTTCGGCTTTGCCTGGGTGCTGGCGGCGCACCCGCAGTATGCGCGCAACTGGCCGCTGCTGTTCGGCTTCGCGGCGTGCCTGGAGCTGGGCCTTTTGTGGGTGGCGCTGCGGCGCTGGCCGGTGCTGGCGATGTTGGCGCTGTTGGCGACCGCGGCCACCCATGCGCTGTGGGATCTGACCTCGCTGTCGCCGCCGCTGCTGCCGGTGGCGGTGGGCGCGGCGCTGGTCCTTTCGGGGCCGCTGTGGGCGCTGCCCGGGCTGTGGAAAAAAATCCCCGCGGGGCCGGACCAAGCGCTGCAGCCACCGCCGGCGCCGCTGCGGCTGGCGGCGGCGCTTGGAGCCTCGGCGCCGCTGGTTTTGGGCTGCGTGCTGGCGACCCAGTCCGAATACGGGATGCGCTGGCCGGTGCTGCTCGGCGGCATGTTCGTCAGCGTGGCGGCGCTGCTGTGGCTGGCGCTGCGGCATAGCCCGGTGGTGGCGGTGACGACCGCAGGGCTGGCCGCGGCGGAGGTCTTTTTGTGGACGGCCTCCAGCCTGCAGCCGCCGCTTTTGGTGCCGCTTTTGGCGGTCGCGCTGGGTCTTGCGAGCCTGTTCCTCGGAGCGGTGGTGCTAGCGGGCCGCTTCTCTGCGGAAAAAGGAGTGGCGCGGCCGCTTGTGCACGGCGCGGCGCTCGCGGTGCTGATTCCGCTCCTTTTGTGCTGCCGGCTGGCGGCGCAGCCGACGTACGGCGGGCGCTGGCCGCTCGTGTTCGGGGCGCTGTTCTGCGCCAACGCCGGCGTGCTGTGGCTGGGAGCCAACCACCTCCCGCTGCTTTTGCGGCTGGGCCTGGGGCTGACGATCGCCTGCCACGCCCTATGGATCGGCACGTCGATGAGCGCGGCCCAGGCGCCGCTGGCCATGGGCCTTTCGCTTTTGTTCGCGCTGCCCTACCTGGCGCTGCCGGCGCGGCGCGAGTCGGCCGGCGAGCCCGCTGCCGCCGGCGGCTCCGACTCCACCCTGGCCGCGGTGGCGCCGTTCGCCCTGGCCTTTTACCTGGCGAGCACCCCCGAGCACGCCGAGCGCTGGGGTCTGCTGTTCGGCTTCGTGGCGATTTTGGACGGCCTCTTGCTGACCATCGCCGCCTGGCGACAGCGCCCGTTCCTGCTCCTTGTGGCCGCGGCGGCGACGAGCCTGACCCAGGTGGCGTGGGCGGTGACGGCGCTGCGGACAGAGACGCTGTGGGGCGGCGCCTTGTGCAGCCTGGGGCTCTCGGCGGCGCTCGGCGCGGTGCCGCGGCTGTGGACGAGCCGGACGCCTCCCGCCGCCGGCGCCGCACCGCTCCCCGAGTGGGCCGGCCTGGTGACGCTGGTCGGCTTGGTCCTTTTCACCGGACAGCTGATCCCGCGCGGGCTTTTACAGCCGCCGTGGGCGTTCGTGCTCCTCACCGCTTTTTGCACCGCGCTGCTCATCGAGCGTACCCGCTGCGGTGCGATCGCCGGGACGGGGCCCATCGGCGGACTCGTGCTCGCGGTGCTGGTGCAGGCATTTTTCGCCGCCGGGCTGCCGCGCGACAGCGCGGTCACTTCGCCGCTTGCCGCCGAGGTGCTGCTGCGCAACCTGGCCGTGCCGCTGCTCCTGGCCACCGTGCTGAGCGTCGCCGCGGCGCTGCGCACCGGCCGCTTTCGCCTCGCGGCCGCGCGCCAGCCGGCGGATCCGGCGGCGCTTCTGTGGAAGCAGACCGCCCGCGAGAGCGAGATAGGGGCGCTCCTGGCGACGCTGACGCCGCTGCTGGGCCTCATCCTCATGCTGGAGAGCCGCAGCATCGGTTCGCATCCGGGGCTCTTGTTTACCGCCCTGCTCCTGCTGGACGGGCTGATCCTTTTGACCGTGGCGCGGCAGCAGTGGACGTGGCTGACCCTGCTGGCGCTGGCGGCCACGGCCGTGGCGACGACGCTATGGCAGCACGAGCACTTCCAGCCCGCAGATGGCGTCGTGGCGCTTTCGTGGCTCGGGGTCTTGTACCTGTTCTTCCTGTTCCTGCCGCTCCTCATGCTGCGGGCGCTGCCGCCGCTGCGCACCCACCGCAGCCTGTTTGTGGCGGCGGCGCTCGCCGGGCCGCTGCTGTTTATCCCGCTTCATCATTCTTTCGTCGGCGCGCTCGGGCGGAGCCTCATCGGCGCCTTGCCGGTGGCGCAGGCGGCGCTCTCTCTGGCCGCGCTGGCGATCGTGCAGTCGCTGCCCCGCCCCGCGCCCACCGAGCGGCTGCCGGGCCCCGCGCTGGCCCGCCGCGAGCTCGGTCATCGGGCGCTCATGGCCACCGTGGCGCTGGGGTTTTTGGCCACCGCCATCCCCCTCCAGCTCGACCGCCAGTGGGTAGCCGTGGCCTGGGCGCTGCTCGCCGCCGCCGTGTGGTGGCTGTACCGGCGGCTGCCGCATCCGGGGCTCAAGTACTTCGGCCTGCTGCTCTACGCCGCGGTGGTGGTGCGGCTCGTCCCGACCGCGGAGCTTTTGCACTATCACCACCGCGGGCTGCCCGTCCTCAACTGGCTGCTGTACAGCTACGGCGTCCCCTGCCTGTGCTTCCTCATCGGCGCCGCGTTCCTGCGGCCGGTCGAGGGCCGCTACCGCAGCGAGCGGGAAAAGACCTTGCCGATCGGCAGCGAGCGCGTCCCGCTGCACGCGGTAGCCGCGTTCTCCGGGCTGCTCCTCCTCTTCGTACTCATCAACCTGGAGATCGCCGACGCGTTCTCGCCCGGACCGTACACTGAGCTGTGGCTCACCCGCAGCTACGCCCGCGATCTCACCCGCTCGCTGGCCTGGGGAGTCTATGCGCTGGTGCTGCTCATCGTCGGCATGCGGCGCGATAGCCGAGCCCTGCGCTATTTTTCGCTCGGGGCGATGCTGCTCACCATCGCCAAGGTGTTTCTCTACGACCTGGCCAACGTCGGCGGGATCTACCGCTCGCTGTCGTTCCTGGGGCTGGCGGTGTCGCTCATCCTGGTGTCGCTTTTGTACCAGCGCTTTGTTTTTCAGACGCAGTCGCGACGGCAGGCACCGGGCGGGAGCCCGCCGGCCGGGACGTCTGCGGATCCGCCGAAAGGGACCAAGGCATGAGTGTGCCGTCCGTGCTTTTCCGGCCTGCGCGCGCGCGGCGGCCAACGCCCACGCCCCTTTTGCTCGCGGCCGCGGTACTGCTGCTGCCGCGGCTAGAACCGCCGGCCCGCGCCGATGCGGAGCTTGCCACCGATGCTCAGCGCAGCGCGTTTGCGACCCGGCGCGAGGTCGTTATCAGCGGCAGCGCCGCGGCAGCGGCAGCTCATGCGGCGGCGCCCACCGCCCCCCTCCCCGAAGATCGGCCGGGCTTCGCCGAGATCCCGCTCCCGCCCGAGCTCGCCGGCAGCAGCGAGCCCGCATACCATGACCTGCGCCTGGTCCGCGGCGACGGCCGCGAGGTCCCCTACCTGCTCGCCCTGCAGACCGCGCGGCACGAGGTGGAGAGCGAGAGCGGCCAGCTCACAAGCGGCCTTGTCAGCGGTACGAATTCGGTGTGGGTCGTCGATCTGCTGCAGCCCCGGTCCTTCGATGCGATCGAGCTGCAGGTGGACGGGGAGCTGTTCGCCAAGCAGGTGACGGTCGAGGGAGCGACCGAGCGCAGCGGTCCGTTTCGCACGCTGCGGGCGGGCGCCGGCATCTTCGATCTGCCGTGGAGCGCGGCGCCGGGCTTCCGCGTCCGCCACACCGCCATCGAGTGGGAGCAGGTCCAGACCGCGCGTTACTTGCGGCTCACCGTCAACGATCTGCGCAGCCGCCCGATCGCGCTGCGCGGCGTCACGGCGGTCCGCAACCGGGCGGTCAAAGCGCAGATGTGGACGCGGCCGGCGCCGCTTTTGACCCTTGCCGCACCCGCCCGCCCGAGCCGCCACGCCGCGCCGGAAAAGAGCCGCTACCGCCTGGATCTGCCGCCCGGCCTGCCGGTCGAGCAGCTGCTGATTCGGGCCGAGGAGCTGGCGCTCGTGCGGCCGGTGCGGCTACTCGAGCTGCCGCAAAACGCCGCGCCGCGGTCCGGCGCCGAGCCGAGCCCCGCGGCCGAACCGGCGGAGCGCGAGCTCGGCAGCGACACGCTGTACCGCCTGAGCGCCGCGGCCTTGCCGCCGCCTCCCGGCTCCGGCCATAAGCACCGGGCCGTGGCGACGGAGAGCCACGTCGATCCGCAGCTGTCGGCGGAGTGGATGACGCTGCGGCTGAACCAGCCGCCGGGGGGCGGCGCGCTCGTCCTAGAGATCGACAACGGCGACAGCCCGCCGCTGTCGGGGCTGCAGGTCGAGGTCTACGGCTCTGGCGCCCGGCTGATCTTTGAGTATCCGCGGCTCGACGCGCAAGCGGCGCCGGGCGGCGCCCCGCGATGGACGCTCTACTACGGCAATCCGGCGGCGCGGGCCCCGCACTACGATCTGGAAGGCCTGCGCGAGCGGCTCACCCGGCTCGGGCCGCTGCGTCCGGCGCAGCTTCTGGCAGAGCAGCCAAATCCGCGCTACCGCCAGGCGCCGCCGCTGCAGTTTGTTCCCGCGGTCGGAGCGCCGCTTGCGAGCGAGCGCTTCCGCCTGCAGCAAACGCTGCGCTTCCTCGGCGAGGGCGGTCCGGATATCTATGCCGTGACGCTCGACCCGGCGGCGCTGGGGCTGCTGCGGCCGGATCTGGGCGATGTGCGCATCGTCGATGCGCAGGATCGGCAGGTTCCCTACGTCCTGTCTGCCGACGCCGATGAGGTGCGCGCCGAGCTCGTGCGGGCCGCGGAGCCGCGCCCGCGGCTGAGCCGCTACCGCCTGACCGCGGGCGGCGCGGCAGCGGGCCCGGCGCTCGCGCTGCCGCTGCAGGCCGTCGAGCTCTTGGTCCACGATACGTTCTACAGCCGACCGTTCCGACTGCTCAAAGACTCTCCTGAGGACGGCTCCCCACGCCTCGTGCTGTCCGGCATCCTGCGCCGCCAAGGCGACGACGGCGGCCTGCACAGCCTGCCGCTGTCCGGCGAGCGGCGGCGGGAGCTGATCCTGGAGATCGACGATCAAGACAACCCGCCTTTGACCATCGAGCGCATAAGCGCCGTGGTGCGCGCTCCGCGCCTGTTTTTCAAGCTGATGCCCGGCGACGGCTACCGTCTGCTGCTGGGCGATCCCGAGGCCAGCCCGCCGCACTACGACATCGAGTCGCTCCGTCAGGCGGTCCTGGCCTACGCCGCGCTGCCGACGCAGCTTGGCGGACTGGAGCCCAATCGCGCCTATCGCTCCCGCGCCGGCGACTACCTGCTCCACGCGCCGCCCACCGCGCTCTTATGGGGCTCGCTGCTGCTGGCGGTGGCGGTGCTGCTGGCGATCACGATCCGGCTGCTCGGCAAGACGCCGCCGCCGCCGGAGTGACGCCGCAATCGATCGCGTTCTGCGCGGCTAGGCCCAAGCGGTGCGGGGGTTGGAGGGACGGCGGACGCGGCGGCCAAACGGGCGGACGCGAAAGGCCTTATAAAGCGCGAGAGCCGAAGGCCTTCAGGTCTTCGGCTCAGGCTTGAGCTTGGCGGTGAGCGTCCGCTTTCGGTCGGGGAGGACCGACTCTTCGTAGGATTTGTATCCCTTGGCGGAAATACGGTAGCGGATCGCCCGGTTGCCCGGCGGCGGCGAGTCGGTGATCGGGGTCACGCCGATCTTTTTCCCGTCGCGCTCCACGGTGGCTTTGCGCGGGGTCGAATCGACCACGATCTGCACCGTGTTACGGCCGTTCTTGGCGGACTTGCTGGACTTGCTGCTCTTGCTGGACTTGCTGCTCTTGCTGGGCTTGCTGCTCTTGGGGGCGGGCTTATCGTCGGCGGGCTCGGTATCGGTGGCAGGGTCGGCGTCGTCACTGGCGGTCTCGGCGGGCTGGTTGGCGGCGACCTTTTTCGGGTCGTCGGCCTCAGTAGCAGGCGGCGGCGTCGCCGTCGGCGGCGGCGCATCCACGGCCGGAGCCGGGGCCGGGGCCGGCGCCGGTGCGGTCGCGACGGCGCGGCCGGAGCCGGCGGGATTCAGCGGGCGCTCGATCTCCGGGACTACTTGCGAGTCGCCGTGATCCTCGTTGTGGCTGAGCAGCCCCTTTAGCAGCAGCGCGACCAGCGGCGCCAGCACCGCCAGCACCGCCAGGATGATGAACATCTGCAGCTTGCGGTTTTTCTTCTGCTGCGGCAGCTGCGTCGAGGCCGACTGCGCCGTCGGCTCGGCCGGCGGCTCGCTGAGGCTCGGCATCGGCGTCGGCCGCGGGTAGGCCTGCCGCGCCACCGGCGGAATCGACACGCCGGGATGTCCGCCCATGCCCGGCGGCGGCATCGGCACGCCGGGATGCGGCAGCTGGCCGATCGCCGTCGGCATGTCCAGCATCGCCTGGGGCATCTGCTGCGGCAGCTGCTTGGGCTGCGGCGGCTCGGGCATCTGCATGCCGGGATCGACGACGACCGTGCGCTTGTCGAGATCGTCGTCCTGATCGAGGCTGATCATGCTCTCGGGGCGGGCACCGCGGCCGTCCTGGCGCTGCCCGGACTGCCAGCTGTTGTTGGACGGAGCGGCGGCGCGGCCGGCGGGACCGGTGACCCGCCCCATCTGGCCGGGCATCGAAGCGCGGCCGACGACCGGGTTGCCGCCGCTCTGCCGCCCGGGCTCGCCGGCGCCCATGGCATCGGCCAGATCGTCCAGCGGGCGGTAGACCTGGTTGTTCTTCCGGATCTCCCGCACCTGGCCAAGGATTACGTTGGCGTCCTGCGGCCGCTGGTCGCGATCGCGCTTGAGCATGTTGCTCAGAAGCTCGTCCATCTGCGGGCCGAAGTTCTTCTGCGGCGCCACCTGCGACAGACGCGGCGCCTCGCGGCGCAGGCGCTGGGCCAGGACTTCCATGCCGTCGTCGCCGACAAACGGCGCCCGCTGCGCCAGCATCTCAAACAGCAAGAGCCCGAGCGCGTAGACATCGCAGCGCGAGTCGATGGGCTGAATTCCCAGCGCCTGCTCGGGCGCCATGTAGCGCGGCGTCCCCAGGCGCAGGTTGTGATCGGTCAGCTGCTCCTCACCGGTCGCCGCCCGATCGAGCAGCTTGGCGAGGCCGAAGTCCAGGACCTTGACCACCTCCCCGACCGCGTCGAACTTGGCCAGGAAGATGTTGTCCGGCTTCAGATCGCGGTGCACCACGCCGACCCGATGCGCGGCGCCGAGCGCCCCGGCCATCGACTCGAACATGTCGAGCGCCTGATCCACCGTCAGGATCGGCTCGCGGCGCAGCCGCTGGCGCAGCGTCTCGCCGGACAGGAACTCCATCGTCAGGTATAGGAGCTCGCCGTCTTCGTCGAAGTCGAAGATGGTGATCGCGTTGGGGTGCTGGATGAGGCTCGCGGCCCGCGCCTCGCGCTTGAAGCGCTCTTTGACCCCTTCCTGACCCGCCAGATCGACCCGCAGCACCTTGATGGCGACTTCGCGGTTCATCGGGGCCTGGGTGGCGCGATAGACGTGTCCCATGCCACCCGAGCCGATCGCCGCTCGAATGGTGTACCGACCGCCGATGGTCTTCCCAATCAGCGATGAGGCGTTGGCATTACGTGGTTCAGCTGGGCCGGCCATCCTGGTGCGAAAGACATGTTAGCCGATCTACTAGGTCAGGCGCTATGGGGTCGATGCACGATGTTTTTTTGGCGAAGATGCCGCCGCTGCACAGGATGGAAGCGGCCGGACGGACCGGGCCCGAAGGCAGGCTGCCCACTTGGGCCTACACAAAAATTCGGGCAGAGCTCTGCCGTTTTTCACCGTTTTTCACCGTTTTCAGTACGCTGCCGCGCGACTGCCGCCGCTTGGCAGGTTCCTGCCAAGCGGCCAGCCTAGGGGTGGTAAAAAGGGAAAGCAGAGAGAGCGGGCCGCGGCCAGACGGGGAGCCTTGACCACCGCAGAGAGAGTCAGGCGGACCGCAGCATCGTTATTGCGATTGCGCAGCTAGGTTCGCTACGCGGCGCGGCACGACTTGGGCGGTTACTGGAAATTGGCGCCAGCGGTGATCCAGTTCGTCCAGTTCGTCGCCTGGGTCGTGCTGAGGTTACTCCCGCTGTGCTTGGCCCCCATGTACATGCCGCCCGAGCCGACCACGATCAGCACCGAGTTCGCCGGGGTCGTCTTGTCGATGAGGTTCGCCGTCATAAGGAGCGTGAGGTTGGCCTGATCAGAGCCCGGAGCGAGGGCCTTGTCATACGAGAACGGCTGCGTCGTGCCCTTGAGGTGGCAGGCCGTGACCGTGGCGCAGGAGTTCTTGATGTCGGTGCTGACCTGAGTCCAGGTGTAAGTGGTATTGGTCGGCGGGGGGTCGGTGCCGCAGGCCGCCAGAGTGACGCCGATCCCCAGAGCCAAAAGGGCATGCTTGGTAGACCACGCGAGATGCATTGATTCTCTCCTCTGCAGTTTGTCTGATGATTAGAAGGTTAGGAGCGCCGGCTACGTACCAGGTGCACCAACCTAAAAAAAACACTTACCGCGGCCCCCAATTTATCTCGAATCCCTACCGTCTGTCACGCCCGCTGGTCCCTTATCTGTAGTTTTGGTTGCCGCCGCGGCCGTCCGTAGGGCTTCCCGCTACTTACGCGGCGCGGCATCGGCAGGCGGCGCATGGCTGGACGGTTCGAACGGAAGCCAAATGGACCCTGGCTTGACTCCAGACTGACCGCTGTATGAGCGCAGCGAAGCTGTGTTATGGTTCTTGTACGATTCCCAGTAGATACCCACAGCTATCGTCGCAAGCAGAGGAGTTTGCATCATGGCCAAGACGACATGTTCGATCTCACGGGCGGACTTTCTCGCCAAGGCAGAGCAGGTCAAAGTAGACATCGGCGGCGTGACGCTATTTGCCGAGCCCAAAGAGTTTTCCACCGGATCGTTTGGCTGGTACCTGTCGGGCAAGGCGACGATCCAGGTGGACGGCAAGCCGGTGGCCGTGCAGGTCGGCGCAAACCTGGCGGTGATCGGCAGCAAAGAAGCCAAGTAATCAGGTAGTTCTAGGCCGCCGGCGCAGGGGCGCCTGTGCTATACGCATGGGCCATGTCCACCTCCGAGCAGGCCCCGAGCAGCGGCTTTGCCGCGCCGCCCTCCGCGAGCCAGTCGCCGTCCCCGCTGCGGCAGCCGCGGCGGTGGCCGATCGAGCCGCCGGAGCCGCTGCTCCTGTCCGCGCCGCCGCGCTACCACCTGGGCCACGCCCTGCGCTACAGCGGCCTTTATGGTCTGCCGCCGCTCATCTACGGGGAGGACGACGCGGTTCCGACGCTGCAAGCGGTGCTCTATCCGGAGGCCGCGGGCTTTCGCACCCCCGGAACGCCGCCGGCGGTCGAGGTGCTGATCGTGCAGCCGCGGCCGCAGAGCGATCAGCCGCTGCTCGTGTACGGCATGCACCCCTCGCCGCTTGCCGATGCGCTGCTGGAGCAGCTGCGGCTCATGCTGCGCCTGGATGACGATCTGGGAGTCTTTTACCGCCTGACCGATCAGGACCCGGAGCTTGCCTGGGTCGCCGCTAGCGACGGCGGACGGCTCTTGCGCGCGCCGACGGCGTTTGAAGATCTCGTGCAGTGTCTGGCGCTCTCGTACGCGCCGCCGGCGCTGGCAGCGGGATTTCTGCACGAGCTGGGCGAGGCGATTGGACCGCGCACGACCCTGGGCCGGCGCGGCACCCCAGGACCGGCGGCGATCGCGGAGCTGCCGCCGCGTCTTTATGACCAGCTCATCGCCCAGTGCAGCGAGCGGCTCGCGCTTAAATCCGCTCATCCCGCGGCCGCGGCCGCAGCCGGTCCGCAACCTCGCCGGTCGTCCGCGGGTGCGGCGCGTCGGGCGGCGACCGTGCGGCGCCTGGGCGCGGCGCTGCGCGAGCTGGCTTGTCTGTGCGCCACCGGGGCGCTGCATCCCGAGTCGCTGCGCCGCCGGCCCGGCGAGCTGACGCGGGCCCTTGATACGCAGGACGACGAGCTCTGGCAAGACGCCCTGCATGAGGAGCTGGAATGGCAGGAGCGGATCCGGGCGCTGCTGGAGAGCCTGCCCGGCTTCCGCCGCAGCCGGGGCGGCCCCCAGGCGGTGCAGGAGATGCTGCTGCGGCTCGGCTGCTACGACGGGCTGCACCTGGATACGGCGACTCGCGCGGCCTGGGAGCAGCGGTTTCACAAGCCGAACGCTGCGGCGCGCGCTCGCGGCGCGGCACTTGCGAGATCCCGATCCGGCGCCGCGGCCGCAGCGGCTGCCACACCGGCTGTCGCATCGGGCCCGCGCACCCGCGACGAGCAGCAGGCCCACGCCCTCTTGCTCGTCCGCCGCATCGACCGCCGCGTGTCGCCGTTTAGCATCTATCGCGGACTGGCGCAGGCGCTGCTTCTCCGCGTTCCCAAAGCCGCCTACAGTCCCCGTCAGTAAAAGCCGGCGCGGGGCGAGCTTGTGCCGGGTCCGCCGGGTAAAAATTTGCCCGCCGGCGAGGCTCGCCTTCTAATTGCCGCATGCTTGAGGTCTGCACGACGTGTGGTCAGCAGTTTGCCCCGCAGTTTGCCTATCAGGTCGCCACCTTGCCGCAAGGTCCGAGCGGCAGCTCCCCGCGCCAGTTCTACTGCCGGCTGGAGTGCCGCCGCGCGGCGCTGGGTGACGGCGGCTTTACCGTACGGCGGGCGCGCAAGCTCGCCATCCTCAACCAAAAGGGCGGCACCGGTAAGACCACCACCGCCATCAACCTCGCCGCGGGTCTGGCCGAGCGCGGCTTCGAGACGCTGCTCATCGACACCGATGCCCAGGGCAATGTCGGCGCCAGCTTGGGCATAAAGGGCGAGCGCTCGCTCTACCATGTGCTGTGCGAAGGCGCCCAGGTGGAAGACGTGGCGGTCCCGGTGCGCGGCCACCTGGACGTGGTCACCGCCGATGCCACCCTGGCGGTGGCGGAGATCTGGCTGGCGCGCAAGGACCAGGATCGCGATCGCATCCTCGGCCAGCGGCTCGGGCAGCTGCACCGCCGCTATCAGTTCATCGTGCTCGACTGCGGACCCTCGCTGTCGCTGCTGAACCAAAACGCGCTGACCTACGCCGAAGAGGTGCTCATCCCGGTCTCGTGCGATTACTTGTCGCTGGTCGGGGTCAAGCAGGTGCTAAAGACGCTCAAGGACATCGAGCGGCACCTGGGGCACTCGGTCAGCATCGCCGGCGTGCTGCCGACGTTCTACGACGCCCGCATCCGCCTGGCCAAAGAGGCGGTCGACACCCTGCGCGGCCACTTCAAGGAGCGCCTGCTCGAGCCGGTGCGCCGCTCGACCCGCCTCGCCGAGGCCCCGAGCCACCGCCAGAGCATCTTCGAGTACGACAACGAGTCCCCCGGCGCCGAGGACTACCGCAAGGTGGTCG
>CALFML010000219.1 GCA_937879845.1 uncultured Myxococcales bacterium
CGCGCCGCGAGGTGATCGCGCCGAGCATCGTCGAGTAGGGCTGGATGCCGAAGTCGCTGAAGCGCAGCTCGGCGAAAGTCTCCGCGGTAAGCACATCCTCCTTCTCGGACCAGACCGCCGCCAGTTTTCGCTCGGACAGCGCTGCCTCCGCGTTGGCGGCAACGGCGCCAACTTTTTCCACCACCTCCACCGTGGTGGTTGTGCCCTTCAACGGCATCACAGCCGAAGCATCGGTCACTTCGCCCGCCTTTACTTCGACATCGTCCACCGTGGTCTGCAGCCCGGCCGGCTCTTCATTCACGTCTTCAGGAAGGCCGCCCGCTTCCGATCCGCAAGCGCCCAGCAGCGGGAGGAGCGACAGGACGGCGATGCCCCCCCGCAGCCGATTCCTCACACCCGATGCCGACACCGAGATCGAGCGGAGCGAGCTATTTGCCTGCGTACCTGCCACATCGCTTGTCTGGTTGCGTGCCATGGGATGACTCCTATTTGTCTTGTCGGTTGCGCCAGTTGCTATCTGTTACCAATGACAATGCAGGCCGCATACCAACCGGCAAAAGCCGTCATGCCGCGCTGCCGCGCGCGCCCCAAGTAGTGAGAAACCATCGGATTAGGTGGAAATGACTTACCGGAAGCGGGCGGCTCGCGCTGGTCACCCGGCCGGCCAATGGTCAGCTCCGCTGGTCAGCAAGCTGACCAGGGCGGACCGCCGACGGACAGGGCGCGGACGGCGCAGCGTCCATCCGCACGCGGTCCGCAGCGCCCCGCTTGCGCGAGCTCAGCGACGAATCAGATGATCGGGGATATCAGAAGGCTCACTGTCCGACCGCGGCAACGCAGTCGCCGCGGCAGGGCGCTGGGCAATGAAGGGGGAAGTTGCGGAAGGCAATCGCCAGTCGCGCGGCGAAACGATCTATGCGCTTGGGACCATCTCAGCCGATAACCGGCGGGTCGATGCAGACTCCGACTTCCAGTATCAGATAGAGCAGAGCCAGCGCCTGCGGCTCCAGCGGCGTGTTGGTCTGGCTGGTCGGCTGGGTGTGATAGGTCGTATAAAGGACGCGGCCGCAGCCATGCTGCAGACTGGTGGTCACCGGCGACCCTTGCGCTTCGACCCAGACCTTGGGCGTGACAACCACCGGTTTGCCATCGGGATCTACGCTGCCCATGGCCTGCACGCTGGCGATCGCGGTCCAGGCATCCTTGACGCTCGCCAGGCTCTGCATCTGGGCCGACAGCCAGGCATCGAGCCCGGTGTCCTTCTTGGATACGGACTGCTCGCCGCCTCCGCCCATGCAGGCGCTGCCGATGGTCGTGTTCTCGCCGCGCCAGGTGACAAAGCCCGGGAATACCTGGCGTACGTACTCGTAGGACCAGTCCGAGGCGTAGATCCGCCCGCCGCTCTTCACGAAGTCATTCAGGGTGGTCTTTACTTTCGGACTGTAGTTATACACACCGCTGCACTTGGGATCGTTGGGATTGTCCCCGCCGAAGTTGGTCGAGCCGGAGCACGGCAGGAACACGATGTGGTACTTGCTGATCTCTTTGGGGTCGGTGATAAGCGTCACCGGCGACGGATACGGTGTCACTTCGCCGGGGAAGTGGGCGCCGTAGATGGCGAACGACGGCGCATCCTTGGACAGGACCTGCGCCTTGCCGAGCAAGTCTTTGGAGATCGTCGCCTTGAGCCCCATCTTGGCCAAAACGAGCTCGATCGGATCCCAGGCGCCGAGCATCACCGCGATCTTGGGAATGTCATCGCCGCTTGCTTTGTCGGTGATCGCCGGCAGGGTGGTCAGGGCCAGCGGCACCGCCTGCGGTCCGCTTGTGAGAGTCAGCGGCCGCACCCGCCGAAACGCTCCTTTTTGCACCACCAGATAGGCGCTGCCAAGGCCCGCCGGAAGCTCGAACGTACCATCGGCTTTGGTCGTCGTGTAAGCCGTTCCATCGGGCAGGTGGACGCACTTATCACAATAGACGCCGTCGGGAATGGCGGCCGGCGGGGTGGTTGTCACATAGACCAGGGCCCCGGAAATCGGAATCGTTCCCTCCGGCGCGACGACCTTGCCGGAGAGCTGGCTGCCGGGCTGACCTGGGTTTGGTTTGGGATTGCCGGGCATCCCGGCACCCGGTCCGGACGGAGAGTCCCCCTCGGAATCCGAACGTCCGTCGGCGTTGCACCCCGCGAGGACAAAAAACGCCCCGAGCAGTCCCGCCTGGATGAGTGTCCCTGTCTGTGTTCGCATGCGGCGAACATACGGCTAAACCGCCCGCAACAAAAGCCTTGTGCCGAAATTGTTGCTGCCGTGATCGCCCGCGGCAAATGGCCGGTCCGTCCGACAGGAGTCGCTAATCCGCAGCCCCCGTTGGGATGAGGCGCCGCCCGAGCGCACGCTGCTGGAAGCCCGCCTCACAGTCCTTGAGCCAGGCCAGCGCTTCATGCGGCTCGCTGCACGCCTTGGCCCGCAGCGGCGTCGAGCCAATCAGCCGGATGGCATTTACGATCAGGGTGAACGTCGTGCGGAAAACAAGGTTGCTGCCGAACACCGCGATGCACGTCCGCTCGGCATGGGCTTTCCCCCAGTCGACCAAGTGGCGTCGGGTCTTGGGATCCACGTCTCCGGAGTGGGTAAAGTCAAGGAGCAAGAGGAGATAGCCGTGGTCGGCGATAATCTTGGAATAGAGCGCGGTAGCCAGAGTCGCTTCCGCGAGCATGAAGTTCCCGTGATGGCGGAACATCAGGATCGGACCCTCGCGAAATAACTGATGCGGTCCGATCGGCGAAATCTCCCCCAGGCTGACTTCTCCCGCGTGCACGAACTCCCTCCCGGTAACGGACCCTATAACTTAACCTGAAAGGAGTTCCGTTTGGGCCATTTTCGTGACTGCGCGGCTGACATCGTGCTGACATCGTGCTGATCGGAGGCGCCGCTAGGCCGCCATGGCGCTACCATGGGGCATGCACGAGCTTATCGACATCGGTGTAAACCTCACGCACCGCTCCTTTGCTCGCGATCGCGCCGCAGTGGTTGCGCGGGCGCAGGCCGCCGGGGTCAGCGTTCTTCTTATCACCGGAACCAGCGTCGCCCACAGCCAGCAAGCCGCGGAGCTCGCACGCCAGCATCGCGGAGAGCTGTATGCGACCGCCGGCGTGCACCCACACGACGCCAGCCGCTGCGATACGGAGGCCTTGGCGGAGCTGCGCCAGCTCGCCGGCTTGCCGCAGGTCGTGGCCGTAGGGGAGTGTGGTCTGGATTTCAACCGCAATTTTTCCCCGCCCGCGGTGCAGGAGCGGGTCTTGGCGGCCCAGGTGGCGCTGGCAGCGGAGCTTGGCAAGCCGCTGTTCCTCCATGAACGCGATGCGCATCAGGCGCTGCTGGCGATTGTCGATAGGGCCGCCGGACCCGCGGGGCGGCTACAAGTTCCGGCGGTCGTGCACTGTTTCACCGGGAGCGGCCAGGCGCTCGACAACTATCTCCAGCGTGGCTTCTTCATCGGCATCACCGGTTGGATCTGCGATGAGCGACGGGGCCGCGAGCTGCAGCAGCTGGTCAAGCGCATCCCGCTCGATCGCCTGATGCTGGAGACCGACGCGCCGTTCCTCATGCCCCGCGATCTGCCGCGCACCGACGGTCGTAACGAGCCCGCGCACCTGGCTCACATCGCCGCCGCGGTAGCCCGCTGCATGGAGCGGCCGCTCGCCGAAGTCGCCGCGGCGACCACCGCCAACGCCCGGCGGTTCTTCCGTCTTCCCCCGGCCGCGCCGCCGCGCAACCCATAAGCGGCAGCCGCCAAAGTACGAGTCTGAAATCGCTACAGACAAAAGTCCGCTGCGCTTCCATAATCGGCTCGACACTCGTTGGATCGCCCGCCGGGAAGAGCCGCTTGGCTCCTTTTTGCACGCTCTCTCCTCCCCTCCCCTCGCGAGTCCTTCAGTTGCCGACACTTGGCCGCGATGCGGATCGATTTCTGAGCGCGCGCTCTTATCGGCTACACTGGAAGGCTCAATGTCCCGCCAACTAATTCCCATCGCTAGCTGCAGCTGCAAATAGTCCTTGGGAACGACTGCGTAACGATTCCTCGGCTAAACGACTCATGTCGAGCGCCGGCAGTCGCAGAGCCGCCGCGTCGCTGCGGCGGGCGGATTTGGGGCCCGCGGTTTGCGCGCGCCGATCCGGGATCGAAAGGAGCAAGATGCCGGTCGCAAGAACGGCAGCGCCTGAAATCACAAGGCCAGTGCCGATGGGGGCAGTGCCAAGGCGCTGGCGGCAGAGCTCCGCCGGCGGAATGGGATCTACGACACACTGATCGGCTACGGCCAGGGCGGAAGCGCCGAATCCGAAAAGCAGCGCGCTGCCGGCCGCCGCCACGCCGCCCAGGACCAGCCGCCAGCGCGGTCGACGCTGCGGGAGACGCAAAGTCGGCGCCGGAGCGATGATCAGCGCGGCCGGCGGCGGCTCGGCAAGCTCCGGCTGCAGGGTCGCTACGACCGCGGCCTTGTCGCCACTTGGCACCGTGACCGGCAGACGCGCGGGCTCATACCCTGGGAGCGTCACTTCGACTTCCAAGCGTCCCGCCCATACCGTCCGCGCAAAGGGAGTCTTGCCGAGCAAGCGCGTCCCCACACGCACCTCCGCGCCGGCGGGAGTCGAGGTCACCTTGAGCTCCCCGCGGGACCGCGCGCGCGCGGCGGCGAGCAGGCGCGAGAGACTGCTGCGCAGCAGAGCGGCGGCCTTTGCGGCGTCGCAGGCGTCGCACTCCTGTTCGCTGCGGGCTGCCTCCTCGCCGACCTCGGCATCGAGCAGCACAAGCCGCAGCTGCCACGGCAGGCCGACTCCCAGCGCCGGCTGGCTGAGGTGCAGGTTCAGAACATAATCGAGCTCGCTCTGCCGCGCGAGCCGGAGTTGGCAGTCGAGGTTCTCGGCGCAGGAGCCGGAGCGGGTAAGGCCGGCGCGCTCCAGCGCCAGCGCCAGCGGGAACGGCGAGAGCCGGTCGCCCAAAAGAACATCCTCGATGGGCTGGGCGAGCGCCGGGGCGACGGGCTGCGTCGTTTCGCCATACTGCTCCAGCACCAGCACCGCGGGTAGCTCGGCGCTGAGCAGGGCCACGCTGCTGCGGTCGTAGGTGACTTCGACGGAGCGGCCGCTCGCCAACTCGATTTCTTCCTCCTGGCGGCTGCGGCCGTTTTCCAAGACCAGGGTGCGCTTTCCCGGCGCACAGAGCAGCGGTCGCGACAGCGGCAAGGAGCCAACCAGGCGTCCATCGACAAAAACCAAGGTGCCGCGCTCGCCGATGACGCTGACCTTGCTGCCCGCGGGCCGGGGCAGGGCCAAGATGCGCTGGGCCTCCGCCGCTTCGCCGGCATTGTCGGCGGGGTCAAAGCGCGAGTCGCTGACAAACCGCCGCATCAGGTCTTGCGCATCCAAAACACGGCCCTCGGCGATTGCCAGGGTGCCCAGCCGGTAGAGCCCCTCCAGCTGCAGCGTCCGGCGGTAAAGCTCCGTATACGCCCGCGTCGCTGCGGCAAAGTCCTTGCGCGCAAGGGCCGCCTCCCCTTCGCTGCGCAGCCGGCTCGCTTCGCGCGCCTCGCGCACCTGGTTTCGCTCTTCCCGGCTGCGCGCGTCCGCGGGTCGCAGCGGCGAAATCGCCAGCACTGCCCACAACAGGCCCAAGGCCCCAAGACAGGATCGCATCGCCCCCCCCATCCGCCACCTATCACACCCGCACCGGCGCCGGGAAGAACCCAGAGGGTGGTCGGTCAGCGGCATTGGCCGATCTCGACCGTCTGGCCGGCGCGCACGTTGACCGCCTGACTCTGCTTGCCCACCTTGATTTTTTGCTTCTTGCCGGGCAGGAGCCACTGCACCCGCTCCTTGCACTTGCCTCTGCTGCTGTGGCGCAGGATGACTTTGCCGAGCTGCGGCGCCAGGCGGTTTATGGCTTCGGCGGCCGCAATACGCCCCGGGCCGCGCGTGCTGAGCGCCCGCTGATACTCGGCCATGGCTTCGCTGAAGCGCCGCTGCTGCTCGAAGATCAGGCCGCGGTTGGCGGCCAGCGACAGCTCTAGGGCGACGCACGCCTTTTTGTGGGCGCGGTCGCGGCCGCACAGGAAGCTGGCGCGCTCGTACTGTTTCTGCGCCTTGGTGAACTCCTTTTGCTGGTAGGCGCGGCTGCCGGACTGCACCGCTTCGTCGACCGGCGAGGAGCTGAGCTTGAGGCGGACCTTCTTGTCCGGTTCGATGGTGACATCGTATTCATCACCCAGCGTGGTGACGTGGTGCGGACCGGCCACGAGGGAGAGGTTCTTGCCGGTCGCGGCCTGCCACTTGCCGCTGTCGATCTTGAACAGCACGCCCTCGGGCACCTCGAGAACGAGCGAGCCCTTGCTGGCCGCCGCAGCGCCGGGTGCCGGGCCTTCGTCGGGATCTTCGGCCGTGGGGTCGCCGACGTCGCCGGCAGCGGTCGGAGGCAGCGCGGGGACGCCGGCCGCGGAGGACGACGGACTTGCCGGCGCGCTCCCTGCCGGGTCGGCACCTTCGCTCTGCGACGCGGATTTTTCCGGCGGCGGCGCGCTCTGCAGGGTCAGCCGCGATAACAAGGCGGCGGCGCGGTTGCGCACCACCAGGTCCAGGTCGCCGAGCAAAAAGCGCAGCACCGGAACCCCGGCCGCCGCATGCGCCGTCTGCGGCAGATCGGCGGCGATTTCAGCCGACAGGCGCCGGACCAGCGGCTCGGGATCGCGCGCGGCCTGGAGCAGCAGCGGCACGGCGAGCGCCTCCGGCATGCTGCCCATCGCCTCCACGGCGGCCATGCGCTCGAGCACCGGACGACCGGGCTGCATGGCGCTCTGCAGCGCCGCCGGCTCCTCCACCCGCTGCCCGAGCTTGCTCATCAGCCCATAAGCGATGATGCTGTCGCGGCCCCCCTGCTGAATCGTCTGCTTGAGGATGTCGATCGCCCGGGCATCGCCAGCCTCTGCGAGCTGCCGCGCCGCGGCGAAACGCACGCCGGGGTCGGCGTCGCTCAGCATGGCGGCTGCCAGTCCCGCCTCGGCGGGGGCCTGTTCCAGCAGGAAGCGCCGCACCTCCGGGTCCGCCGCGGCCTGCGAGCTTTGCAGCGCCTGCTTCTGGCTGCCATCGCCGAGCTGCAGGAGCGTCGCCTGCGCCAAAATACGCTCCTTGGGCAAGCCGGAGCGCAGCAAGCCGCCAAGCCACTCGCTCACCTGGCCGAGCACGCTGCTCCCCTGGGTCTTGACCAGATTCTGACTCAGCCGCTTTATCGACCGCAGGGCCTCCAGGCGGACGTCGGCGTCGGGATCGCGCAGCGCATCGCGCAAGACGAGCAGCGCCCCCGCTTCCGGCCGACGGCCGAGCGCCCGCGCCGTACCGGACCGCACCCGCGCATCGCGATCTTTGAGCAGGCCCTGGAGCAGCGCCACGGCGTCCGCTGAAGAAGAGTCGCCGAGCACCTGCGCCGCCGATGCGCGCAGCTGCCAGTCATCGGAACCCAGGCTGCTGCGCGCCCAGCGCAGGCTCTCCGACCCGAGCGCCGTAGGATCCGCGGCGCCCAGCCGCAGCACCGCCACCGCCGCGGCTTCCTGCACCGCCGCCGCCGCGCCGTCCAAGTAGCGGCCGAGCAGCCGCACGTCCAGCAGCTGCCCGCTCTGCCCGAGGCCCTCGCTAGCCAGCTGCCGCGCCGCATCCTGCGCCTGGCGGTCGCCAAGGACCCGCCGGAACAGCGCGGACACCTCGGGAACATCCGGGGCCGCCAACGCCTGCGCCGCCGGCAGCTGCGCCAGCCCCGGCTGCCGGGCGAGCTCACGGAGCACGCGCCTTCCTTCGACGTCGCCGGCGCGGGCCAGGACGCGGGCGATTTCGATCTGCTGCGGCGGGGTCGGCGCATCCTTGAGCCGGCTGTGCAGCCGCTGGCGTGCCGCCTCGGCGCTCTGGGAAGACAGCAGGCACCCGAGCGCACCGAGCGCCGCGGACTCCTCCTTGAGAAGCCCCCCGTCGACTACTTGCAGCAGGAGTTTCTCGGCGGCCGGGTTGCGGCGGTCGCACAAAAGCGACGCCGCGCGCAGCCGCTCCTCGGGCGCCCCGGAGGTGAGCGTGCGGATTAGGACCTCCTCCCCGCCCGGAAGACTCAGATCCAAAAGCGCCCGCGCTGCGGCCAGCCGCACGCGCCCGCCGCTCGCTTTCGCCATCGTCGTCCGCAGAGCGCCGCTCGCCGCCCGCTCCCCAAGGTGGCCGAGCGCCGCCGCCGCCTCCGCTTGTACGACTTCGTTCGGATCTCCCAGCAAAGATTCCAGCAAGGGCCGCAGCCCGGCATCCTGCGTCCGACCCAGCGCCGCGATGGCGTCCAGGCGCAGCTGCGGCTCCGTGTCGGCGCTCGCCACCGCCGCGCGCAGCACCGCCAGGGCGCGCCCCTTGACCAGCTGCAGCTCGCCCGGCTCCAAAGTCTCCTTCGCCGGCCTCTGCGCCTGATAGAGCCGATAACCGAGGAACCCGACGCTGCCCACCATCAAGATCAGAATGCCGAGCAGCCCCATCCGGACCACGCGCAGCGACACCTTGCGTCCGCGCACGATCAGATACGACCCTTGCAGCCGCGCCCCGAGAAGGCCCCACATTCCCGTCTGCGGCACGACTTTTTCGCCGCGCTCGAAGAGCAGCCCGTCGGCAATCTCCCCCAGCACCTGACTGACTTCGTTCATCGAAGCGAAGCGCTGGCGCGGGTCCTTGGCCAATATGCGGAATGAAGGGCGGTGGCGACGGGCTAGTTATTGGGAAGAACGTAGTTGGTCCAAATATGGTCCATACAATAGTGACAGACTATTTGGACACTATGCGCGACCTTTGCTTTTTATCAGATATTGCTCAATTCTATCCGCTAGCTTAACAAGAACTCTATTCTTTTCAGCTTCTGACAATTCTTGAAGTGTCTTAGTTGGATCATTAATTGCCTGATATCGTGAAATGCTCGGAGTTTTCGTAAAACGGCATGGACTGATGAGCAACGGAATGACCACCATACCTTCCTTTTCCGCACTAGCAAGTAATGGGGGCAATTCATTATTACTAATAAAATCGGATGCCAAGAAATGCGGACTAACCAACAACACAGTAACGCAAGCACGATTTATAGCAGACTCTATCTGTTTTCTCCACTCCATGCCTGCTTCGATCTGAGTGTCGTCCCATAACTCTATCGTTCCTTCTCGCTCCAAAGGCTTAAGATGTATGCGAAGGTCATTCAACCATGCTCTATCTGCATGGCTGTAGCTGACAAAAAGTGTTGATCTTGTATTGGTTTTTTCTTTTTGACTTGCTGTGGTTGCTCTGAGGTAGTTTGGGCTGCAGCAAGGGGTGGACTCTTTTTTTGTTGCGATCTGGACTTCTTGGGCTTGACTGCT
Source organism: uncultured Myxococcales bacterium (assembly GCA_937879845.1). Lineage (GTDB taxonomy): Bacteria > Myxococcota_A > Polyangia > Palsa-1104 > JAEUJZ01 > CALFML01. The sequence continues at coordinate 9,413 of CALFML010000219.1, forward strand.
TCTGCTATCCGCTCAACGAGTGTTTCTTTTTCGCGGCCTTTCATATCTAAAGCTAAAATTTCACAGATTGCCTTCAGGCTATCACGAGGAAGCGGGCGTAAAATAGCCTCCATGGGCACTCCTGCTGCTAATATTGTATTAATATAAGAATCATAACTGCGTCGATCTTCGACAGTGAGATTGTAGTCATAGCAGATAAGTCCCAGATATTCTCGCGTAAGAAGACGAAGAACTATTCGACGGAGATCCTCAACCGCGAGATCGGAATTTTGCGCTGAATCCATAGGACATGCACCTTTCAGGGGGCTACGGGGTGCCTACAGGACGACCTGTCTTTACCCGTCCTGTAAATTTCGGAAATGGCCGGCCGTGGTTGTATTGGGCTCTCAAAGTAGCAAGATGCTGTCGCAGCGCATCCTCGGCGAGCTGGGCAAGGGTTAGATAGAGCGGTGGCCCCCCGAGGAAAGCCACAGCATCGCGGGCCTCCTGGTAAAGCTCCTCGGGGATGAGAAACGATGCCTTGCGTTTCGGCATGCGACGACATGTCGCACATGGCGCGCGTTTCTGCAACGACACGACTTGACAGAAAGTCGCGACTTACATGATAGTCGCGACATCTGCTGGCTGGTCAACCAAGGTCGGTTGCGCTGTCAGCGGTGGCAAGTGAGGCCGACGGGATTGCGGCCCGTCGGCCTCGTGTGCGTCGCAGGACGCGAACCCAACAACGCACGAGGTAGAGCATGACACGAAGCAACTCGAAAGGCGCAAGGACAAACAGAGCGAATCAGGTACAGCAATTAGCCGAGGGCAGCAGGCCCCACTCCAGACTTCAGCCGCGCATCGACATTTCTGACGAGAAAGCCCGCTTGGTCCTCGAATGGTGGCAGCGCATGCACAGCGGTCGCCGGCCGCTGGTCGCCGTCGTGCTCAAGCCGGTAACGTGGCAGATCGGCAGCACCACTGAGCGCTACATCTGGGAGGTCTGCAAGTGGCCTCAACGCGACAGCTACGTGTGGCACTTTATCTGCTGGAGCATCGACGGCATCGGTGCGTGGTGGAAGCCATTTCCGTCGAAGCGCACAGCGATAGCCTATTTCTGTCAGGCTCCCGCTGTGGTGATGGCGAAGTCCCAGCCCGCACCCATTAAGTCCAGCACCGAGGTCGATGTGCGCGAAGGTGCGCCAACGTAACGGCTTCCTGAAAGCCCAGCAATTTTGCTAACCTGTACCGTGCCCCTCCCTGGGCGCTGCTCAGCGTCCAGGGAGGGGGGCACTCGTGAGGCTTTCATGGGAGACGTACATAACCGCGGCACCAAAGATCAGCCGATGTGGTACTGCCGCTACATTGACCTCGACGGCAAGCGCAAGCATCGGCCGACGCACCAGCCGACCAAGGCGCTGGCGATGCGGTACGTGGCGGAAGTCGAGGCTCGCGTCGCACGCGGTCTGGTCGGGATTCTCGAGCCGACTGCGCCGGAGCGGCAAGGCAAGGCGCTGACCCTGTGGGCTCTGGCCGAGCGCTTCCTTCGTGAGGCGAACCCGCCGACCAAGGAGCCGGAGCGCTACCGCAAGTGGCTGCGCAACACGCTCGGTAAGCACGCTCTGCCCGATTTGGGCATGCTGCCAATCGCCAGCCTGAAGCCGGGCCAGGTCGAGGCGCTTCGCGACCGCAAGCTCGCGCACGGCTACAAGCCGGCGACGGTCAACAGCATGCTCAAGGCGGTCTCTGTGCTCTACATATGGGCGCGCAAGCAAGGGCTGCACGACGGAATGAATCCGACGAGCGGCCTGCGCAAGACCCCTCCGACGGGGCTTATGGACTATTTAAGCAGCGACGAGGTGTCGAAGCTGCTGGCGCATACCCGTGAGCACGCGCCCGCCGTGTACCCGATGATCGCGACGGCCATCTACACCGGCATGCGCAAGGGCGAGCTGTTCGGGCTGCGCTGGATCGACGTGCTGTTCGACCGCAGCCTGATCCACGTCGCGCACAGCTACGGCAAGACGCCCAAGTCCGGCAAGTGGCGCCCGGTTCCACTGCACCCCGCGCTCGCGCCGATCCTACGCGACTGGCAAGCGCAGTGCCCGCCCAGCCCGCTCGTCTTCCCCGTCGTGCCCGAGCGCGGCCAGCAGCCCCGCATGGGTACGCCCGACGACATGATGGGCCTAGAAGACCTGCTGCGCGCCGCCG
>CALFML010000220.1 GCA_937879845.1 uncultured Myxococcales bacterium
GACCGGCGATCCCCACAAGTTCGAGCCAGGCACATCTACGGGATTGCGAGAAGGGAATCTTCCCGATGCGGAGTTCCAGGTACACAAGCCGTCGGATGCGTGCAACAATCGTGGCCACTCGCTGGAAACGCAAAACCCTGGGCAAAATCGAGATGCCTGGCTCAAGTTGCGCCTCGATCCCTGACCAGGTGACGAGCCTGGCTCAGTTCGTCGAAAAGAAATACCGGATTGATCACCGGCACGGGCTTCACGTCCACGGTGCTGCGCGTGCGCTGAAAGCCCAGACGCGACCCGAACATCAGCGGCGTCAATAAGGCGAGGGTGATGAGCGCCGCCAGGATCGTGATCGTCCAAGAGCGGCGATTCTGCTGCAGGTGCCGCAGCCCCTGCCCCACCGACTCGCCGAGGGTCGAGATGTTGCGAATCGGCGCCGCCTCCACCGGCGGCCGCAGGGTCGGCATGCGGGCGCTGCGGCGCTGCGCGATCTGGGGCAGCAGCTCGCGCAGGGTCTCAAGCCCCTCCAGCACCTGGCTCATCGCCGGCCGCACCGCCCGGTCCTTGATGAGCATCGAGTCCACCAGCGTCAACAGCGGCGGCGGCACCCCGGCCGTCCGCTTGGCCAGCGGCACCGGCGCCTCAATCTGATGCCGGGCCATGAGATCGGCCATCGAGTCGCCGATAAATGGCGGCTTGCCAGAGAGCATCTCATACATCATGCACCCGAGCGAATAGACGTCCGTACGGTCGTCTACCTGCGCCGCGCCCCGACACTGCTCTGGCGACATATAGCTCGGCGAGCCCATGACGGCGCTGATCTGGGTCCGCAGGTTAGACTGCTCCGCCGAGGCGGTAAACTTGGCGATGCCAAAGTCCAGCAGCTTGGTCCGCTCCCCGTGGGGCATATGCGGATCCGCAACGATCATCACGTTTTCCGGCTTCAGGTCTCGATGGATGATTCCCATGTTATGGGCGGCGGCCAGGGACTCGGCGATTTGGCTGCCGAGCTCGATGACCTCAACGGTCGGCAGACCGCCGCCGAAGCGGGCGATGCGCTGTCGCAGCGTCTCGCCCTTGAGGAACTCCATCACGATATAAGGAGCGCCACTATCTAGCTGCCCGAAGTCCGAGATCTGCACAAGGCCCGGGTGGTTGACGCGGTTTACCGCCCGCGCCTCGTTGATGAAGCGCTTTGAGATTTCGCCGTCTTGCGCCATCGACGGCAATAGGACCTTGATGGCGACGCGGCGCTCAATGGAGTCCTGCAGCGCCTCATACACCGCCCCCATGCCGCCATGACCGAGCTTGGCCAGGATTTGATAGCGTCCTCCGATTTGCGTACCAACCAGCGGGTCGACGTTCGGCGGCAGCGGCAGCGTGGACAGTAACGACGAATTGGGGCAGGCGTGCGCGGCGCCGAAAACATAAATCGCCTCGCAAGACGGACACTTAACGGTATCGGGCGTGCCGCAGGTGTGCTGGCCATTTTCGGGGTAATACTGGCCGCAGGATTGACACCTCACAACCTGTGAGTGCGGTTCGCTTATTTTCACTCGCTGAATCGATCTACAGGATGTCCCACGGACCGATTGCAGATCGATTGCAGGCGCGCGGATGAGCGACGACGAAATCCGCGGCTTCGTGAGCCTGCTCCTCGCCGCCGGCGGCGAGACCACCGATAAGGCGGTGAGCAGCGTCTTCAAGAACCTGATGGATCACCCGGATCAGCTTGAAGCAGTGCGCAAGGATCGACGCCTCGTTGACAGCGCCTTCGCCGAGACGCTCCGCTATTCGCCGCCGGTTCACATCATCATGCGAACGGCGCTCGCGGATGTGCAGATGAGCGGCGGCGTGCTTCCTGCCGACGCACCGGTCATGTGCTTCATCGGCGCCGCCAACCGCGATGAGCGCCGCTTCGCCAACCCGGATCGCTTTGACATCTTCCGCAAAGATCTCGATCTCGAGCGGGCGTTCTCCGGGGGCGCCAACCACTTCGCCTTCGCCCTCGGCCGTCATTTCTGCGTCGGCTCCATTCTCGCCAAGACCGAGGTGCAGGTTGCCACCAACCTGCTGCTCGATGCGATGACGAACCTCCGCCTGCTGGAGGGATCTCCGCCAGAGATCGGGAGCTTCGTCCGCGCGCCCCGGACTTTGAAGCTCGGCTTCGCACCAGCGGCAGCCGATAAATAACCTGACAAAAGAACCGGCCCTGGGAATCTTCCGATTCCCATCGTGCCGGGGCGGAGCTTGACTCGACTCAGCAGGGCGGAATGTGCTAGTGCTCGCCCATGTCCTGCCCACGCAGCTCGGTTTCTCTCCTCCTGACCTTGGCGCTCTGCCTCCAGGGTTTTGCCTGCAGCCGCGGCGGTGACAGCCAGCCGCCCGTCGAAGTGGATGGCGGAGCGGCGCTGGATGCGGCGGTCGATGCCGCGGCGGATGCGGCGCGGCCCCCGGATCTGGCGGCGCCTGCGCAGTCGCTGGGGTTGTGTCTGAGCGGCGGCTTCTGCTACGAAAACCCGCTCCCGCAGGGCAACCCGCTGCGCGGCGTCTACGCGGCCAGCGATGACGATGTATGGCTCTCCGGCTTCGCCGGGACGCTCCTGCACTACGACGGCCGCGCGTTCACCGCGCAGGTCGCCCCGGGCGGCAGCTGGGTCCTGGGACTTTGGGGCAGCGCGGCGAACGACATCTGGGGCGTCGGCGGCCGCATCCTGCACTATGACGGCAAGAGCTGGAGCGATGCCTCGCCTGCCGGCAGCCGGTATCTGCAAGCGGTCGCCGGCCGGACCGCAAGCGATGTCTGGGCGGTCGGCAGCAGCGGCGTCGTCATGCACTACGACGGCAAGACCTGGACCCAGCTTGCCTCCGGAACCACCGTCACCCTGCACGATGTCTTTCCGGTCGGTCCGAGCGATGTGTATATGGTCGGCGAAAGCGGCCGCGTCTTGCACTGGGACGGCACCAAGATCTCCCCGCTGACCATTCCGGGGGTGAGCAGCACCCTGTACGGCGTGTGGGGCACATCGGCCACGGACATCTGGATCGTGGGGACGTACGACACCCTCGTGCGCTATGACGGCAAGACGTTCAAGGACCAGGGTCTTTTGCCCGGGACCGGCAGCTTCATCGGCGTGGTCGGCACCGGTCCCAAAGATGTCTGGTTCTTCGGCGAGAAGATCTATCACTATGACGGAACCAACCTGAAGCCGGGACCGTCGCTCGGGGAACGCTGGTACTATCGGGCGGGCGCCTCGGCCGCGGGCTCGATCTGGGCGGTCGGGGACGCCGGGGTGATCGCGCGGTATAAGGCCGGCGCGTGGAGCCTGCTGTCGCAGGGACCGACCGAGATCCTGCTCGGGTTGTGGCAGGGCGCCGCGAGCGACCTGTGGATCGTCGGGAACCAGGCGACCTTGCTGCGCTTCGACGGCCGCGGCCTGCTGCCGCTGGCGCCGCCGACCAAGCTGCCGCTGCAGGCGGTCTGGGGCAGCAGCGACCAGGATGTGTATGCGGTCGGCGCGCAAGGGACGATCGTGCACTATGACGGGTCGCGCTTCGCCGCGCTGACGCCGCCGACCGCGGCCTGGCTGTACGCAGTGGCCGGGAGCGGCGAAAAGGATGTCTGGGTGGTGGGAAACGGCGGCACCATCCTGCACAACGACGGCGCGGGCTTCAAGCCCATGACCGGCGGCGGGACGCTGTCGCTCACCGGCGTGTGGGTCGGCGGCGGCGAGGTCTTCATCACCGGCGAAAAGGGAACCATCCTGCGCAGCAGCCACGGCGGACCGTTCGTCGTTTCGGACAGCGGCATCACCGATAGCATCCTCGCCATCGCCGGCACCGGCCCGGGCGATCTGTGGGCGGTCGGAGAAAAGTGCGCACTCCACTTCGATGGCGCCAAGTGGTCGCGGCTCCAGAACGGCATCAGCGATCCGAACTTCTCCCTCACCGCGGTCCACGCCGGTGGACCGACGCAGGTGTGGGCAGCGGGGCACGCGGGCCTTGTAATGTACTATGACGGCACGCAGTGGAATAAGGTCGATGCCGGCACCGCAAGCTACTTCAACGCGGTGCGGGTAACTCCCAGCGGCGTCTTCGTCGCCGGCGAGTATGGGAACCTCCTACGCCGGCGCTGAGCAACAGCTGAAGGCTTGGCCCCCCATCAAAGCAGGTGCGCATGGAGGACCAAACCAGCAACCGCGGCCCAAAGGAGCACAACCCGAAGCTTCCGGTCGGCAAAGCAGCGGGTCAGGGAGTTATTTCGATCCGCATCGGAGTCCGTGAGCTGCAAGCGCTGCGCGGCGCCGCGGATTGTTTGACGGCCGTTCTCTCTGGGTGGCGACCTCACAACCTGAGACAGCGAGCTAGGGAGAGCCAGCCCCGCAAACGATCCGCGGCGCCGCGAAGTGCCTGCAAAGCAAGGGCTTGGTACGGATCGATAAGCCGCTTTCGACCGCAAACCCCTGCCCGGCTTGAGCTTCCGGTTGTCACTGGGTGCGCGGATGTTTAAGCTAAGCGGGCGCCAACGAACACTCCGGCGGCCACGCGGAAGACAGGCGGTGAAATATGGGCGAGCTCATTCACGGCGTCTGGTCGGCAGACGCGCATCAGACCGATAAGGAAGGGAGCTTCCAGCGCAAGGAGAGCACGTTCCGCGAAAAGGACCTGGTCTTTACGCCGGGCCGCTACCACTTGTACGTCAGCCTGGCGTGCCCATGGGCCCACCGCACCCTGATCTTTCGCGTCCTCAAAAAGTTGGAAGGGGCGATCGGACTGACCGTCACCGATCCGCACATGGGCATAAACGGCTGGTGGTTCGCCGAGCCGGAGCCGCTGTACGGATATCGCTATCTACACCAGATTTACACCGCGGCGCAGCCCGATTTCAGCGGCCGGGTCGTGGTGCCGGTGCTGTGGGATAAGGAGCGGCGCACCATCGCAAACAACGAATCCGCCGAGATAATCCGGCTCTTCAACCGCTGGGGGGACGGTCCGGACTTTGCCCCGGCCGCCCTCCTTCCCGAGATCGACCGCGTCAATGAATATGTCTATGACGCTGTGAATAACGGCGTCTATCGCGCCGGCTTTGCGACCCAGCAGGCGGCCTACGCGGCGGCTTTTGAGAAGCTGTTCACCGCGCTCGACTTAATCGAGGCGCGCCTGGCGACGCAGCGCTACCTCTGCGGCGATGTCTTGACCGAGGCCGACTGGCGCCTGTTCACCACGCTGTTTCGCTTCGATGCCGTCTACTACGGTCACTTCAAGTGCAACCGCCGACGCATCGCGGACTATCCCAACCTGGCGAACTACCTGCGGGAGCTGTATCAAGTGCCGGGCGTGGCCGCGGTCTGCGACATCGATCAAGTGAAGCGGCACTATTACGGCAGCCACAAGCAGCTAAATCCCTCCGGCATCGTGCCGCTCGGGCCGACGCAGGATTTCTCCCAGCCCCACGACCGAACGCGCTTCGCAACAGCGGATCTGATGCGAGGCGTAGTTTAACCCTGCTCCAGTCGAAATCTGAAGTTTGCAGTAGGGGCG
>CALFML010000221.1 GCA_937879845.1 uncultured Myxococcales bacterium
CACCTGCGGCACCCCGTCGCTGGCGCGCCGGGGGCCCCGCCTCCGGTGCCACCCGTTGTGGGCTAATAGTCGGCGACCGGCTTGCGGTAGGCCAGGATGACGTAGGCGGTGGTCGCGGTGTTGCCGAGCTGGTCGAGGGTGAAGTTGCCGGTCATGTCGTAGAAGGTGCGGAAGCCGCCCTCGGCGTTCTGGGCTTCGGCGAGCTTGCGGTCGACGCCGCGCGGCAGCGGCTGGTTGAGGACGCGGGCGCAGATCTTGAAGAGCGCCAGCTTGGCGGTCGAGTACTTGCCGCTCTCCATCATGGCGCGGTCGCGCAGGCCCTGGCCGTCCCACTTGCTCAGCAGGTGCTGCCAGATCGGCATCGGATCGAGGCCGCGGTTGCGGCGGTTTAGGAGCTGAAGCGCCAGCTCGTCGGCCGCGCCTTGGCCCTGGCCGTCGGAGTCCCAGCCGACCACGGCGGCCGTGGTGCAGGGGCTCAGCTGACAGTAGCCGGCGACCCAGCCGAACATCGTGTGATCGGCGCTCTGCACCAGGGAGGAAGTCGGGCAGCTCGCCTTGGGATCGCCGCAGGCGCTGGCCGCGGTCGGGACCAGGCGCGGCATGCCCATGCACGCGGTGCGCGGCTGCAGCGGGATCTGCGCGCCCTTGTTCACCACCGGATCGGTCGAGTGGTTGGTGAACCCGTCGTGCCCCGGATCGTCGTTGCAGGCGCAGTCCTTGAGGGTCTGCAGGCGGGCGGTGATCTCCGGGCCGTGTGTCGGGTCGGGGTTCGCGGGGCTTGTCATGTACGACAGGGCGCGAGCCGCCAGGGCGTTGTCGGGAGAAGTCCAGAAGTTGGACGAGCCGGGGCCCTCGCGGAGCAGCTGCTGCTGCGAGTCGAACATCGAGTCGAGGTAGGCCGCGGCGCGAGTCCAGTTGGGCTCGGGGGGCGGATCCTCCTGCTCGATAGACAGGTCCACAGGTGGACCGACGGAGGCTCCGGTGCAGCCGGCTGCTGATAGAGCCCACAAGATTCCCGCGAAGCTGAGTGCTCGTGTCATGGGCGGGTTATACCGCAGCTGCCGCGGAGACCTAGAGCCATTTCCGCCCTTGGGCGGTCCGCTGCCGGGGCGGGGGATCGCTTGGCGAAGCTCAGCCCGCCTTATCCAGCTGGGCGTCAAACTGCCGGTAGTGCACAAAAGCGGCTAGGAGGCTGAGGGCGGACAGGACGTGCCAGACGGCGTGGCCCTGGAGCAGGTGGTTAGACGGCTCGCACATCCGCCGCGAGACATCGATGACGGAGCAGGCGGCGCCGGCGGACAGGAGCAGGAACGACAAGGCGAAGTAGCGCAAGGGGTAGGCGCTGCGGCGGCGCAAGAGGAGCTCGGTGGCGATGATGCAGAGGATGAGGATGCCGATGAGCGACTGGATGGGGAACCCGAGCGGCGCCACCGCGGCGGTGAGCGCGGTCGAGGCGAGCACGCACAGGGGCAGGGCCCGCCGCGCCCCGCGCCGGGTCAGCCAGCCGAGGCGCTCGGCGTTGAGCAAGAGCAAAAGGTAACAGAACACGAACATCCCGAGAAAATCGAACACCTGGGTCACGTAGGTGTTGGAGGCGTGGTAGACAAACGACACGAAGCCGACCAGCGCCGCGGCGGGGGCGAAGCGGTGCAAGGTGGTGGCGCGCAGGGCCAGCCCGAGCCGCCACATGAGCACGGCGACGACGACATAGGCGACGTTGGAGTAGGCGTTGGCGGGCTCGTTGACCACGGCGCACAGGGTCTCTTCGCACCAGTTGACGTTGGGCAGGCCGTACTGCGACAGGTCATGCCAGGGACAGCCGGGGGGGATCGGCGTCGGGGTGAGGCCGGCGGGAGCGGCGGCGGCGGCGAACAGCGAGTGACCGAGATTGAGGAGGGCGTGCATCGGTCGACAATACACGAAGCGGCGGTCCGCCCCGATTGATAGGAGGGCGGGCCGCAAGTCGCTATACTGCACTCGATGTCGCAAACACAGGATGGCTCGGGTCCGACGAACTCGGGGTCTGCGGGAGGGGGCGGGGGGGATGAGCTCGGAGGGCTGCGCGATGCGGTGGCGGCGCTGCCGCACAACCTGCCGCTGCGCCGGCAGCTGGCGGAGGCGCTGGAGCGCGGCGGGCATATCGAGGAGGCGCTGCAGACGGCGCAGCAGGCGCGGACGCCCGACGCCAAGCTGATGCTCATCGCGGCGCGCTGCCTGTATGAGGTCGGACGCTACCGCGAGGGGCTGGAGCAGTACGACAAGGCGGTGGCCCTGGAGCTGCCGCTGGCCGACGCGGCGCTGCGCGACAAGCTGGCGCGGGCGGCGGCGGATCCGCGGTCGCGCCTGCGGGTGGTCGAAGATCCCGGCCGCGCCGCCGCGGAGCCGACCGACAGCGTCGAGGTCGAGCAGCCGCAGATCACCTTCGCCGATGTCGGCGGCCTGGACGATCTGAAAGAGAAGATCCGGCTGCGGGTGCTGCATCCGCTCAAGCGCCCGGACCTTTATAAGGCGTTCGGCAAAAAGGTCGGGGGCGGCATCCTGATGTACGGGCCGCCGGGCTGCGGCAAGACGTTCTTGTCGCGCGCCACGGCCGGCGAGGCGGGGGTGCGGTTCCTGGCGGTGGGGATCGACGACGTGCTCGATATGTGGTTCGGGCAGTCGGAGAAGAAGCTGCACGCGCTGTTTCAGACGGCGCGGCAGCAGGCGCCGACGATCTTGTTCTTCGACGAGGTGGACGCGCTCGGCGGGCGGCGGTCGGCGAGCCGGCACGACAGCTACCGCATGCTGGTGGCGCAGTTCCTGGCCGACATGGACGGGGTGGGCAGCGCCGGCGGCGAGAGCAAGAAGGACGGGGTGCTGGTGATGGGGGCGACCAACGCGCCGTGGGACGTCGATCCGGCGTTCCGCCGGCCGGGGCGGTTCTCCGACATCTTGTTCGTGCCGCCGCCGGATCTGCGGGCGCGGGTGGAGATCTTAAAGCTCAAGCTCAAGGGCAAGCCGACGCGGGAGATCGACGTGGCGGAGCTCGGACGCATCACCGAGCTTTACTCCGGCGCCGACCTGGAGCAGATCGTCGAGTCGGCGACCGAGGCGGCGCTCATGCAGTCGATGAAGTCGGGGTCGGTCAGGCCGCTGACGATGGCGGACCTCTTGGCGGCGCACAAGCGGGTGCGGCCCTCGACGCTGGAGTGGTTCTCGACGGCGCGCAACTTCGCCACGTATGCGAACGAGGCGGGGCAGTATAACGACGTGCTGGACTACATAAAGCGGCACCGGCTGGGGTAGGG
>CALFML010000222.1 GCA_937879845.1 uncultured Myxococcales bacterium
ATCTTCGACGTCCGGCTGCTGGCGCCGCTTCCGCATCGCCGCGCGCGGCCAGCGCTCCATTACCCGCGCCGGCGAGTGATGGCGTCGGTGTCGCGAGCGCAGCGGCACTGATCGAGTCATGTCCCGGAAGAGCGCCGCCTGAACCCGTCTGCCTATTACCGGTTCACAGCTTGATTCGCACCGCCGGATCGCCAATCACGACGTAATTGCGGGCGTCCAGCGCCGCAGTCTTGATAAGGACCCGCTGCCTTCTTTTCTCCGCATTTTCTTTGTCCGACTGATCGAGCAAGCCCTGCAGATCCGCCATGAGTTCCACATATCGCTGGTTGAAATAGTGGAGCGCCGCGCCGACCGGAAACCCGCTGAGCAACCGCTTGAGGGGATTGGCGAAAAAATCGACGTTGGCGAAGCTGTCAATGTTTTCCAGGTAGTCATTGCGCCAACAGACATCCACATGGCCAATGACCGCCAGGGCGCCGCCATCGGGATGGCTGAGCAGGCGCTTGGGCAGGTCCGCGACGAACGCCTTGGGCGCGATCGGCTGCGGCGTCTTGTCCTGCCGCACCTCATGGAAGTTGTCCAAGCGCGGCGTGCCGGCCGTATATGCGCTCCAGAAGAACGTGATAAGACCCAGCAGGCTGCGGCGCGGCGCCAGGTCCTTGCCGGCGAAGTAGGCCTCGGGCGAGGCGGGCTCCTGCCCCTGCCACTCTTGGCATATCAAGGCGCCTTGCTCGGCGAACTGACGGGCATCGCCGCATGGGAGCTTATGCACCGCCCAAGCCGTAAAAAGAAAAGCCGGGGTGTCGCTCCCACCGAGCAGCTCACACAGCCGAGGCTTGGTCGCCTCCTCCTTGAGCACAAGCTGGACCCGCCACTTTGGCTGTTCCCGCGTCATCCGCTCTGCCAGCGCCGGGATGAGCTTCATCACCGCCAGCTGGGTGTCCGTCAGACTGCTTCGGAGCCCGTCCCGCTGCGGACTGAATAGCACGGCCCGTCGTTCGCGCGCCGGGAAGTCGCTTGCTTCTGCCTGCACCACGCTGCGGGCGTAAGCGGCGTAGTCCCCGAGACGATCGAAATGAATTCGCCCGACTGCGTACTGAATATCGAGCTGGTACTGAAACTCGAAGGGAATGATCTCCGGGTCTCCCACCAGCAGCAGATAGTAGGGCATCTTGCTCGGATTTATCACCCCGGAGCCGACGCTGAAGCGGGCGAGGAACTGCGTCTTGGTCTCATTTGGGCGATAGCCGGCGGTTCCGCTCAGCTCCTTGTAGTAAGTCGGGTCCTTCACCTGCGCCCGCCGCAGCTCAAGCAGCGGCCGCAGGCACTCTATGATCTGCTGCTGCTCCAGGTGTTCCTTGGTGTCCGGCTGCACTTCGGGAAAGATTACGCCCCAGCCCATCTCTGCGAGGTTTTTCAGCCGCTGATCGGCAAGCTGTTCCTTCTCTTGATCGCGCAGCTCACAACAGCTCTCCAGGTACAGGTGCTCATTCTGCGTCAGGTGGTCGCTCAGTCGGAACAGCAGCACCTCCGCTAACTTCTCGCCCCGATGCTCAAGCGCCGGCTCGCGATCGCGCACCGTCCGTTTCTTCCATTCCCGCGTCGCCAGGGCGACGCCCTGGCGCAGGAGCATCCAGGGTCGCTCTTGCGCGTCGCTCCGCCACGCCGCGAGCCGCGGCCAGGAGTCGATGAGCTTTTCATTGGTGAGCTGAATCTCCCCCTTTTCGACCACGACAAGCCGCAGCCGCTCCAGCTGCTTCAGCAGCGCGCGTTTGCTCGCATGACCCAGGGCCCAGTCCGCATCCACGGGCTGCCAGTGGTCCTGCGCCGGCTCATCGGGATCGAGCCGGATGAGGCGAGTGAAGAGCTCTTTGACCAGCTCGGACCCGGGTTTGTTTTGCTGGGCGTAGACCGACTCGGCGGCCATCGCCAGCGCTCCCTCGATCCCGCCGATGCGATCGTATTCCTCTTCGACCAGCAGCCCCCCGTGGCGGCGGCGCTCCAGCTCTTCCAGGGCGATCTGAACCAGCGCCATTCGGGAGCGGTGCTCTTGCACTTCGCGCACGATGCGCTGCGC
>CALFML010000223.1 GCA_937879845.1 uncultured Myxococcales bacterium
CGCGATCGAGCCGCTCGCCGAGCTGCTCCACCCGCCGCTGCAGGTCGCGCTTGGCCAGGATCTCCTGCACGATCGGCACGATGAGCTCGGGCGAGAGCTGATCCTTGAGGACGTAATCGACGGCGCCGGCGCGCATCGCCTCCCGCAGGTCCTGCATCTCCACCGACGCCGACACCACCACCGCGGGCGCCGGCTGCAGCGCCCGCACCTGCTTTATGAACTCGATGCCGCCGCGCTCCAGCTGGCTCTCCGAGAGGTGGATATCGACCAGGTACGCGTCGAAGCGCTGCTCGCGGCACAGCGCCAGCGCCTGCTCCAGGGTCGCCGCTTCCTCGAAGTGCAGATCATCGATGCTGCCCAGGACCGACCGCAGCACCCGCCGGGCCGCCCGCTGGTCGTCTAGGATCAGAATCCGCGCACCGCTGCCGCTCATCGTCAAAGACTCCCTGTTTGGACGTTCCGGACAGGCATTGGACTCAACTTTGGGTCAGTTTATTGCGCCCGTTCCTTTTCGCCGAACAAATCCCGGTGAATCCGAGTCGGCCGACGCATCGAGCGGCTGGCAGCGCGGGCAGAAAAACGTCACGCGGGCGTTTGCGCCCTGCGCCGCTTCTTCTATTTTCGTAGCGCAGCGCCGGCACGGCAGACCGCCGCGGCCGTAGACCCACAGGCGGCGGCGCGGATCCATGGCAGCGGTGGTGCGGCGCATGCCGGCAAAGGTCACCACCTCTGCGGGGCTCGCGTCGTAGTAGATGTTGGCGCGCAGGAGTCTCCGGCCGATCGTAAGGAGCTGCCGCAGGCGCTCATCCGCCACCGCGCTCATCGGCATGAAGGGATGCAGGCCGGTGATGAAACAAAGCTCGGACTTGTAGACGTTGCCCAGGCCGGCGATCACGCTCTGGTCGAGCAGGACCTCCCCCAGCTCCCGATCGGCCTGGGCGCGCAGGCGGCGCAGAGCCTCCGGTTCGGCGAACGGCTCGGCCAAAAGATCCGGGCCCAGGCGCCCGAGGTCCGGGTCGCGCAAGAGCTCCTCCGGGGTGAGCAGCCGGGCTACCGGCACGCGGAAGCCGACTGCGACGAAGTCATCGGTCGCAAGCAGCAGGCGCATGTCGCGGCGCGGGCGCTGCCACGGCTCATCGCCGCCGGGCGGCGGGCCGGTGCGGTAGATGTGCCACATGCCGTTCATGCGCAGGTGCGTCACGAGGATAAGGACGCCGTCCCAGCGCCGCGTCGGCGGCGGCGCATCACCCGGCGGACGCGGACCGAGCCAGATGAGGCACCACTTGCCGCGCGCCTCCGCCCGCTGCACGAGGCGCCCGACGAGCGGTGCCTCTTCGTCGATGCGCAGCAGAGGCGAGTATGCGGCGTCAAAGCGGCGCACGACCTTGCCGGCCAGCGCCTTCTGCAGGGTGCGGGCGACGCGGTAGAGAGTATCGCCCTCAGGCACGGCGCGGTCCTTTGGGCTCCGGCCGGCCGGTCGCGGCGGCCGCGGCGGCGCCGCTCTGCTGGTGGACCGGCTCGGCGGGCGCAGGTTCCTCGGGACCGAGCGGCAGCGCCTCTCGCGCTTCGGTTTCCCCTTCATCGGGCGGCAGCAGATCGGATAAGTCGTCCGCGTCCTCCGCATCGACGAAATTTTCCGGCGGGCCGGCGGCGTCCCCATCGTCCGGCAGCGGCACGGCCTGGTAGCGGGCATAGTCCGCGGCGGCGAAGCCGGGGGCGGCGGCGCGGCGCAGCGGGGCGGGGCGCAGCTGGTAGCCCAGGGGCCCCGGCACAAAACCCGCCTCCTGCAGCGCCTTGGCAAAGGGATGCTGGGCGGTGCTGACTTGATTGACGGTGGCGATGGTGAAAAACGAGCGGCGGGCCGGCGACAAGGCGCGCTGGGCCAGCTCGCTGAGCTTGCGCGCCACGGCGCGGGCGACGCGGCCGCGGGTCGGCTCCTCTTCCGGCAGAAACAGGGTGAGCTCCGGACTGCGCCGGCGGAGATATGCGGCCAGCCCGCCATCGATCAAAATTACGCTGCTGCCGGCGGCGCGTCCGAGCGGTCGCACAGTCCCGCCGGGCTTTGGCGGGCTCAGGCCTTCACGCGGGCTCGCCGCGGCCCCGCGATCATCAGGCGGCGCCGGCCAGCGCAGGGCGGCGCCGTAGGGATTGGCCGGATCCCCGGCGGCGAGGTAGACCACCTCCGGCTCGGGCGGCTCCTCCCGCAGGGTGCGCAAGAGATCCAGCGCCGGCGGCAAAGCGAACTGCGTCGCCCCCAGGCCGGCGACCAGCAGCCCGCGCCGCACCCGACCGCTGTCCTCCATCGCCTTGAGCGCCGGATACACCGCACCGAAGCCGCCGCCCAGCTCTTCGGCCAGCACGGCTTCGCGCGTCAAGACGCCATAGCGCGACAAGAGCTGCTGCGCCAGCGCCGCGCACGCCGCCGCATCGCGCTGCCCCGCCGCCGCCTCCGACCGCACAAGCACCCAGCGCCCTTGCGCCGCCGGAGGGCAGCCGGCGCGGCGCGAGCGGAAGCCAAGCTCGCTCACAAGCCCGCCGCGCCGCGGATCCCGCCCGGCCGTCAGCTGACCGACCGCGCGCCCTCCCTTGTGCAGAGAGCGCAGCGCCGCCAGCGAGTCGTTGGTGATGCGCCCCTGCCAGACCAGATCCCACAGCGCCGCCACCGTCTCTCCGGTAAAACCGCCGCCGGCGGCATCGTGCAGGGGGAGAAAGAACGTCGCGCCGTGCTGCTGCAGGTAGTCGATGATCGCCTGGCCGCGCGGCGACGGCGCCGCCTGATTATCGCCGGGCGGCAACAGCGCCGCCGCCTGCTCCGCCAGCCCGAGCATCAATCGGCCATCGCTGTCGCCTAGCGGCTCCAGCCCGATCCAGACCACTTCGCCGGCGGCAAGCAGCGCATCCAGATCCGCCGGGCTGTAGCCGCTGCTGCGGGCCGGTAAAATTTCCGTCTCCAGCGTCGATGCGATAAGCGGCGCGCCCTGCAGCATCTGGATCGTATCGAGCAGCGCATCCAGACCGCGCCGCGGCCGCAGCACCCCCTGCCAGTGGGTGTAGAGGCGGCCCAGGGCGCGGGCGGGGGCCGGCTCGACCTCACGGCGCAGCTTGGCCAAGGAGCGGCGGCGGACCTTCTGCAGGATTTCCGGATCGCAGAACTCCCGCTGCAGGCCGTGCGGGCGGAACTCGCCTTCGACAAGGCGCCCCTCCTCACGGAGCCGGTGCAGGATGGGCACAACGACGGGCAGCGGCAGGGTGAAGCGATCGGCCAGCTCCTGAGCGACAAAAGGCCCATGGGTGCGGGCATAGCGCCGGCACAGCGCGACCAGCGGATCGACGGCTTTTTCCAGCAGCGACTCCGGAAGACCGCCGGGCAGCGGCGTGCCCAGGGCGTCGCGGTAGCGGGCCGCATCCTCCACCGCGATGTAGCGCGGCTCCCCGGCGATCGCCACGCGGGCGATGCGCCGCGCTTGCAGGAGGGCGGCGACAAGGGTCGTCGCCTGCTCGCTGCCGCCGGCACAGCGCCGGGTGAGCTCGGGCGCGGACAGATCGCCCAGACGCAGCAGCAGATCGTGCAGGGTGTCGGCGCTGCGGACCGCCGGGTGCGGCCGGTCGGCGCTCAAAAGCCCTTGCAGCTGGGCCTCGATCTCTTCCAGCGCCCCTTGGTCGAGGAGCTCGCGCAGGTCGGTGGTCCCCAGGAGCTCGCGCAGCTTTTCCAGATCGATGGACAGGGCCTGCGCCCGCCGCTCCGCCAGCGGCGCATCGCCTTCGTACATGTATTGCGCGACATAGGTGAAAAGGAGCGCGGCGGCAAACGGCGAAGGCTTCTGCGTATCGACGGTGGTGACGTGAATCTCCCGTCGCCGGATCCGACGCAGCACGGCGAGCAGCGCCGGCAGGTCGAACACCTCGCGCAGGCACTCGCGGTAGGCTTCGAGCAGGATCGGAAAGCTCGGATAGTTCGCCGCCACTTTGAGAAGCTCGGCGGCGCGCTTGCGCTGGTGCCACAGCGGCGCGCGCATCCCCGGCTTGCGCCGCGGCAGGAGCAGCGCCCGCGCCGCCGCCTCGCGAAACTTGGCGGCGAGCAGCGCCGAGCCGCCGAGCTGCTGCACCACCAGCTGTTCCAGCTCCTCGGGGGCCGGGATCATGAGCTCGGTCTCCGGCAAGGCCTCGCTCTCCGGCAGGCGGATGACGAAGCCGTCGTCGGTCCACATCGACTCCGGATCGTAGTTGAGGCGCGCCCGCAGCCGCGCCACCGCGGCCAGGCACCACGGCGCGTGCACCCGTCCGCCGAGCGGCGTCAGCACGCACAGACGCAGGTCGCCGAGCTCGTCGCGATAGCGCTCGATGACGATGTTCTGATCGTCGGGCACCATCCGGGTGGCGGCGGCCTGTTCGTCGAGATAGCCGAGCAGGTTCTGCGCCGCCAGCTCGTCCAGGGCGTGCTCCTGCATGAGCCGCGTCATCGCCGCTGGCGGCGGCAGCGCCCGCAGCTCGCGGCAGAGGCGCCCGATCTCCTCACCAAACTCCAGCGGCCGGCCCGGAGCGTCGCCGCGCCAGAACGGCATCTTGCCGGGCTCCCCGGGGGCAGGGGTCACAAGGACGCGGTCGTGCGTGATCTCTTGGATGCGCCAGGTCGTCGCGCCCAGGAGAAACGTATCGCCGGGGCGGCTCTCGAAGACCATCTCCTCATCGAGCTCGCCGACGCGGGCGCTCTTGGGTCCGGCATCGGCGCCGGCCAGGAACACGCCGTACAGTCCGCGATCGGGAATGGTGCCGCCGTTTAGCACCGCCAGGCGCAGCGCGCCTTCGCGGGCGGTGAGCCGGCCGCTCTGGCGATCCCAGGTCAGCCGCGGCCGCAGCTCGGCGAATTCCTCCGATGGGTAGCGGCCGGAGAGAAGGTCCAAGACGCCGTCGAACGCCGCGCGCGGCAGCTCGGCGAACGGCGCCGCCCCGCGCACCAGGCGAAACAGCGCGTCGGCCCGCTGCGGCTCGGCAGCCACCGCCGCGACGATCTGCTGCGCCAGCACATCGAGCGGACAGCGCGGGTAGCGGGTGGACTCGACCCGCCCTTCGCGCATCGCCCGCGCCGCGGCGGCACACGACAAAAGGTCGGCGCGAAAGCGCGGGAAGATGACGCCGGTGGAGGTCCCGCCCACCTGGTGGCTCGCCCGGCCGATGCGCTGCAGGCCGCTGGCAACCGACGGCGGCGCCTCTATCTGCACCACCAGATCGACGCTGCCCATGTCGATGCCAAGCTCCAGCGAGGAAGTCGCGACCAGGGCCCGCAGCTGTCCGAGCTTTAGCTGATCTTCTATCTCCTGCCGCTGCTTGTGGGCGAGCGAGCCGTGGTGGGCGCGCACCAGAAGCGGCGGCGGCGCATCCGTGACGTTGTGATGCTGCTCGGCGGCAAGGTCGTTGAGGGCGGCGGCCAGGCGCTCGGCGACACGGCGGCTGTTGACGAACAGCAGCGTCGTCTGGTGGGCGCGGATGAGCGCCAACAGCTGCGGCTGGATCGCCGTCCAGCTCGACGGCCGACGCGGCGGCTGGGCCGCGGAGCCGCTCGGCAGCTCGGTGAAGGTCGCGAGCTTGGCCAGGTCCTCGACCGGCACCTGGATGTGCAGATCGATGCGGCGGCGGGGACTGTCGGCCAGCACCGTGACCGGTCGGAAGCGGGCGGTGGGCAGCGCCCCCTCCGCCTCCGGGTCGCCAAGCGGCTTGCTGGGTGCAGCGTCGGTGCGGTCGATCGGCGCGGCGGGGCTGGGCTCGTCTGCGGTGGCCACGGCGCCGCCGAGAAAATGCGCGACCTCATCGAGCGGCCGCGCGGTCGCCGACAAGCCGATGCGCTGGATCGGCCGCCCGCGCAGCGCCGCCAGCCGCTCCAGGGACAGCGCCAGATGCGAGCCGCGCTTGCTGCCGACCAAGGTGTGGATCTCATCGACGATCACCGTATCGATGCCGCCCAGCAGCGTCCGCGCCGACGAGGTGAGCAGCAGAAACAGCGACTCGGGCGTGGTGATCAGGATGTCGGACGGACGGCGCAGGAACTGCGCTCGCTCGGCGGCCGTCGTGTCGCCGGTGCGGATGCGGATCTCCGGCAAGGTGAACGCGGCGCCGAGCCCCTGGGCGACGCGGGCGATGCCGATAAGCGGCGCCCGCAGGTTGCGCTCGACATCCACCGCCAGGGCCTTGACCGGCGAGATGTAGAGCACGCGGCAGCGCAGCGCCGGCTCGGGCGGCGGCTCGAACAGGAGCCGGTTCAAGCAGAACAGAAACGCCGCCAACGTCTTGCCGCTGCCGGTGGGCGCCAGGAGCAGCGTGGACTCGCCGCGCGAGATGGCGGCCCAGCCCTTTTCCTGCGGCTCCGTGGGCGCCGCAAACGCGCCGCGGAACCACACCTGAACCGCCTCATGAAACAGCTGCAGCGGATCCGAGTGAACGGCCGCGGCCGCCAACGACGGGGTGCGAGAACCGGACGCAGCAGGAACGGAGGTACGCCGAGGCATGATCGCCCTCATCAAACGCCAGAGCCGCGGCGCTGGCCAGGCGAAAGTCACTCAGATGGCGGACTCGGCTTGTCGATAGGGCGCTCCGAGTGAAAAAGCTGCCGCAACGGCTTGCCCAAGAGGGCCCAGGCTTGGTATTTGGTCCCTCAGGTCGGCCCTTTCCCCAGAAGCTGACGAAAGATTCTCCTTATGCGTAACTCTGCTGCCTCCGGTGAGACCCTGACGGGCTCCGTATCTTTGTCCATCGCGACGGGCGCCGCCTCCGACGCCCCGCCCTTTCCGCTGCGCGGCGGCGACGGCGACGCGCAAGCGCTGCCCCGCCAGCTGCTCGCGTTTACCGCCGATCGTGCGCTCGGGCTCATGATCGTCCGCGCCCTGGCCGATGCCAACCTGCGCATCGATCTGGCGACCACCGCGGAGAAAGCCCACGCCCTTTTGCACGAGGGCAGCTATCACGCCGCGATCATCGATCTGCAGCTGCCGGCGCAGGCGGGCCTGGAGCTGGTCACGCTGCTGCGCGCGATAAGCCCGGCCTGCGCCTGTCTTGTGCTCAGCAGCTCGCGGACCGTGGCGGCGGCGGTGACGGCGCTCAAGGAGGGCGCGGCGGACTTTATGCTCAAGCCGGTGCAGCCGGAAATCCTGCGGCACAAGGCCGGCGCGCTGCTTTTGGCCTCGCCTCCGGTGGTGGCGAGCCGCTGGCATGTAGAGCGGAGCGCCCGCGGCTTTGCCGGAATCCTGGGCACCACCCCGCTCATGCAGCAGCTCTTCGCCGAGCTGGCCCAGCTGGCCGGGCAGCCGGAGCCGGTGCTCATCACCGGCGAGCCCGGCACCGGCAAGGATCTATTCGCCCGCGCCCTCCATGAGCTATCGCAGCGCCCCGGCCCACTTTTGCGGGTGCGGGTCGGCGCGCTACCAGCGACCGAGCTCATGCTCCAGCTGCTGGGCCAGGAGCGCGTCGGTACCGACGGCATACCGGTGATTTCGCAAGGCCTCATCGAGCAAGCGCAGGGCGGGACGCTGCTGTTGGATGAGATCGCGGAGCTTGATGCCGGCGGCCAGCGCTGTCTGCGGCAGCTGCTCAGCGGCACCCTGTACGCGCGGCGCGGCGCGGCGCAGCTGCGGCGGTCGCAAGTGCGGCTCATCGCGATGTCGAGTCAGCCGCTGCTGGAGCTTGTGCGCCGCGGCCAGTTCTGCACCGAGCTGTTTCACCGCCTGAGCCTCTCATGGCTCGCTTTGCCGCCGCTGCGCCAGCGCCGCGAGGATATCCCGCTGCTTGCCGCAGCGCTGCTCAGCCGGACCGAGCGCCATCACACCCACGGCCCCATCGAGCTGCCGGCGTCCACGCTGCTGCGCCTAAAAGGCCATAGCTGGCCCGGCAACGTGAGCGAGCTGCAGGCGGTCCTCAGGCAAGCCGTCCGGCAGCAACCCACGCGCGTGCTCGAGCCGGAGTGCATCGCCCGGCTGCTCTCCCGCACCGGGCCGACCGCGGAGGGGCGGTTCCCGGCCGGCACGCCGATGGCGACGGTCGAGCGCGAGATGATCCTTTTGACCCTGGCCGCGGTGGACGGCAACAAGCAGCGGGCGGCGGAGCTGCTCGGACTCAGCCGCGGCGCCCTCTACAGCCGGCTGCGCCAGTACAGCGCGCAGGCGCGGTCGCAGTGGCAGCAAGAACAGCAGCATCTGCTCTAGGCGCGGCCGCGATTGAAGCGATTCCCCGCGCGACCGGGCGGCGGGAACCCTCAGCTAAGCTGACCGGTGGAACTTCCGGGGAACTTAACGATCCGATGCCCAAGCTCACACCTACCTCCATCTCAAAGCAGACGGCTCCCTTACCGCCGGCCGTGACCGCCGATGCGGCGGAGCTCGAAGCGGGTCTTGACGAGGCCGGGCGGGGGCCGATCCTCGGGCCGATGGTGCTTTCGTGCGTGGCGCTGGATGCGCAGGCAGAGGGGGCCTTGCGGGCGCTGGGCGTGGCGGACAGCAAGCAGTTTGGCGCCGGTCTCAAGGCCCATGCGGCGCGGTCGGCGCTGGTCCAGCACATCCACGCTCACGCCCGGCACATCGAGCTCGTGGTGATCGAGGTCGAGGAGATCGACGCCCGCACCCGCCGCGGCGAGCTGAATCGCTTGGAGCAGGAGGTCGCCCTGGGACTTTTGGGCCGGGCGCCGGCCTGCAGCCGCATCATCGCCGATGGGAAACGCATCTTCGCACCGCTGTCCCGCCACTACCCGCACCTGCGCGCGGAGGACAAAGCCGACAAGAACTCGATCGCGGTCGCCGCGGCGTCGCTCATCGCCAAGGTCCGCCGCGATGAGCTGTGGCTGCAGATCCAGGCCCGCTATAAGGCCGAGTTCAGCGAGCTCCAGGCGGGCTTTGCCGGCGGCGGCTATCTCAACGAGGCGACGCGCGGCTTCCTCCGCGCCTACTGCACCCGCTACCGCTGCATCCCGCCCGAGGGCCGGGCCAGCTGGCCGTGGGACTTCGTCGCCGAGCTGCTCGCTCCGGAGTCCCTGAGCCAAGGGACGCGCGCCCCGACCTTGCGCGGCAGCCTGGCGCTGCCCGGTATCGCGTAGACGGCGCGGCGCGCCACCCCCGGGCCGCAAGGTCCGGACGGCGGGGCGCGCGCGGCGCTATTGCTGATCGTAGAAGCTGAGCAGCGCCTGATCGAAGCGGACGTGAGAGCGCTCGATCGGGGCGTACTTCCCAAGACCGGGAAGATAGGTGTACCACTTGGCGGGGCTGGCCAGCTCGCCGAAGAACTGCACGCGGTCCTTGAACTGCTCGGGGTTGCCGTCGCGCTCCCCTTGGATGATCAGCGTCGGGACGCGGAGCTTGGCCGGCTCTACGGGGCTTGCCTTGTAAAGGTCACGCACGGCGCCGTTGGGCGCTTGGCTCGCCTCCAGGCGGCAGACCTGGGCGCGGCGGCGGACGAACTCGGGATCGAGCTCGCCGTCCTCCGGCTTGAGCAGCGCGGCCTGCTGTCCCAGGGTGCGGATCGGCGACACCGGCTGCGCGCCGGTCTTCTCGATCAGCCGGTAGCGCATGCCTAAAAGCGCCAGACGCGCGACCTTCTGCGGCTTCTGCATCGCGTACAGCGCCGCGGGCTGCGCGCCCCACTGGTAGCCGAACAGATGGACGCGCTCGACCCAGCGCAGGGCGCGGATGAACTCCACCGCCGCCTCGACATCCTTGGCGGCGCTGGCGGCGTCGGTCCAGTCGGCGTCGGTGCGCTCCGAGCGGCCGTAGCCATGCAGGTCGACGGCGAACACGTCGTAGCCGGCGTCGGCGAGCACCTCCATCATCGAGTAGCCGTGCTCGGGATCGGGGTCGAAGGTGCACTTGCTCGCCCAGGTCGCCCCGTGGATGAGCAGGATCACCTTGCCGTTCTGCTTCCACGCCTCCTCGGAGCCGGCCCGCCACTTCTCGTAGAGCTTGAGCTTGAGCCCCTCGCGCTCGGCGATAAGCTCGCGGGTCTTGATCTCGCGCGGGTGCTCGACCGGCTTGGGGATGCTCGCAGCGCTCGCGGCGCTGGCGTCTTTGTCGACCGCGGCGACGGACATCAGCAGGGCGCCGCCCAGCGCCAGCACTCGGCCCAACGTCTTCGCTGCGAAACTCGCCTGCATCATCATGGTCGGAAGCGAATACCAGAAGATGGGGCCGCGAAGCAAGAGCGGGCACAGGCGCCGACAGGCAACGGCAGCCGGCGGGGACGCGCGGGCGCCGCTCAGCCGTCCTGGGGGTGAGCGGGGGCGGCCTCGTGGGCGCGCAAGAACGCCGCGAGCTCCTCGGGGAGGGGGCTGTCGACCGCGATCGCGGCGCCGGTGCTCGGATGGGGGAAGTGGAGGCCGGCGGCGTGCAGGGCGTGGCGCAGGAGCGGCAGCCGGTCGCG
>CALFML010000224.1 GCA_937879845.1 uncultured Myxococcales bacterium
CAACCGGCCGCGATGGCGCACCGTGACCGGCGGGGCTCGCCATTACGTCGACAAGATCACGGCGGCCATCGCCGACAAGCGCCTGAACACCCCGGTGCGCCGCATCGAACGCGAACCCGGCGTGCTGCGCGGCGGCGTCCGCGTGGTCACCGACGCCGGCGCGGAAACTTTCGACAAAGTGATCCTGGCCACCCACTCTGACCAGTCGCTGGCGCTGCTGCTCCAGGTTGCGCTGCCCGACTTCCAGCAGCGCCTCCGCCTGCAGCGTCGAGTAGAAGCTCATCGCGGCGCTGAGGGCGATCTGGGTCTGCACGTTCTTGTCGTCGTCGACCGCGGCCCGCGCGGCGGCGGAGGCGGCGCCGATGTTGCCGCTGGTGCGGCCGAAATCGTAGATGAGCTGGCTCAGCTGCAGCTGCGAGCTATAGCGCAGCGTCTGCACCGACTGCATCCCTGGGTTGGCGCCGGTCTGGTAACTATAGTTGCCGCTCGTGCTGGTGACGCTGTTGAGCTGCGGCAGCCAGAGGCTGCGGGCCTCGCCGATACGCGCTTGGGCGACCTCGGCGTTGGCGTGAGCCGCCGCCGCCTGCGGGTTGCGGCTGAGCGCGAGCGCGATGGCATCGGTGAGGGTGAGCGCTTGCTCGGCCGGCGGAGCGCTCGGCTGTGCGGCCGCGGCGGGCAGGGGGCCACAGAGGGCGGCGAGAAGGAGCAGCCACCCGGTCGCCCCCAGCCGTTTGCTGCAAGGCCCTGGTCTGCGTTTCGGACCCGTCCGGCGAACCAAGAGGGGCTGTTCCGCTGACCGAAAACACGCGCGCTGCCAGATCGTTACCACGGAGCAACAAGCGTACATATGATTGCAATTTCTACTATCAATCGTTGTCTGCCGGGAGGGTATTTGGCCTCTGGCGGCGTGCGAAAGTCGAGGCTCACGCCGGCGCTTTTGCCGCTGCCAGAGCCGCCGCATAAATTCGATCGAGCCGCCGGCCTTGGCCCCCTTGATCCAGCAGCGCGGCGCCGGTGGACCGCGCGATCAAGCCGTAGACCTGGCCGCGCGTCACCTTCACCGGCGCGTCCGCATGCAAGATCGGCGAGCCCGCCTGCCGCACCTTCGTCAGCGTCGCCAGGGCCAAGAGCAGCGGCCAGGCGCAGGCCAACCGCAGCCGCACCGCGGTCGTCGGGATGGCTTGCACGTACGGCCAGGCCAGCTCGCTCGCCGCGATGACCAGGCCGCAGAGCGTATCGGTCAGCCGCACCAGCTCTCGCGCCTGCACCGGGGACGGCGGCACGGCGCCGGGCGCTACGAACTCGGCGAGAGCGACCGGCGACAGCCCATGCGGCAGCAGCACCGCGGTCGGCCAGTAGCAGCGTCCGGCGCGCAGATCCGCCGCCACGTCGCGGAGGACATTCACCAGTTGCAGCGCCTTGCCCAGCGCCACGCCGCGCCCGCGCAGCTCGCGCTCCGCCAGATGCGCGAGCCCGGTGACGTGGCGGGCCATCAGATCGGTCCAGAACTCACCGACGCAGCCCGCGGCGTAATAGGTGTACTCGTCGAGATCCGAAAGGCTCGTCAGCGCTACCACGCGCGCCGGCGCAACCACCGAATCGGCGGCCGGGAAGCGCTGCAGATCGACGGTCATGCCGTGCGCCAGCTGATCCAGCACATGCTCGATCAGGCGCTGGTCGGCGGGGAGCAGCGTCCGCAAGACGGCCAGACACTCACCGACGACGAGCAGCAGCTCTCTTTCGGCGCGCGCGGTCTGGCTCTGCGCCTGGTTTTCCGGCGGCAGCAGCTTGCCCAGCCGCTGGAGCAGCGGCGCCGGATTCTGTCCCGCGACCGCCTGGCGCAGCTCCGCCAACATTTCGGCCCGAGCCTGATTTGGCAAAAGCGGCGTGTCGGCTATCGTGTCCGCCGCCCGCGCCAGCAGGTAGCCCACGGCCACCTGCGCCTGCACCGACGGCGGTAAGACCCGCACACTGAGGTAGAATGAACGGGATACGCGCTTGAGCAGCGCGACCAGAGACGGCGAGAGCACGGGGCGTAGGTTACTTCTGGTTGGCCTTGGCCTTCATCGCCTTCTCGTAGGCGGCCTGCTGGGTGGCGGCGGTGCGCTCCAGCTCTTCGGCGGGGCCGATGAACTCTTTGTTGCTGTCGTCGACCATCTTGTTGAAGACCAGGAGCCCATCGCTGGCCGAGAAGCCCGCCGGGCTGCTCGACTGGAAGCTGCCTTCAAAGACATACTGCTTGCCCAGGGTGAGCTTGGGCTCCTTGCCCTTGAAGCCGCGGTATTCGGCGACGAGCAGCCCTTTCTCCTTGGGCGCGCCGGCCTCGTCCACGACGAACATGTGCGGGGCCTCGCACGGCTTGCAGGTCTGCTTCTTCGGGCACTCCGGACACTTATAGATATCAAGGAGATACGCCTTGACCTTCACTTTCTGGCCAAGGTACTTGTTCGGCTTCTCGCTGTAGCGATGGAACTCTTTGCGCAGGCCGTAGATCGACACCGAGCCGTCGGGATACTCGCGGACGATGTTGGGCTCGGCGAAGCTCGGCGGCGGCGGCAGGTTGATCTTCACCCCGGGCAAAAGCGCTGCGCCAGGCTCATCTATCAGGGATCCCCCCGAGTTATTGCATGCGCCCAAAGGCAGGCCAAGCCCGACCACGAGCCCCAAAAGCAGGCGTGGCAGCCAGGCCCGCAGGCGGCCGGCGGTCCCGGAGACGCGGACTGGAGCGCCCGGCGGGGTCAGGCTCGGCTCCGAGCTCGGGATCAGGTGAAAAGACGATGTATTCATTTCCTTCGGTCCTCCTCTGCCTTTGCAGAGCTCGCTTTCTATTTATACCCGCCCTTGGGCCAGATAGGTGCGACCTGATTCACGTAACACGGCAGCCGACGAGAACGCAACCAGCTTGCACACTGCCACGGCATAAAGCCGGCCGGCAGGAGCGCGGTAAGATCGCGACCCGGACGCTTTTTTTCAGTCTAGCCGCTCGCGCTGCGCTTTTCTTGATTTTGAGCGCCGCCGGCCTGCTGACCGGCGCTTTGGACCGGCCGGCGCGGGCCGCTCCGCGACCGCAGGACAAGCCGCCGGAAGCGGCCGAGGCGGCGGATGACCGCACGGTGCGCCTGGTCATCGATGCCGAGCCGCAGCACCTAAACCCGCTGCTCGACCCGGATCTGTGGGGCTACCGGATCGCCCATAACCTGATCTGCGAGCCGCTCGTGCAGCTGCGCCGGTCCGGGTCCCCAGCCGCCGGTCCGTCGGGCGAGCCCGCCGCCGCGACCGATAACCCGAGCCGCTACGAAGGCGTCCTGGCGGAGCGCTTCCGCCTGGACAGCGATGGCCGCGGGCTCGACCTGTGGGTGCGCAAGGGGGTGCGATTCCACGACGGCCGACCGCTGACCGCCTACGATGTGAAGGCGACGCTGGAGATGGTGATGCGGGCGACGAGCAGCGCCCCGCGCACGCAGGCGCTGCTCGGCAACGTGATTCGGGTGCTGATGGTCGGCAAGGACGGGGTGCACCTGGATCTGCGGCGGCCGAGCGTGCCCGGCCAGTCGATCCTGGCGGCCCTGGGGGAGATCGACATCGTTCCGGAGAGCCAGTTTCCCGGAGGCAAGCTGGCCTACCAGGGCTTTAATCGCCGGCCGGTGTGCACGGGCCCGTTTCGACTGGCGGAGTGGAAGCGCGGCAGCCATCTGCTGCTCCGGCGCTCGCCGACCTATTGGGGGGAGGCGCCGGCCGCCGCGGCGCTCCGGTTGACCATCGCTACAGATGGCGCGCGCGGGCTCGCCTACCTGCGCCAAGGGGCGGCCGACGTGCTTTTGCGGGTCTCGCCGCGGTATCGGGCGGATCAAGTCGAGCCGGCGGTGCAGCGCGGCCGTTGGCGCAAGGCGGAGCTCGATGCGAGCCAGGTCGTCGCGCTCTTGTGGAATGCGCGCCACCCGGCCTTGGCGTTCGCCGGCGTGCGCCGGGCGCTGGCGGCGCACCTCCATCGCCAGCGGCTTGTGAGCGAGGTCCGCGCCGGCCTGGGCACGCCGGTCTTTGGCCCGCTGCTCGATCCGCAGGCGGAGCTCAGCGAGCCCGGCTCATCGCCGACATCCGCCCTGACCCTGGAGGCCGCGGGCGAGCACCTGGATGCGGCAGGGATCTTACGCATTGGCCCCGGCGGCAGCGGCCCGCGGGTGTTCCAGGGACGACCGCTGAGCCTGCGCGCGCTGGTTCCCGCCGGCTCGTCCGAGCTCGCCGAGGTCTCGCGGCGCATCGGCGAAGGCTTGCTCCGCGCCGGCCTTAAGTGGGAGACCGAAGTGGTCGAGCTGCCGACGTTCATGTCGCGCCTTCGCCAGGGCAGCTTCGACGTGGCCCTGTGCGCCTGGTC
>CALFML010000225.1 GCA_937879845.1 uncultured Myxococcales bacterium
GTGCTCTTCCGATCTGTCGGGCCCATGGACGTGGGCGGAGGCGGAGGCAGGAACGGGCGCATCAGGCGGCGCCAGACGGTTGTCTGAGGTCATGCCGCGCACTTTAGCCGATTGTCCGGCGCTTGTGTGCACGGTGCTGCAGTCAAGCGTGCGGGCCGCCCGCGATCAGTCCGGGCGGCGGGTGCCGGTGACGGTGGCGGTACATGCGGCGGTGCCGCTGCCGAGCTCGATCTCGCCCGAGCCCTGGCCGCTCGTCAGAGACTTGGCCTGCAGCATGTCGTTTGGCTCATCGAGATCGGCGGCCAGCCGATAGCTCAGATCGAGCGGCTCGCGCGCATCATCGAGCGCGTGCTGGAGCGCCATCGCCACGTTGTTCGCGGCGGTCTGGCAGGGACCGGAAAGCAGCCCTTTGCACGGGGCCGCGAGCTTGCTGCACAGCACCGCTTCGATCGCCTGGCAGCCGGTGGCCATGCCGCTGCGCGCCCCGCTCACCGCGGCTTGCCACAGCTGCATCGGCGTCATCGTCACCCCCCTTGGCTGCAGCACCAGCTCCATGAGGGCGCGGCGCCACTTCTGCGGCAGCTGGAGGCTGAGCTCGTGCGGCGGCAGGCTAAGCAGGTTTTCGTGCACTCCCAGCGGCAGCTCATGCACGGTCGGCGTGGGCACATCGACCAGCGGATAAGTCATGCTCGTCGTCGAGGTCTGCAGGGTGAGCGCAAGCAGCGTGTGATCGGCGAAAAAGCGCGTCGCCTCACTGCCGCGGATGTCCAGGCGCGAGGTGAGCCCCGCCGTGTCCTGCACCGCGGCCATATCCACCGCGACCGCGCCGAGCGTCGCTCCGGAGCTAGTTCCGGCTAGCAGCGGCTGCACGTTCTGATCCGGCGCATCCCCGGTCATGCCCATGCCGCGACAGCCTTTACCATCCAGCGCCGCGCGCGCCGCCTGCAGCCGCATCGCCAGGGGCTTATCCGCCATCGGCACCGCCGTCACCAGGGCATCGAGCAGCGTCTGCGCCAGCCCATATCGGCAGGAGAGCGCGGCGTAAAGCGGGGAGGGCAGGTGGAGCTGCAGCTCGCTTTTGACCGTAAACGACCCGACGGGACTTATGAACAGCGGATGCAGCGGAATCGCCAGCGGCACGGCTACGGCGGACTTTAGCAGGCGCTCCGGCATGCCGACGCAGCCGACGGCGACCGGCCGGCCGCGGCGGTCGAGCGCCCGGCCGAGCACCGTATAGTCGCGCAAAAGGAGCGTGGTGAACCGCAGCTCGGCGTAGGGCGACATGGCCTGGGCGCTGCGCAGCGCCCCCGTGAGCTTGAGCATGGGGGCAAGCTCGCTGCAGCCCTGATCCGTGAACAGGCCCGCCTCGATCGCCACCGCGGACGCGGCGACCGTTGCCGCATCGAGCCGGATGTACAGCGAGCCGAAGGCGTAGCGCGACACCGCGACATCGATGACCAGATCCGCCGCCTGCGGCACGGTGACCAGCACGTGAAACGCCGACTCCGCCGCCCCGGCCGTGAGCAGCACGCTCGCCTGGCCGCGATCGTTGGTGACGACGCTGGGCGATGACAGCGTCGCGCCGCCGTCATCGCCATCGGTGCTCAGGCGCAGCGTGACGCCGGCCCGCGGCTTGCCGCGTAGTTTATAGCCAAGCTCTAGGAGCGCCGACTCGCCGTAGTTCAGCCCGAGCGGGGGAGCCGGCGAGACCAGCATGAGAACGGCGGGCGGCTCATCTTCCGCCATCGAGTCGGGCTGCGCGCATCCGCCGATAAAGAGCGCCGCGGCCCAGACCGCGAGCCGCATCGCCGGGTTACACCACCTCTGCGCCTTCATGGCCAGAGCCTAGTACAGCCGCGGCCCGGACAGGCGCGCAAATGCCAAATACCCGCCGCGGCCGGGCGCCGCGGCGCTACTGGGCGGGCGGCCGCGACTGGGCGCGCAGGAACGAGACGAGGTTTTCGTTGGCCGCCTGCACCGACTGCGTCAGTGCCTGGGTCTCAAGATTTTCGATGAGCGCCTTGGTGGGCTTGGTCGAAGGTCCGCGCGGCCCGAACGCGCTGGCGCCGCCGGACACGATGCCGACGATGTTGTGGCCGGGCATAAGGGCGATGACGACGCTGATGTCGCACGAGATCTCAAGCTCCCCGGACGGGGTGGTGCGGCGGGCGAGGTTGGTGACGCTGCTCTCGACCAGAAAGAGCTTGCCCGGGCCGGTGGGTTTTTTCCCCTCTTCGGTGAGCTCGATCTCGGGGAGGGCCGACAGCTCGCGGGTGACGGTCTCGCGCAGGCGCTTGGGGATGTCGGCCAGGGTTCCGGACTTGGCCTTGCTGCCCATGCGGCCGATGATCACCGATACCTTCTGCACCGGTCGGGCGGCGGCGCTGGCCTTCTCTTCGACGTGGCTCAAGGCGGCGCTGGCCAGCCGCTGCACTCGGCTGCTCTCATCGTGTTCCGCCGCTTTGAGGGCGGAGCGGGCGCCGGCGTCGCCGAGCTGGCCGAGCGCCTCGGCGCAGGCGGCGCGCACGGCTTCGCTGCGATCGGCCAGGAGCGACTGGATGAGCAGCGGCAGCGCCGCCCCTTCACCGAGCTTGCCGAGCTCCTCAGCCGCCTGGCGGCGCTGGCCGGCGTTGTGGCTCGTGCGCAAGGTCTTTTGCAGATCGCTGAGGCGTTCGCTCGCTGCCGGGGATGGAGCGGCCGTCAGCACCCAGGCCGCGACCAGCAGGCCGAGCCGCGCGAGCCGACCGAGCCGCCCCGGGCGGCTGCTCGCGAGCGCGGATCGACTCTTCTCGGCGGGCGGGCGAGCGTCCCTCAATGCAGAAGCCTCACGGCAGAAGTTTGAACGGGGTCGGGCATGTGCACGCGGCGTCAGATTCCCAGCGGGTGACCTGGCGGATGGCTATGATTACACCGACCGCCCCGAGGCGAGTCAAGGGCCGGGCGCAGCGGGCCTCGTGGTATGCTCATGCGATGTCCACACCGGGAGAATTTCCCGTCGCTGATGTTGGTGCTCCCGATCCGGACCAGGCGTTGCCACCAGAAGCTGGGCCCAGAAAGCGGCTCCGCCGCCTGCTGGAGAAATATGAGCTGCTGGTCAGCCTGACCCACAATCCGCCCGGCCGCACCACTCAGCGGCGCGATGAGATGCGGGCGATTGCCGAGCGGTTTCCCGCCGCCCTGCGCGAGTGGGACCAGCAGCCGCCGGTCGAGATCGAGCGCCGCCGGCAGCGGGTCGCCGCCGAGCTCAAGCGCTGCGAAGCGGCGACCGCTGGCGGCGGGGAAAAAAACGACGACGCAAACCAGGCTGCCGCGACCGCGCCGCAGAGTGCCGCGGCCGTAGAAGCCGCGGAAACCGGAGAAGACTGGCTCCGCTACAGCCTGGACTTGCACGACTGCCTGCGCGCGGTGCTGCAGCTGCGCCGCCGCTTGAACCGCTCCGACGCCCGAACTTCCCGCGCCGCCGCCGCGCTGCCCGCCGAGCCCAGCCTCCTTCTTGCCTGCCAGCGCGTGGTCCGCGACTGCGGGGTGCCATGGCTTACCGTCACCCCAGAGTTCCTGCAGACCGTGGCGCAGCCGGCGCAGGGCCGTCTGGCCGCGATCGCCTATGCGGCGGTCGCGCAGCATCACAAGAGCAGCGCCGCGGCAATCAAGGCCGCCATCTTCGGCCCCAGCCCCGAATCCGACCCTGAGCTAAACAGTCAGCCAAATTTGCCGCAGCATCATGACCCTTAGCAGCCTGTTTCAAAAGCGTAGCGAGCGGCCTGAGCGCAGGGCCTGGCGCGCGGAG
>CALFML010000226.1 GCA_937879845.1 uncultured Myxococcales bacterium
AGAAGAAGGCGCGCGTCGAGGACGCCCTGCACGCCACCCGCGCCGCGGTCGAGGAGGGTATCGTTCCCGGCGGCGGCGTCGCCCTTCTCCGGGCGCAGGCGGCCCTGGACTCGCTCAAGCTCGGCGTGGAGCAGCAGTACGGTGTGGCGATCATCCGCCGCTCGATCGAAGAGCCGATGCGCTGGATCGCCCAGAACGGCGGCTTTGAGGGCAGCATCGTGGTCAACAAGATCCGCGATGGCAAGGGCGCCTTCGGCTACAACGCCGCGACCGACAAGTACGAGGATCTGCTGGAAGCCGGCGTCATCGACCCCACCAAGGTCGTGCGCACGGCGCTGCAGAACGCCGCCTCGGTTGCCAGCCTCATGCTGACCACCGAGTGCATGATCGCCGAGAAGCCCAAAGATGAGGCTCCGGCGGCGGGCGGCGGCCACGGCCACGCGCACTAGTCGCTAGCCGGTAGCTGTCCCCAAAAGGGCGCGGGCTTTTGCCCGCGCCCTTTTTTATTTTCCGCCCTCTCTTTTCCTCCCTTCCAAGCAATCTCTACAGTTCACAAAAAAGCGATCTCATCGATTTTGTTACCCTTATTTTCCAGTGAGTCAGCGTCGGGAAGCAAACACCTCATATCCACTACTTACCATTCTCATCTTTACGCAGAGCAAGCTGTGCTATGAAGGCCGGACTTCGACTTCACCTAGGAGGGTGCCATGTTCACACAAGCGGCTCGCAGCAAGCTACGCCCCGTCGCCCACGGGACGGCGGCGCTCGCGGCCTTCTTGGCAACGGCGGCGGCGGCCCCGTCCGTCGCGTCGGCCAAGGGCCTCGATGTCTGTGTGGTCTACGCCAGTACAGACACTGCCGTCATCACAGATGTAAAAAAGAAACTCGACGATACCAAGCTGTTCAATAGCGTTACCAATATCGACGCCGGCAGTACTACCCCGTCGGCTACGACTTTGGCAGCTTGCGGCTCCGTACTGGTATATGCCGATACCAGTCGCGCCGGGTTCAGCTATTCCAACGACATCGGCAACGCCCTGGCCAACTACGTCGATCAGGGCGGCGGCGTCGTGCTCGTCAACCCGTATTACGCCGGAAACTCGTACTACAACGTCTACAGCGCCAACTGGGACAAGTACGTACTCATCGAACCCGGCTCGATGAACTTCATCTCGTCCTCGAGCATGGGCACCGCCGACATGACCCATCCGATCATGAGCGGCGTAAGCAAGGTATCGACCAACGGCAGCCGCTGTTACCAGCGCGCCGGCGCCAGCGGCAGCGCGATCCGCAGCACCGCCAAGGTCGTGGCCGCCTATACCGATGGCAACGCGCTGGTCGTGGCGGGCATGCCCAACGGCAAGCCGCGCGTCGATCTGAACCTGTACGCGGTCGGCAGCGACATCGGCAGCAGCGGCTGCTACGACCCGACGAGCGATGCCAGCAAGCTCATCGCCAACTCGCTCATCTACGTCGCCAACCCGCTGAAGGTCTCGCCGCAGCCGGCTGACTTCGGCACCGTCCCGCAAGGCACGATCTCGCTGCCGCTCGGCGTGGATCTGACCAACACCGGTACCGATCCGGTGACCCTCACCGGCGGCACGCTCGCTCCGGCCGGCACGTTTACAATCATGGGCGCGAGCTATCCCAAGCTCCTAAATCCCGGTGAGAAGCTCTCGCTCAGCATCACCGCGCTGCCGACCGCGACGGGCAAAATCTCCGCGACCTACACCGTCACGCAGAGCGGCGTCGGCTCCCCGCCGACCGTGGTGAACCTGTCGGTGACCGGTCAAGGACCGGTGTTCGACCTGCAGCCCAACCAGCTCAACTTCGGCGGCGTGCCGGTGGGCAAGACGCCGACCCCGATCACCGTCACCATCACCAACACCGGCGGCGGCTACCTCAGCCTGAACCCGACGCCGACGATCACCGATGCCACCAACTTCGGGCTGGATAAGGTGCCAAGCCCCCTGCCGACGCTGCTCGGCGCCGGCGCTTCGGTCTCGTTCGATGTCAAGTTCACCCCGACCGCCGAGACCCTGTACAACACCACCCTGCGCGTCCCCTACAGCATCGCCGGCAGCAGCTACAACGCGACGGTGAACGTGAAGGGATCGCTCGGCAAGCCGAAGATCCAGGTGCCAAGCTCGATCGTGCTGTCGCCGGTGCGCGTGGGTCAGACCGGTCCCGAGCAGCAGATTACGGTCACCAACTCCGGACTCGCCGATCTGACGATCTCCGCCCTGACCTTCACCGGCGGCGACGCCGGGGACTTCGGCGTCATCAGCATGCCGCCGCTCAAGATCGCCCCCAACGGCGGCACCGGCACGCTGTCGATCCAGTGCAACCCCACCATGCAAGGTCTGCGGCAATCGACGCTGAGCATCAACAGCGACGACCCGATGATGGCCACCGCGACGATCGCCGTATCGTGCAAGGGCACGGTCGCCAACTTCAACCTGCAGCCGGACAAGATCGACTTTACGCCGACGCAGCAGACCGGCACCTGCTCCCCCGCCCAGAACGTCGTCATCACCAACAGCGGCACCGATGCGCTGCGCATCCTGTCGGTGAGCAACACCGGCACAAACCCCGGCTCGTTCAAGTTCACCCTGCCGATGGGCGCCAAGGCGGTGCCGGCGAGCGGCGGAACCTACACCATCGCGGTGCAGTTCTGCCCGGTGGACATCGGCGCGCAGAGCGCCTCGCTCACCATCGCCACCGACCTCATGGCCGGCCACACCGCCAAGATCCCGCTCACCGGAACCGCCACCGGTCCCCAGGCCGTGGTGGATCCGGGGAATCTCGACTTCGGGGCGGTCTACATCAAGACGACCTCGGCGTCCAAGACCATCACCATCACCAACACCGGCGACCAGGCGCTGGTCTTCGGCAAGAGCACGGTGACGCCGGCGATGCCCTCGGGCGTGTTCATGGTCTCGGGTCTGCCCACCGATGGCTCGATGCTGAAAAAGACCGACTCGCCGATCAAGATCACGGTGGCCGCCTCGCCGCTCATGGCGATGCAGCAGACCGGTGAGATCGCGATCGTCGTAAACGATCAGGTCAAGATGGGCATCATCAAGATCCCGCTGGCCGTCACCGGCGTGCAGGCCAACATCATGGTGCAGCCGATGATGATGTCGTTCCCCGTGACGATCATCGGCCAGAGCTCGCCGGAGCAGACGCTGATGGTGACCAACACCGGCGCGGCGCCGCTCACCGGGCTGACCTTGTCGGTGGCCGGCACCAACTCGACGGACTTTATCACCTCGGGCATGCCGCCGATGATGGTCCCCACCGGCCAGAGCGCGACGTTCAAGGTCGCCTTCCGGCCCACCGGCAACGGCACCCGCAGCGGCATCATCGTCGTCAACGCGGCGGGCCTGACCACCCCGACCCAGGTCAAGGCCGACGGCACCGGGAAGCTTCTGACCATCAGCTGCACCCCGGGCGACAAGGATCTGGGCAAGGTGGCGCTGGGCAACACGGCGATGCTGAAGGTCGTGTGCACCAACTCGGACACCGGGGCGATCGACTACGTGGCCTCGTTCTCCGACAACCTTGACGACTGGATGGTCGATGCGCCGACGGGGAACATCCCGGCGGCGAGCGGCGCGGATCAGGGCCTGGTCACGCTCAACGTGACGTTTGCCCCGACCGGCACCGGCTCGCGGACCACGACGCTGACCATCAAGACCAAGGACGGCATCGCCATCGGCACGGTGAACCTCGACGGCACGGGCCTCATGGCGCCCAAGCCCAAGATGGACGACATGGGCGGCTGCACCTACGGCAGCCGCAGCCAGGTACCGCTGGCCGGCACCCTGATCATGCTGATGCTCGTCGGCACGCTGATCGTCCGGCGGCGCCGGTACGACTTCTAAGCGCCTCCGCCTAGCCGCCCCCGCGCGACCGCAGCGCGGGGGCCGCTTCCCACCCCAGGCCTCCGGGCCGCTACTCCCCCGCAACCGCTCCAAGCTCCCGATCCCGGCCGCCGTCTTAGGCCGCGCCCTCCCCGGCCGCAAAAGCGCCATCGACCGCATCGTCGAGTTTGTGTCCATTGACCGCAAGCGCAAGCGCCCGATAGCATCATGCTGGCGACCGCCGAATAAGGAGCCCGAATGACCGCTGTCCCCGAGAAACCAGCTCGCGCTGCCGGCATCGCCGGGGCAGGCGGCCGCGCCGGGGTCCTCGCGCTCCTTTTGGCCGTCGGGCTCGGCGCGGCGCCGCATCCGCCAACGCCGCCGGGGGCCCAGGCGGCAGCGACCGCCGCGGCGCTCGGGTCCCAGGTCGTCCTGCCGCTGCCCGAGTATGAGCGGCTGCAGAGCAAGCCCTCGGTCACGGTGGTGGACCTGCTGCGGGTCGGCGGCAGCTTCCAGGGCCGCGATCTGACCATACAGCTTAGCGGCCGCGCTTCCGGCGTGCTGCCGCGGGTCGAGGTCCTCACCGGTCCCGGCGGCGTCCGCATCTACGCCTGCGAAGGCGACGCCATCTTGTCGCGCACGAGCAGCGGCAGCTACGAGCTCGTGCCCCTGGCCGCCAAGTTCGCGCTCAGCTGCCGCGTCGCCACCGCCGGCAGCGATCGCCTGCAGCTGGAGTCGGCGCCCTCGGTGCTCTGGGTCGAGTCGCAGGTGAGCGACGGCGAGCTTATTAACCTCGATGAGGCGCGCGACAACAGCGGCCGCCGCAGCTTCGCGGTGGTGCGCGTGACCCCGGGCACAAGCGATGTCGTAAAGCCCACCGCGACCGCCCGCTACCGCGTCACCCTGCAGCCCGAAGGCACCCTGTTCACCTACCAGTTCGAGGTCAGAAACCCCAACCGCTCGCATCAGCCGTTCGTCGTGCGCCTGGGCAGCGGCGAGCACGTGCAGACCGTCGACACCACGGCGAGCTCCGAGCAGGTCGGCAGCGAGTACCACTTCCAGCTGCCGCCCGGCGAGATCGTCATCAAGCTGACCGGCACCCTGCAGCAGATGCGCCTGGCGCCGACCGTACAGGCCAGCGTGCAGTACCTGCTCCTAGAGAGCCATCCGCTGCTCCGTCCCAGCATCACCACCTTGGCCCAGCGCATAAGCGCCAGCGAGACCGGCCTCACCGCGCAATACCGCGGCGCCTACGGCTTCCTGCTGACGCCGACCGACACCGTGGTGTGGCAGACGGTCAAGCTCGAGGCGCTGCGCACCACGAGCTTCGCGGTCAACCTGTCCGAGCATGTCTTTTTCCTCTCCAGCGACGGCCAAGCGCTCGGCGAGTCGCTGCTGCGGCTGGACAACCAAGGCTCGCCGGCGCTAAAGCTCACGACCCGCGCCGAGCCGACCTTCGCCAGCCTGCAGCAGGAGCCGGTGTTCCTGACCAAGAACAGCGATGGCGCCCTGTGGCTGCCCCTCGGACAGGGGCCGCAGGAGGTGCTGGTGCAGCACCGCCAGCCGCTGTTGCGGACCATGGGCCTGGGCATCGGCACGCTGTGGCTCCCCGAGCTCGATGAGCCGGCCAGCCGCGCCAACATCCAGCTGCGCTACGAGGCGCAGTGGGTGCCGCTTTACGAAGAGTTCGCGCCCGAGATCCGGGTGCCCGGCCTCAGCGTCGGCGATGTGCTGGGGTTCCTCTTGCTGCTCGGGCTGACCGAGCGGGTGCTCGCCGCGCTG
>CALFML010000227.1 GCA_937879845.1 uncultured Myxococcales bacterium
ACGCGATGTTCATGCGCGAGCTGGCCGACGCCATGGCCGTGCGCGACCGCGTCATCAGCTTTTTCGAGCAGGCCGCGACTGTGTCCTCGCGTGAGGCCAAAGAGGAGCTCATGCGCTTTGTCATCGTCGGCGCCGGCCCCACCGGAATCGAGGTCGCGACCGAGCTGCATGATCTGATCTATCACGTACTCCTTAACCGCTATCCGGAGGTCGATGCGAGCCTCATCGACATCGTCCTTGTGCAGTCCGGCGATCAGATCCTGCCGGGCTGGGATCCCACGGTCGTGGCGCTGGCGCAGCGCCAGCTTTCGACCCTGCGCATCCGCCTTGTGCTAAACGCCCGCGTCGCTTCGGTCGGCGCCGACACCGTGACCATCAAGACCGGGGCGGAGAGCCAAACGCTCCGGTCGCGCACCTGCATCTGGTGCGCCGGCGTGCAGCCCTCGCCGCTGCTCAAGAACTCGGGTCTGGCCCTCGATCGCTCCGGACGCGCCACGATCGACGATGATCTGCGGGCTACGGGACAGGAGCGGGTGATGGTGCTCGGCGACTCGGCGTACCTGGTCGATCCCAAGACCAAGCGGGCGCTGCCGCCGCTCGGGCAGGTCGCGTTCCAGCAGGGACCGCACGCGGCGAAAAACCTTGTGCGCCTGCTCCAGGGGCGGCCGACCACTCCCTTTAAGTACTTTGATTTCGGGGCGCTGGTCTCGGTCGGCGAGCACTACGCGGCCGTGCGCCTAGTCGGCGTGACCCTGTCGGGGTTCATCGGGTGGCTCGTGTGGCGGGCGCTTTACCTTATGAAGCTCGTAGGTACGAGCAACAAGATCCGCGTCTTGCTCGACTGGACGCTGGACCTGCTCATCGAGCGCTCGATCACTCAGATCGGGGACGGCACCCGCGTATCGGTAGAAAAGGAATCGGCCGAGCTGGAAGCGCAGCCAGCCAGCCGCTAGCCGCCGCGCGCGCCAACCGACATGCCAGCCAAGCCGCCCGGAAAGCCCAAAGAAAGCACTCCGGACTCCTCCGATGCCTGGGAGTCTCTGGGCCAGCACCGCTTGCGGGTGGATGGCGACATCCTCTACGTAGTCTGTAACGGCGGCTTCGACTTGGAAGAGATGAAGCGGATTACGGTGGAGTGCTACGCGCTCGGCGAAAAGTACGGATACATACTGTGCTTGATCGATGCCACAAATGCCGCCTGGAGCACTCCTGAGGCGCGCCGGTACCAAGCGAACAGCTTGCGCGAGCGGCTCTATCCCCACCTGACGGCAATTGTGGGTATAAATGCCGTGCTGCGGGTGGCGATCGCGCTGGTCGATCGCGCCGTCGAGATTGTCACCGGAAAGACGCTGACGAATGTCTTTGCCGATGACGAAGCCACGGCGGTTTTTGCCCTTGCCAAGGCCCGTCAGCGCTTCATCGAGCAGGGCATCGCCAAGCAGCACGTC
Organism: uncultured Myxococcales bacterium; assembly: GCA_937879845.1. GTDB lineage: Bacteria > Myxococcota_A > Polyangia > Palsa-1104 > JAEUJZ01 > CALFML01. The sequence continues at coordinate 1,449 of CALFML010000227.1, forward strand.
CCGATCGATGGAAACTGATAAGGACCCTGATGCCAGAGTGATGCCAGAACGATGCCAGAGCGATGCCAGAGCGATGCCAGAGCGATGGCGACGGGATGGCGTCCGGCTGCGCGATAGGTGCTGCGGAATAGACGGGGCCTGCTAGGGAGTCTTTGGCGCGGTCGGCGCTCAGCGGGGGAGGGCGGCTTCGAGCTCGGCCGCGCGGCGGGTGGCCGCGGCGGCCGCGGCCGCGTCGCCTTGGGCGGTCAGCACCTGCGCTTCGGCGCGCAAAAGCTCTACGTAGGCGCTCTGCCGCTCCTTGGTCCGGAGCATGAGCCGGGCGGAGCTTATATCGACGCGCGAGATAAGCTCCTGCGGCAGCCCCAAGGCTTCGCGATAGCCGCCGCGCAGCACATCGAGCGCGGTGATGAAATCATTTTCCGCTTCCGCCTTTTTGGCGCGCGAAAGCAGCTGCTGCAAAAAGCGCAGCTGCCGCATGATGAGATCGCGATCGATGAGCGACATGGCCCCTTACCGCGCGCCCGCCACCGCCGCTCCGCTCGCCACCGCGTCCATCGGCAGATACTTGGGCTCCCACATCGCCGCGGTGACCGCCTGGTCGAGCTCCGTGTCTTTAAGGACGCGGCCGGCCAGGCCCAGCTCGCGCGCCTCACGCGCCACGGCCGCGGCGATCTTGGCGGTCACGCTGCGCAGCTGATCGATGGGCGGAAACAGGCTGCCGCTGGCAAGGTCCGCGGGGCTCACTTCCTGCGCCAGACTCGCCGCCGCGACCGCGAACATGGAGTCGGTGACCTCGCGCGCTTCCGAGACGATGACGCCAAGGCCGATGCCGGGGAAGATGTAGGCGTTGTTGCCCTGGCCGATGACGATCTGGCGGCCGTCAAACTCCACCGGATCGAAGGGACTGCCGGTGGCACACAGCGCGCGGCCCGCGGTCCAGTGGATGACGTCGGCGGCGGTCGCCTCGGAGCTACTCGTGGGATTGGACATCGGCAGGATCACGGGGCGGTCTATGTGCTTGGCCATCTCGCGGACGACCTCCTCGGTGAAGGCGCCGGGCTCGCCGGAGGTGCCGACCAGCACCGTGGGCTTGAGCGCCCGCACCACCGAGAGCAGATCGCGCGGCTGGCCCGCGCCCAGGCCGTGCCGCGCCGCCTGCTCGCCGGTCCACGCAAACTCGCGCTTGTGCGCATCATCGATCGGCTGATCATCGACAAGCAGCCCTTTGCTATCGAGGTTGGCGGTGGCCAGCGTCAGCGCCTCCCCCGAAAGCCCGGCCAGGCGCAGCGTGCTGCGCAACAGCGCGGCGATGCCCACGCCGGCGGCGCCCGCGCCCAGAAGCACGATGCGCTGCGCGGTCAGCGGAATCCCGGTGACGCGCGTGCCGGCGACGATCCCGGCGACGGCGACGGCGGCGGTGCCCTGGATGTCGTCGTTGAAGCTGGTCAGGTTCTTGCGGTAGCGATCGAGCAGGCGGAAGGCGTTGTTCTTCTTGAAGTCCTCCCACTGCAA
>CALFML010000228.1 GCA_937879845.1 uncultured Myxococcales bacterium
CGGCACCCCGCTGCTGGCGCAGCAGGGCCCCCGCCTCCGGCGCCACCCGCTCTCCGGGCAATAACTTCGGGGTTCAACTGGGGTGCGGTTCAGTCGGCGGACTTGTCAGAAGCGGCAGGGGTCGCCGACAGCTCTTCGGTGCAGCGCTTGACGTAGAACTCACCCACGCTGTCGCCGGGAAAGCGGACGAGCAGGGCGCGATACTTCGCAAGCGCCAGGGCCGGGTTCTTGGCCGCCCAGGCGGCGAAGGCTTCGGTGGTGAGCGCGGCGAGCTCGCGGCGGTCCGGGGTCACGGCGTTGGCGGAGCCCTGGGCCAGCTCGCCCAGGAGCTCGTAGATGAGAATCGGCTCCTTGCGGCCCTTCACCGCGACATAGTCGAGGGGCCGCATGAGGAAGCGGTCCGACACGGCGGTGTAGATGGTGTGGCTGACGCAGATCTGGGTGCCGTAGCTCTTGTTTATCCCCTCAAGGCGCGACGCGATGTTGACGCCGTCGCCGAGCGCGGTATAGCTGACAAACTCCCGCGAGCCGATGACGCCGACGATGACGCGGTCGGTGTGCAGCCCGACGCGCATGCGCAGGGGCGGCCAGCCCTTCTCCGCCCAGTGCTTGTTGGACTCCTCCAGCGCCCGCGCGCCGTTGAGCGCCGCCTGGCAGGCGTTGGCGATGTGATCCGGATCCAGATCGGGGGCGTTCCACAGCGCCATCACGGCATCGCCGATGTACTTGTCGATCGTGCCGCGCAGCTTGGTCGCCTCGGTGGAGACGACGTTGAGGTAGTCGGACACGCGCTCGGTGAGCGCCGCCGGGGTGACTTTCTCCGCCAGGGAAGAGAAGCTCGCGAGGTCGGTGAACATGACCGTGATCTCGCGGCTCTCTCCGCCGGTACCGACGCCCTTGCCGGTGGCGAGCAGATCGCGCACAAGCTGCTTGGGCATGAAGTTGCTGACAAACTGCAGGGCGGTCTTCATCGCCGCCGTGGCATCGACGAGCTTGGCGATCTCGGCGATGTTGGAGGGGAGGACCAGCCCCCCTTCCAGATCGAACTTGCGGATGCGCTGGGTCTCGTGAATGAGCTTGTTGATGGGCCTTGTGAACATCGACGCCAGGCTGCGGATCGCCAGGATGCCGACCAGCACGAGCGCGATGCCGAGCACCACCACCTGGCGCGTGGTCTTCTTCAGCCCGCCGATGAAATCATCGGTGGGCACGACGATGAGGATCTCCCACCGCTTGCCGAAGGTGTCGGCGAAGGGCTTAAAGGACGCGACGTACTCTTTGCCATCGCTGGCGGTGTAGAGCCGGCGGTCGTTGCCCCAGCGGTGTCCGGGCAGCGCCCCGAGCACCGCCGGATTGTCGAGCTCCGCGGCGGAGTTTATGACGATACCATTGCCTTGACGGCGGGCGACCTGCGTCGTGTCGGGATGGCCGACCACCTTGCCCTGGTCGTCAATGATGATGGCGATGCCGCGCTTTCCCGGCGCGTTGTGGCGCAGAAAGTAAGAGAACTTGTCGAGCGAGATGTTGCCGCTGACGACCCCGCCGAGCTGGCCGCCGGGCGAGAAGGCGCGGGCCACGGTGACGCCGATTTTTCCCGAGCTGTGGTAGGGCCGCAGGTCGGTGATGATGCGCTTGCTCGGCGTCTTCTCCGCCGCCTGCCAGTACGACTGCGAGCGCATGTCGTAGGAGACGGTCTTGGCGGTCTCGCTGAAGACCTTCTCGCCGCTGTCGGAGACGTAGGTGTACTCGTCGATCGGCGGCTGGCCGGCGGGGCGCTCTAGCCGGCGCAGCACGAACGCCGCCTTGGCCGGCACCGGCGTCTGGTTCGGGCCAAACTTCTGCGTGCCTTTGGGAATGCGGATCACCTCGACGAGCGCGCCGTCGCTGGCGAAGGTGATAAAGAGGCTGTAAAACTGCGGCGAGTTCATCACCGTGCGCAGCATGCTCTTCATGAGCAAGGGGCTGCGCAGCGCCTGCGGATCGATGTCGCCGACGCCGGCCAAGGCATCGACGGTGGCGCCCACCGGATCGAAGAGGCTGGCGCTCTCGGTGATGATGGCGTCGCTCGACTCGGCGATGATGCTGTCGGCGATGTCACGCACGAGGCGCGAGTTCTGGGCGTAGACAAACCAGGTGATAAAGGCGATGGACGGCGCGAAGAGCAGCACGAACGTCGTCGCGATGCCCATGCGGAAGCCGACCTCTCTGCGCTTACGCTGACCCATGGCCCCCTCTTGCTCTGAAAACCCCAGCGTCGGCAGCGCGAGCGACGCTGCCAATCGCGTCCATGTTAGCGTAAACCGGTATTTTGTGGGGGATTGTCGCGCCGCGCAGGATAGTAGCCGGATGAGCGTTGGAAAAGCCCCGTCTGCGTCTAACTTACCTGATTCGACGACTGGCCTGACGAGTCAGCAGCCGCCCGACAGCGACTCACAACCTCCCGGAGCGCAACAGCCGCGCCTTTGGGGCCTGTTATCGCGCGAGCGGATCGTCGCTGCCCCGGACTTTAACCGCTGGCTCGTGCCACCGGCGGCCTTGGCTGTCCACCTGTGCATCGGCATGGCCTACGGGTTCAGCGTGTTCTGGCTGCCGCTCGGCCGGGCGCTCGGCGGGCAGCGGCCGATCGTCTGCGCCGGGGCGACGCTCGGGCAGGCGCTGCTGAGCACCCGGTGCGACTGGAAGGTCAGTGAGCTTGGGTGGATGTATACGCTGTTTTTCGTCTTGCTCGGGGTCTCTGCGGCGATCTGGGGCGGCTGGCTGGAGCGCTCCGGGCCGCGCAAGGCGGGGGTGGTCTCCGCGGCGTGCTGGTGCGGCGGGCTGCTCATCTCGGCGGCCGGGGTGTACCTGCATCAGCTGTGGATGCTGTGGCTCGGCTCGGGGGTGATAGGCGGGGTGGGGCTGGGACTTGGTTATATCTCGCCGGTGTCGACGCTGATCAAGTGGTTTCCGGATCGGCGCGGCATGGCCACGGGCATGGCCATCATGGGCTTTGGCGGGGGGGCGATGATCGGGGCGCCGCTCTGCAACAAGCTCATGAACCTGTTCGCCACGCCGCAGTCGGTCGGGGTGTGGCAGACCTTCGCCGTTCTGGCGGTGCTCTACGGCGGGTTCATGCTCGCCGGCGCCTTCGGGTATCGCGTGCCGCCTCTGGGCTACCGACCGGCGGGCTTTACGCCGCCGGCTGCCGGCCGCGCGCTGGTCTCCGTCCACCCGGTCCACTTGCGCGATGCGCACAAGACGCCGCAGTTCGCGCTGCTGTGGGCGGTCCTGTGTCTCAACGTCAGCGCCGGCATCGGCGTCATCGGCATGGCTTCGCCGATGCTTCAGGAGATCTTCGCCGGCGCGCTCATCGGCAAGCCGGAGATCTCGTTCCTTGAGCTCAACCCGGCGGACAAGGCTGCGGTCGCGGCCATCGCCGCCGGCTTTACCGGGCTGCTCTCCCTGTTCAATATCGGCGGCCGGTTCTTCTGGGCTTCGCTGTCCGATAAGCTTGGGCGCAAGCGGACCTACGACGCCTTCTTCGTGCTGGGAATCGTCCTTTACGCCAGCGTTCCCGCCGCCGCGCACAGCGGCAACAAGGCGCTGTTCGTCGCCGCGCTGGGCGTGATTCTGTCGATGTACGGCGGGGGCTTCGCGACCATTCCGGCGTACCTGGCCGACTTGTTCGGGACGCCGTTCGTCGGCGCGATTCACGGCCGGCTCCTTACGGCCTGGTCGACCGCGGGCATCTTTGGTCCCATCCTTGTGAACTATCTCCGGGAGGCGCAGATCAGCGCCGGCGTGCCGCGCGCCCGGGTCTACGATTTCACGATGTACATCCTGGCCGGTCTCCTGGGCTTGGGCTTTATCGTCAACCGGCTTATCGGTCCGGTGGCGGCGCGCTTCCATATGCGCCCGGAAGAAGTCGCGGCGCTGCAGGCGCAGAGCCGTCCGGCCGCCGGGGCGCAGCAGGAGCGGACCGAAGCTCCGCAGCGGAGCGGTCTGGATGGGCGCGTCGCGCTGGCCTGGCTGGCGGTCGGGCTGCCGATTGCCTGGGGTGTTTGGGTTACGCTGTCGACCGCGCTCGTGCTGTTTCGCTGACGCGGTCGGGTGCTGCCGGCGGGCGGGGGAGCGGCGAGGCCGCGGCTAGAGCTTGCCGGCCTTGTCGAGCACCCACAGGGTGGCGGCGACGATGTCGGTGCAGTCGTAGGTCCGCTGGGCTTCGTTGACCGTGGACCACGAGCTGCCCGACTTCTCGATCTTGCCGTTTTCGATCGTCGCTACCGTGCTGCCCGAGACCTCGACGTAGTACTTGCTGCCGCGATGGACCGCCTTGCCGACGGTGCTGCCGCCCTTCTCAATGGTGATGTCGCTGCCCGAGCTGCGCACCGTGTACTTGGTGCTGCCGCTCTTCTCGACGCGGTCGCCCTGGCATTTGTAGTCGCTGGCGAAAGCAGTCTTGGACATCGGGCCCATGGAAACAAGCAGTGCTGCGGCGGCAATCATCATTCGCTTCATGATCGGATCCTCCGGTAAATGGATGGGCCCTGTGTACCGCATTCCCCGGTGCAGGGGAACCTCGTTTCGCTGGCGGCCGGCGCGGGCGCTTTGCGGTTACGTCGGCAGCACCGGCCAGTGCGCCTCGATCCGGTCGTTTTTGACCGCCAGGATGTCGCCGAACTCCAGCAGCACTTTTTCACTTTGGGTCGGACGGAAAAATACGTGGTCGTCTACCTGCAAGGCAGTGCGGCTGGAGCCGTTGAGGATCGCCTGGTTGGTGCTGCGGCCGTACAGCTGGTTGTCGCGCAGGCCGGCCGGCGACTCTATCTGGGCCATCCACAGACCGCCGTAGATGAAGAACGTCCGCCGGCGGTTCCGGTCCCAGGCGGCCCACGCCGGACCGAGCGCCGACAGCCCGGGCAGCGCCAGCCCGTCTTGCGCCTTGAGCACCGGCGCGGCGATGAACGCGGCCGGCTGCAGATCGGCCAGGAGCTCCAGGTCGAAATCGGTCGGCTTGAGCAGACAAGAGCCGGCGGCCAGCTCATTTAGCGGCGAGTCCGCGCCGTGCAGCCGGAACGTCGGACTGCCGGCGCCGTTGAGGGTCAGCGCCGCCAGCTGCTGCGGCGGAAGGTGCGCCGCCAGCGCCTTTACGAACTCGCGATAGCGCGTACAGACCTTATTCAGGGAGGCGGCGCGGCTCTCGACGACGGCGGGAATCTTCCCGACATGCGCGTCGTACCCCATGAGGCCCGCCAGCTCCAGGCTCCCCGCCGATTCGGCGAACAGAGGCAGCAGCGCCGACAGCTCGCGCGGGTCTTGCAGGCCGCCGCGGTGCAGACCGACATCGATCTCCAGGCTGATGCGGAGCTTCTGCCCAAGACCGACCGCGAGCTCGCGGTACTGCAGCAGCCGCTCCCGCGTATCGATGAGCCACTGGAGCTGCGACGCCGGCGCGAACGCGGTGCCGCGCAGCTCGCGGTAAAAGGCCGCCGCCGCCGCCACCGGAAGCGGCTTGCCGAGCAGCAGCTCCGCCTGCGGCAGCTGCGCCGCCAGCGCCAGCAGGTGCGGCTGATGGAAGACCATCAAGCGATTGGTGTTCAGCGCCAGCATCACCCGCTGCAAGAGGCCCACCGCCGGCAGGGACTTGCTCACCACCCGGAACGCCTTGCCGGCGGGCAGCGAGTCGCGCACCTTCTGGATATTGGCGTCCAGGCGCGTAAGGTCGATGACCAGCACCGGCCGTCCCGCCGCTTCCCGCTTGAGCAGCGCGTTGAGCGCGGCGAAGTAGGGACTGTACGCATCGCCTTCATCGCGCGGCCGCAAAAGCGCCGCGCAGGTGGTCGCAGCGCCGGCAACTACCAGCCTGCGGAGCAGCTTCCTGCGAGTCATCGGTAGGTTCTCCAGCGTGGTGGCACTTGCCTGTGCTACCACAATCGCCATCACGAGCGGGGCTGCTCAGACTTACTTCGCATCGTTATGAAAGCGCATGATGACCGCGTCGTTGCCGCCCAGCCAGATATCGCCGGGAGCGCTGGCCCACAGGCCGCCGAACGGGCCGCGCGTACCGGTCGCCAGCGCCGTCCATTTCTTGCCGTTCCAGTACAGGACATCGCCGTTTGAAGCGGTGACGTACACCTCGCCAGGTCCGCTGCCCTGGACCGCATACAGGCTCGACGGGGTCTTGTAACCGCCGGGCTGCCAGCGCGTGCCGTCGAAGTGGAGCAGCGTTCCCTGATCGCCGACGACCCACACATCGCTCGGGCCGCTGCCCCAGACATCCTTTAGTACGATCTGCGTGCTGAGACCGGTGTTTACCGCCGACCACACCGTCCCGTCGAAGTGCAGCAGATCGGAAGAGCGTCGTGTAGGGAAAGAGTGTCTTCGCCTGTGTAGA
>CALFML010000229.1 GCA_937879845.1 uncultured Myxococcales bacterium
GAGAACCGGCTGCGCATCGAGGCCCTGTTCGCGGCGCGGCCGGAGCTCGGCGCCATCGCGATCCCGCGGCCCCTCGTCATCGCGGGGCTGCAGCGCACCGGCACCACGCTCCTTCACCGGCTGCTGTGCGCGGACCCGCGGGCCCGCGGGCTCCTCAGCTGGGAGGCGCTGCGCCCCGCGCCGCTGCCCGGCGAGGGCGAGCGCGGCAGCTTCCGGCGCCGCGCCGCGGCGCAGCTCGCGGAGCGGGGCCTGCGGACGCTGGCGCCGGAGTTCTTCGCCATCCACCCCGTCGAGGCCGACGCGCCGGAGGAGGACGTGCTGCTCCTCGACATGGCCTTCATGAGCCAGGCGCCGGAGGCGATCCTCCACGTGCCCACCTACGCCCGCTGGCTGGAGGGGCAGGATTCGCTGCCAGCGTACCGCTACCTGCGGCGCGCCCTGCAGGTCCTGACGCAGCAGCGCGCCGGGGCCCACTGGGTGCTCAAGACGCCGCACCACCTGGAGCACCTCGACGCCCTGCTCGCGGTCTTCCCCGACGCCATCGTGGTCCAGACGCACCGCGATCCGCAGGCCACCATGGGCTCCTTTTGCAGCATGGTGGCGCATGGCCGCGGCATCTTTTCCGATAAAGTCGACCCGCGTGAGGTCGGCCGCCACTGGCTGGCCAAGGTGCGCCGGATGCTCGATCGCGCAAGCGCGGTGCGCGACGCGGGAAACGCCGCGCGCTTCATCGATGTGTCCTACTACGATCTTCTAAAAGATCCCCTGGCGCAGATCCGGCGCATCTATGCCCACGCCGGTCTCCTCCTATCCGCGGAGGCGCAGCAGGCCATGACGCAGGTGCTGGCGCGGGATGTCCAGAACCGCTACGGCCGCCACGTCTACAGGTCGCGCGACTTCGGGCTTTCGCCGACGATCATCGAAGAGACCTTCGCCGACTATCGGGCGCGCTTCGATATCAAAAGGGAAAAGCCGCAGAGCGAAGGACCCGCGGCCCCGGCGGCGGTAACCGGGGTCGGTCACAAGAACACGCTGACCGCCCTGGTCACCGCGGTGCTCGATGTCTTTGCCGATAAGAGAGAGCTTTCGCCCCTTGCGCCGGACATCCGGCTGGACGGGAAGACCGCCCTTATTACAGGCGCCAACGTGGGTCTGGGCAAGGCCATCGCCACGGATCTGGCGCGGCGCGGCGCCCGGCTGATCCTTGCCTGCCGCAGCGGAATCCCGGAGGCCGGAGCCGAGATCGCGGCCGCGGCCGGCGGCGGCAACGTGGAGATGCTGCGCGTCGATCTATCCGACTTCGACTCGGTGGTGGCGCTGGCCGATGAGCTCTGCCGCCGCGGGGAGACGCTCGACATCGTGATCTGCAACGCCGGCCTCATGCCGCGCCATGCCACCGCGACCCGCCACGGCCATGAGATCCTGTACGCCGTTCACTTCTTCGCCAACTTCATCCTGCTGCGCCGGCTGCTCACTGCGGGAGTCATTCCTAACGATGTCTTTGCCTCCAACGGCCGCCGCGGCAGCGCGATTCCGCGCATCGTCTTTGTCGCCTCCGAGTCGCACCGATCTTCAGAGGGTCTTGACTTCGCGCACCTGGGCGCTTTCCGCGAGTATGGCATCACCGACGGCCTTCGCCACTACGGCGACAGCAAGCTGGCCTCCGTGACCTTCGCCACCGAGCTCGCGCGCCGCCTGAGCCCGCAGGGTGAGCCGCAGGTCGCGGTCCACAGCCTCTGCCCGGGACCGGTCAACTCCAACATCGCACGGCAGGCCCCCGCGGCCTTGAAGCCGCTCCTGGGCCAGGTGATGGGCGCCTTCTTCCGCAGCCCCGAGCAGGCCGCGGCGCCGGTCGTCTACCTGGCCGCGGCGCCCGACATTGCCGGGGACACGGGCATTTACCTGCACTTGCTTTCGCGCAAGCTCGCGGCGCCGCGCGCCATCGACCCCGCAAACGGACTCCGGCTCTGGGCCCGCGCGGAGGAGCTGCTGCAGGAGTGGCTGCCGTAAAGCTGTGCGCAGCCACGGGGCTCTGTCACATGCGGCACCCGTCATCGGTCCAGCTATGTAAACGGAAGTGGCTGCGATCGAGATCGATGCTCTCATCGATCCGCAGCGCACTCAGGAATCGCTCGTCATGGCTCACCACGATCAGCGCGCCCGGATAGACGTGCACGAAGTCGGTCAAGATCCGCCGGCTCTCCAGATCGAGGTGATTGGTCGGTTCGTCAAGCAGCAGGAGCTGCGGCGGCTCGGCCTGGTTCAGCGCCAGGGCCAGCTCCAGCCGGACACGCTCACCGCCGCTCAAGCAGGCGACCGGACGCAGCTGATCTTCCTGCTCGAACCCGAGGCGGCCGAGCAGGGTGCGCGCGGCCGCGGTGTCGGTTCCCAGCCGCCCGCGGAACCAGTCCCAGAGCGGCTGCGCGGAAGTAAAGCGGGCGAGCCGCTGATCGAACAGACACACCGGCGCGCCCACCACGATCTCGCCGCCGAAGCGCTGCCGCGCCTGCCGATCGCCGGCAATCGCCGCCAGCAGCGTCGACTTGCCCGAGCCGTTGCGGCCGCGCAAGTGCACCCGCCGCGGTCCGCGGAGCACGAAATCGAGCCGCGCCACCTGCACCAGCCGCTTGCCCGCCGGCGGCACAGCCGCGGCGGCGTCCCAGCGAAAGCACGATAGCTGCCGCAGCCGGCGCCGCGCCGCCGCAAGCTTGCGCGCGTCTTGCTGCACTCGCTTTTCGTGCACCGCATCCAGCCGGCCGGCGGTCTCCTCGGCGCGCCTTTGCAAGGTGCCGCGGAAGATCGCCGGCAGGTTGGCTTTTTTGCCGGCCTTGCGACCGCGCGCGGCGCGTTTTTCCTGCCGCTCGTGCACCGCGGCGGCTTTGAGCTCGCCTTTGCGTTTTTCCTGCTCCAGGCTCGCGATGGCGTGGCGCAGACTGGCCTCTTCCTGCTCGATGCGCTGGGCATAGGCGGCAAAGCCGGGGGCGTGGCACTGCAGACCGCCGCTTCGCAGCTCCCAGATTTCATCCACCCGATCAAGGAGCTCGGGATCATGCGTCACGATCAGCACGGCCCCTTGGTAAGCATCCAGCAGCGCCGCGAAGTGGGTCCGCGCATCGGGATCGAGATCGTTGGTCGGTTCGTCGAGCAGAACCACGCGCGCGCCCGCGGCAAAGGCGGCGCGCAACGCCTGGAGCCTGGCTTCGCCGCCGCTGCGCGCGCTGATTTCCGCCGTGACATGCTGCGCGACATGCAGCGGCGGCGCGCCGGTAACAGTGCCCGCGTCCGGCTGCAGCTCACCGGACAAGAGCCGCACCAGGGTGCTCTTGCCGGAGCCGTTTGGTCCGACGAGCGCGATGCGCTGGCCGGCGGAGAGCTGCAAGCTCAGGTCGGCAATCAGCGGCTCGCCGCTGACATAAGAAAAACGCAGACGTGTAGCGGTCAATAGGGAATGAACGGACATGGACACGCGCCTTTCGCCAAGAAAGGAAAACGAAGCCGAAACGGAGGAAGGCTCAGCTGCGCGTGTGGTTTTCCATGAAGCGTCTCGCGAAGAGACATGCAGATTGTAGCGGAAGCAAAACGAAGCGCAAGGCCGGATGCCGAGGTGCCCGTGGTAGCTTGGGCGCATGACGACCTGCGGCGCCGCTCCCTACAGCCAGATTCACCACGCCCTCATCGCCGGCATCCTGCAGTCGGGCGCCGCCCCCTCGCTGGACGAGCTGGCCTCAGCGCTCAAGCTGACCCCCGCAGCGGTGGCGAGCGGGCTGCGGGAGCTTGAGCAGGTCCACGGCATCGTCCTCCATCCGGACTCTGTCGCGCCGTGGATTGTCCATCCTTTTGCCCTGTCACCGACCGCGACCTGGGTCGAGTCCGCGCGCGGCGGCTTTTGGGCGCCGTGCATGTGGTGCGCCCTGGGAATCACGACTCTCGTCGGCGATGCCACGATCTATACGCGGCTCGGAGGAGAAGGAAAATCCATCGCGCTGAACGTGCGCGGCGGGCGCTCCGATCAGGACGAGCTGCTCGTCCACTTTCCGCTGCCGCCGCGGGCTGCGTGGGCCAACGTCCATCACTTCTGCGCGATGGTGTTACCGTTTTGCTCCGAATCGGATATCGATGCGTGGTCGGCGCGGCACCGGCTGCCGCGCGGGCGGGGGGTGCCGATGCCGCAGCTCGCCGGGCTCGCGGCCCGCTGGTACGGTCGCCATGCGGATGCGGACTGGCGGAAATGGACCCGCGCGGAAGCCCAGGCCATCTTTGCCGCGGCGGGTCTGACCGACGAGTTTTGGCACCTCACGGCCAGCGATGCGATAGGCAGCGAACGCTTTTAAGGGAACCCGTGATATGAGTGCGCAATACCTTGTGAGGTGTCCCATGCGGTTCCGGTTCGCCTGCCTCCTGCCTGCACTGATAGCGGTGGCTGCCTCTCTCTCCGGCTGCGAGCCGGCGCCCGAAGAGTTCTCGACGCTGCAGCCGATCTTCTTCGCATCGGTCAATCTCTTTGATGACAAGGCGCGGCAAGAGCTGCCGCTGTTCGAGCAGCGGATGGACCGCATGGCCCAGGCGCTGCTCGGACGCCTGGACCGCGGCGAGCTCACCGATCCGGCGGCACGCAGCGAGGCCGGGCGGGCGCTCCTTTACGCCGCGTTCGTCTACATCACCACCCATCATGCAGTCGAAGACGGCTATATGTCGCTGGCCGAAGCGACTTCGCCGCACCGCTTCGCCGCGCAACCGGACGACGCGGCGGAGCTGCTCGCGCGGATGCAGCATGCGGCGCAGCTCCTAAGCCGCGCCTCCGAGCTTTTGCCCGACGATGCCCGCCTGCGCAATGAGCTCCTGAGCACGCGCTTCAACCAGGAGCTTTTCACCGGAACGATAAGCCAGGAGACGCTGGATGCGTGGATTGCGGAGGCGCACAGGGATCGCTTCGGCCTGTTTACGACCATCCTGCTGTTCCGCGATCCGGCGCTGTTTCCGCTCGACTCGCCGCACATGGAGCGGCTCCTCGATGTCGCCTGCAGCCCTTCGCCGATCGGCTTTGACTGCGCGCGTATGGGGCCGCCGCCAGCGCCCGGATCCATGGAGCCGCGCTGGCTGACCAGCAAGGTGGCTGGTCCGGTGCTGCTCAGCGACCTCCTTATCAAGCGCGCCGAGGTGCTTTTGGCGCGCGCGGACCGCGATCCGGCGGCGGCGATGCCGGTGCTCGGCGAGGCGATGGGCCGGGTGCAGGTGGCAGCCGGCGCGCTGATCCTGGCGCTCATCAACGTCGAGGACGACGACCTGGCGATCTATCCGGCCAAGGATACCCTGGAGGCGCGGCAGGGGCGCATCGAGCAGATCCGGGCTGCCGTCGGCGCCCGCCTGGCGGGAATGCCGACGCCGCCGCCGCTTCCCGAGGCCAAGCAGTATTACGCCGGCCGCACCTACCGCGCTGCCTACCAGTGCGCCGCCTGCCATGTCGCGCGGTCGGATCTGCCGGCAAGCTTCCTGGGAGTTCCGAAATAGCCGGCGGGCGCACAACGTTCGGGGCGCCCCAAAAGCTCTGAGCGCCGGCGCGGACGCGCGCTGGGTGCGCCGCCCGAGCGTGCGGCACCGGACGGCTTGGCGGATAGCCCGGGAGGCACTACGCTGTAGCCGGAGTGACGCCACAGATGACCCACCCTTCCCCAGAGCGACTGATCCAGGTCCTGCAGCGAATCCTCGGCCAAGCGCGGGCCATCCCGGAGGACTGGGAGCCCGAGGCCACCACCTATGATCTGCCGCGCTTCCATTCCGAGGCGGAGTTCGCCGGCCGCGTAAGCCGCGCCGTCGACCAGATCCTCGACCAGGACATCCGCGACCCGGAGGCGCTGCGGGCGCTGCTCTTCGAGTGCGGCCACCCCTACGATTATTCGCGCCTCGGCCACCCGCTGTCGACCGTCTACGAGCTATACATGCAGGCGGCAAGCGGCGCGGCGCGGGCGGTGTCCTTCGCCTCGCGCACCAAGCCCTTCCTGGCGGCCATCGAGGCGGCCACCGCGGCGCGCGGGACCGCCGGAAGCGCTCCGGCCGTGCGCCTTTACGCGGCGGACCGGCTGCCGCTATCCGAAGCAGGAAAGCAGGCGCTGCGCCACAAAGGGGTGGAACTGCACGAAGAGTGGCAGGGCCCCCTGCCCGCCCCGCCGCCCGGCACCGCGCTGACGCTGTATGTCAGCGCAGGCCCCTACTCTGACGATCTGATGCAGCATCAGGCGGACGGCATCTGTTACGGCCTCCCGCACGGGGGCGTGCTGCTCATCAAGCGCCCTTTAGCCATCGATGCCAAGCACATCCAGCTGCTCCGCAAGCGCACCGTGGCCGCGCTGCTGGCCGCCGACGCCAAGGCGGAGCTGCGCCGGCTGGCCGGGCTGCCAGAGGTTCCCGCCGCAAGCGCTACGGAGCAGGACTGCAGCGCGCAGCTCGTCAGCCTCTTCCCGGAGGTGCGGGAGTGCGCCTACTTCTGCACCGGTCTGGCCGCGGAGGCAGCGGTCTTCGGCGCGACGGCCCGCGTGCTCCAGGGTTCGGTCCAGGGTTCGGCCCAGAGCTCGGGGGCGGACGCCGCGCCGATGCGGCTCTTTTACGCGCAAAATGGCTACGGCGGCACCTGCCAGCTCATCGCCGAGATCCTGCCGGCGGAGGAGCGCATCGAGCCCGCCCCGCTGCCGGTCCTGGGCCGCGACGCGGCGGGTCGGCCGTTCACCCTGATCGACCGCTTCATCGACGCGCTGCCAGCGCTCGGCGGGAGGCCCGCCTGCCTTTTCCTTGAGACCCCAACCAACCCCGAGCTGCAGGTGCACGACTTCCCCCGCCTCATGGCGGCGCTCCGCGCCCACCGCGATCGGCACGGGCGGCAGATCCCGGTGCTCGTCGACACCACCCTGGCGCCGCTCTATCCGCTGTTCGCCCTGGAGTTTGCGCGCGGCTGGCCGTTCGTGCTCGTCAAGAGCGGCTCGAAGTACTTCACCCGCGGCAAGGCCACGCTCGGGGTCGTCTGCTGCGGTGATGATCCCTTGGCCCGCCGCATCCTCGATGAGGCGCGCGCCGCCGGCAGCGATGCGGACGCCTTGGCCAAGCCGTCGCAGCTTTTGGCTCTCGCGGCGGGGCTTTTGGACCTGCGGCCGCGCATGGGACGCATCGCCGCCAATACCCGCCGCCTCGCCGAGTTGATCCGCGCGGCGCTGGCGCGGCATGGACGGGAGGTCACGCTGTATACCCTCTCGGACGAGCAGCTCGCGGCCGGTCTGCAAAGCGGCATCCTCTCCTTCTACCTGCCGCCGGCGCCGACCCGCCATGCCGACCTGGTCGACGAGTTCGTCGACTATCTGTTGGCGCACGCGCCGGAGCTGGTCAAAAACCGCGTCAGCTACGGCCAGTCCAGCGGCGGCGGCCGCCCCGATGTGTTCTACGTCATAAACCCGGAGGAATCGACCCAGGGCGCCCTGCCGGAGGCGGTCAAGGCCTCGCAGAAAAAGGACAACGTGCAGATCTGCCGCATCTCCGTCCCCGAAAACGGCGATGTGGAGGGCCTGGGGCGCGCCATCGCCGCTTTTTGCGATCTGAAGTACGGCTAGCCGCCGGACAAGAATGGTTCTTCATAACCGTGCCGCGCCCGCGTGATTCCGCTTGCCGGTTACCCGTGGCGCCCCAGCGCGCGATCGAGGGCGAAGGCGGCGCTTATGAGGCCAAGATGGGTAAACGCTTGGGGAAAGTTCCCCAGGGCCTCACCGCTCGCGCCGATCTCCTCCGCATACAGACCGAGATGGTTCGCATAGGTGAGCATCTTTTCGAAGATGAAGCGCGCTTCCATCACCCGCCCGGCGCGCGCCAGCGCTTCGACCAGCCAGAACGTGCAGATGCTGAAGGTCCCCTCGCCGCCCGAGAGTCCATCCCCGGCGCCGCGCCCGAGCTCATAGCGGTGCACCAGGCTGTCGCTCACAAGCTCCTCCAACGTGCGGTCGAGCGTGCCCAGCATCCGCGGATCGGTAGGGGAGACGAACAGCACGAGCGGCATGAGCAGGTTGCTGGCATCGAGCGCGGCGCTGCCGAAGGCTTGAACGAACGTCCGGCGCCGCGGATCGTAGCCTTGCGCCATGATGCTCTCATAGATTTGATCGCGCACTCCGCTCAGCCGCTCGCGATCGACGGGCAGCGAGCGCTTGGCCGAAAGTCGGAGCGCCCGATCGAGCGCCACCCAGCACTGGAGCTTCGAATAAACGAAGTGCTGGCGTCCGCCGCGCACCTCCCAGATTCCTTCATCGGCGGTTTGCCAGTTGTACGCCACCCAGTTCGCCATGCGCCGGACGTGCCGCCAGGTATCGTAGGCGATGGGCTGCGCATACTTGTCGTGCAGGTACAGCGAATCGATAAGCTCTCCATAGATGTCGAGCTGCAGCTGCGCCGCGGCGCCATTGCCGGTCCGCACCGGCCGCGAGCCGCAGTAGCCGTCAAGATGCGGCAGCGTCTCTTCGGTCAGCTCGTGGCAGCCATCGATGCCGTACATGATCTGCAGCGGCCCGCTGGGACCGTCCTTTTCGGAAATTCGCGCTGAGAGCCACTCCATGAAGCGCCCGGCCTCCTCCGTGAAGCCGAGCCGCAGGAAGGAGTACAGGGTAAACGCCGCGTCGCGAATCCAGGTGTAGCGATAGTCCCAGTTCCGCACGCCGCCGATCTCTTCCGGCAAGCTGCAGGTCGGTGCGGCGACGATGGCGCCGGTCGGCTCGAAGGTGAGCAGCTTGAGCACGAGCGCCGAGCGGTTGACGATCTCACGCCACCGCCCCTTGTAATTGGAGCGGGCGATCCAGCGCTGCCAGAACTCCACCGTCCGCGCATAGGCGTCGTCCCCGTTGGGCGCCTCATCGAGCAGATCTTGGGCCGTCGTATAGTCCTCGACCTGGCGCAGAGTAAAGGTGCGGCATTCACCGGGGCGCAGGACGAACTCGGCAGCCACGCCGTCGCCGTCGGGCATAAGCGGAACAGAGCTTATGAGTCCCAGGTCGATGCCATCGCCGTCAAAGATCACCCCGCGCGGATCGCTTATGCACCGATGCGGGCGCCGAGCGAAGTCGAGCGCCGGCCGGCACTGCAGACGGAATCGAACCTCGCCGCGGATGGCGCGGGCGATGCGGACGATCTGATGCCGCCCCGCCTTATACGCGCCCTTGGCATCGCGGTGGATGGGCATGAAGTCACAGACCTCACCGACGCTGCCGGGCGATAGGAAGCGCGTGAGCAGGACGTTGGTGTCCGGCAGGTACATCTGCTTGCAGGTCCGCGCATCCGTCGCCGCAAGGCGGAAAAAGCCGCCTTTTACATCATCGAGGATCGCGGCGAAGACGCTCGGCGAGTCGAAATAGGGCAGACAGCACC
>CALFML010000230.1 GCA_937879845.1 uncultured Myxococcales bacterium
AGGCTACCACGGAAGAACTTAGCCCGGACCTGGCCCTTAGCTCGGTTTTAGGGTTTACGGTGCGGGCTTGCAACCGACGGGGTTCTGACCGACGCTGATCCCGTGCGCAATTTCGTCCTTGGATTCTTGCTTGCGGCAGCCCTCGCGGCGGCGGGCTACTATCACTTTCACCTGATTCCGGAGCCAGATCCGTGCCGTGTCTGCAGCACCGGCACGCGCTGCGCCGCCGGGTTGTGCATCGTCGCCAGTACTCCGGCGGCCCCGGTCAGCAAGAAGCGTCCGGTGCGCAGCCGACCCGCCGGCAGCAGCGCCGCCAACCCGGCCTCTTCGACACCGGCGACCGCCGGCACTGCCGATACCGGAGCCGCCGCGGCCCCCCCGCCGAGCGAGCCGGAGCCGCCGCCGCCCCCGCCGCCGCCGCCGCTCCGTCCGGAAGAGCGCAAGCTGGTGAGCGCCGGCGACAAGCTCACCGGCACCGAGACCATCAATCTCGCCGAGTCAGGCGGCGGTGATCATGAGCTGTCGCAGGAGGAGCTGGATGCGGTCTTCCGGCCGCGCCAGAGCCGCATCATCAGCTGCATCGACGAAGCCCGCGGGGAGGCGCAGCTCGACTCGCAGATCACCGTCGCCTTCCGCGTGCAGCGCACCGGCAAGGTGAGCGGCGTCAAGGTCGAAGCGCCGGCTTACCTCATGAACCACGGACTTTACGCCTGCGTCCGCGGCATCGTCCTAGGCTTGTCGTTCCCGGCCTCGACCAAGGCGCAGATCGTAACGTACCCGTTCTCGCTTCACTGAGCGCTGGGTACACTGGGTGGCGGCGGGCAGGCGGCGGCGGCGCTCGGCACCGGCAGGGCGAAGTCCACGCGCATCCGGCCGCTACCCACCGTCACCGTCTGCACAAGCGGCGGCTGTCCCGGCACCTGGGCGCGCACCGTATAGGAGCCGGGACGCGGCAAGAATCGATCGTAGCGGCCGTCGCGGCAGCGGGTGGTCCAGTGCTCGCCTTCGTGAGTCTTGATCTCGTCCACGGAGATCTCGGCGACGACGGGCTGGCCGCTGGCATCGACCACCCGCCCGGCAATCGCCGGTCCATCAAGGTAGCGGTCAAGGAGCAGCATCCAGGTCCGCCGCACCGCGCGCACGATGGCCTGCCTTTCGTCCGCACTGGCTGCGGGACGGCGCGCGCTCTCGACCAAAAGCGCCAGGGTGCCGAACTGGTGGCGGAGATAATCTTGATCCGTGCCGTCGACGGGATAGAGGTTGCGCCGGGTGGTGAAGGGGCGGTCTTGGGGATGCCGCGGCAGCTGCTCGGAGATGCCCTGGGCGACTAGCCACGCCTCATCCGGGGTCGGGCTGGTCGCCCCATCGATGGTATAGGGGGCAAGGATTGCCACCGTGCCGGTGTGATAGGAGACCGATGCCGCGGGGCGCTCGCTGTCAGCCAAACGAATCATCGCCTGGACCTCGGGCTCCGAGGCGGCGGCGGGGCCGCGGTAGTAGTCGCTGCTGCGGGAGGATGAGCTGCCCTTTTCTCCCAGGCTGCCGAAGCGGTACGGGTAGTTGCGATTCAGATCGACGCCGTCGCGGCTGTCGATGCGGCCGTCGCCGTTGTTGTCGCGGGCGTTTTTGCGGTCACTGCGCTTGCTGTCGTTGAGGACCGCCCAGACCCCATCGGGGTTTACCATCGGCACGGCCCAGATCGCAAACTCGTCGAGAAAACGCCCGACTCGGCGATCGAGCGCCGCATCCGCAGCAACCCCGGCCGCGCCGGGCGTGGAGCGCAAGAGCAGGAGCTCGATCGCATCGAGCACGACATCCACCGAGAGGAGCTCGCCGCCATGGTGAGCGCCGTTGAGGACGACGGCCGGGCGATCGTCGGGATCGCGCAAGCCGCGGCCGAGGACCAGCGCCCACACGGGCCGTCCCTCATGCGACTGGCCAAGCCGGACCAGGCGGCACAGCTGCGGGTAGCGGCTCTGATAATCGGCAAGCACGCGGGCGACCGACTCCGGGCTCTTGCTCGACGGGCGGCTCGGCGCGGGGGCGGCGGCGGCGGGCAGGCTCGGCAGCGCCCACAGCACGGCGGCAAGGCCCAGCTGCATCTTCATTCCGTGTCCCCCGGCCACAATTGTACAACGCGCCGGCGCCGCTACCGGCACCAAGGGGCGATCATCGGCGGATCGCCCACCTGCATGAGCAAGCTGCGCGTCGGCAGGCACGCCCCTAGCGCGAGGTCGCACTGGTAGGGAAAGGCGCGTCCGCAGTCAGCGTCGGTGGTGCAGCTCTTCACCCAGTACGTCGGGGTCGGCGCCGGTCCCGGCTGCGCGACGCGCGCCACCTGCGGCGATCCGCAGTCCGCCGGCGGCGGATCCGAAAGGCCGCAGCCGCCAAGGGGCCACGGAGCTAAAAAATCGCGAATGCAGACCCCCGGCGCGCACTGCGCATCCGTCGAGCAAGGCTGCCCCAGCGACGCCGGGCAGCCGCCGCTGGTCGGAGCGGGCGGCGGCATCTGCGGCCGCGGCCCGCAGGGAATCGAGGCGAAGATCAGATGGTATCCGGCCGGCACCGGCAGCCCGGTCGGCGACTTCTCCAGGGCCAGGGCCTCAGGCGCGTAAAGCAGCGCCCGCGAAGATGAGGCAGCGACGATTGGCTCATCCAGGTCGCGCTGCCCGTTGTGGTTGCGGTCGGGGTAGCCGAACAGCTGGCCGATGGCAAATGCGCCGCCCTCCTGCGGTTTGTAGATCTGCGCGGCGGGCGGCGTATCAAACAAATTCAGGGTGAAGCTGAAGGGAATGATCGCTTGCTGCGCCGCGGCGGGCTGCTCGACGAGGTTTTCGGTCCCCATGGTGCGCAGTCCCTTGGAGCTCCAAAACACCGCAATGCGAATCGGCTCGCCGGAATCGACGGCATCGGTGGCGCCCATCACGTTGCCGGTGAAGTTGAAAAGGATCGTCCCGCGGTAGGCGTTATCGACCAGCGCATCGCCGCAGCTGCAGCACAGCGCCGCGCTGAGTGCGGCAGCGGCCCGCCATCCTAGAATCGCCATGCGAGACCTCCTGCCGCCCAGAACGTGAACGGCGATGCGACGGACTGTCCGGACTGGGCGCCGTTTTCGGTTGCCGCTTGCGGAAATAGCTCAGTGAGCGGCCCGGCTTCCGCCCGCAACCCGAGTCCGCGCCCCAGCGGCACCTCCAGTGATAGAAGTCCGCCGAAGCCAAAACCGAAGGCGTTGCGGGCCGCGAGCTGGCGATCGCTGTGGAACTCCTGGCGGTGGTAGACCCCCTCGGCGTAAAGGCCAAAGGCGAAGCTGAGGTAGCGCAGATCGACGAAGCGCTGCACGAGCAGTCCCGCCGCAAGCGCATAGTGCTCCTGCGCGACCAGGCCATCCACCGACGCACCGCTTGCCAGCGAGCCGCGCACCCGCGCCCCGATCGACAGCCATGGCAGATCCACGCCGTAGCCGAGCACGAGCTGGCCGGCGACGTCCTCCCCCGCCACCAGCGCCCCATGCACGCCGCCGAGCAAGGTCAGGCCGTGCACGCGCGCGCTGGCCCCGCCGCGCCGGCGCACCAGCCGATCGTACTGCACCGAGCGGTAGGGCTGCTGCTGGAGCACGACATCCGCGGCCGCGGCGAGCCGCACCTGATACTCGCGATACTCCGACCGCAGGCGCTGCTGCACGAAGTAGTTGCCGACGGGCAAAAGCAGCTGCGCCTGGGCGTGCGAGGGAGCGACCTCGGCCACGACCGGCCCGCCCTCGCGCTCCTCCGCGACCAGATACAAGGACGCATCGCCGAGCCGCAGCCGTCCCGTCTGTCCCTGCGGCGTCCCGGCGGTCGAGATCACCAGATCTTCCCGCCCCTTCACATCGAAAGCGTAGGTCGGATGCTGCAGCTCCAGCGTCCGGCCGCTGGAGCGCAGCGTCTGATCGTAGGTGTACGCATAGGCTTCGGTGAGGGTCACCCGGCCGTCGCCGTTGCGGTCGGCGGCGCCGCGCAGGGCGTTGACCAGGTGATGGGAGAAAAAGGAGCCGCGCAGCCGATCCGACTCTTGGCTCGACTCCCCCGCGGCGCTGGAGGTCAGGATCGCCATTCCTTCGGCGACGCTCGGTTCCTCCAGCTGGATGGCGAAGGTCGCTGCCGCTTGCACGCCTTTGACGCGGGTGATGGTTCCCGACCGGCAGGCGTCCACCACCAGGAGCCGCACCGCCGCCGCCGACCCTTGCACGATCTTGCGCAGCTCGTCGAGCGGCAGCACCGAGCCCTTGAGGTGCAGCGCGCCGGCGTCGGCGTGCCCCGAGTAGAACACCACGAGCGCGCTCGGCTGACCGGAGACCACCTGCCCGCGGATCTCCGCGTTGAGGTCCTGCAGCGCCCGCCGCACCGCCGCCGCGTCCTCGCCCAGAAGCATCAGGGTCCGGCGGCTCGTGACACCGGCTTGCTGCCGCAGGACATCGGCGAACTGCTGCGCATCGCGCTCGGCAAAGCGCAGCGCCAGCTCATCGGGCTCGCCGACGTTGCTGCCGATGACGACGAGCCAGCTGTCGGCCGGCAGCGCCCACGCCGGCGAGCCGCCGACCAAGATCCACAGCGCCGCCAGCAAGCATCCGGCGACCGCGCGCATTACGAACCCTTGTTCTTGTTGATGACAAAAGAGACCAGGCTGCAGCCGGCCCCACACTGCGGCGGCCCCTTTCCTCCCATCGACGTGCAGTGCGGCGGCGCGCTGGCTTGCGGGCAGTGCACAAGGTAAAGGGTCTCCGGCCCCGGACTCTGGTCCAAGGCGACCGCTCCCGGCAGCTCCTGACCGCGGCCCGCGGGACGCGCCGACTCCGTAAGCTCGGTCGGGCCCGGCCACGCCGTGTAGAGATCGCCGTCGGCCTCCACACCGACGATCGCGATCTGGCCGCTGCTTGGGAGATCGACGACGAAGCGTAGGCGGTCGCCGGGGGCGAACGGGTCCCCGCTGATCGCGGCTTGCGCGCCTTCTTTACGGCCATCGCGGAGCCGGTATACGTGCAGACCCAGGCTTCCTTTCAAGCGGATCACATCGGGCTCCGGATCCGCCGTACCGGAAGTTCCCGGAGAGGTGCCAAGCGGACGCTCCGGCTCCCCGTGCCGCACCCACATGAACACCAGAAGCGCCGCGGTTGCCGCCGCCATCGGGGCAAAAAGGAGGGTCAGCTGGCGCAGCCACTTCCGCGCCGCGGGCTCGCTCTGGGTCTCATGCAAGCGCCGCCGGATGGCCGATAAGAGCGGCCGCGGATCGACTTCGGGCAGCGCATCAAAGCCGGCGCGCCGCTCCGCCATCCGCTGCGGACAAGTCGTACACTCTGCCACATGCGCGGAGAGCTGCTGCGACTCCGCTTGTGAAAGCTCTCCGGCGTGCAAGCGATCGAGCGCCAGATCGGACGGGCACTCCGCGTTCCCTGCTCTCAGCCGTGCAAGATCTTGGGCATTCATGGTGTTCTCAGGCTGCTGGCTATCTTTCCATTTGGACCCGCTACGCTGCTTTTTGGGCAACTTTATTTTTCACGGCCGGGTGGCTCCGATTCCGTTATGCACTATGGGGACGCGCCTGAGAGCGCAGGCGGCGCGGCGGTTCCGCGCCGTTTCATGGGGAGCCTGGCGAGCGCTCGGCTCGGCGTCTGCGGAATGCGAGCGGCCTAGCCCTGAAGCAGCTGCTGGCGGCGGCGGCGCGACAGCAGGGTCAGCGCCGCAGCGGCTCCGAGCAGCGCCATCCCGTTGGCCAGCGGCACGGCGCCGTCGGTGTGATCGCCAGTCGTCGAGCAGCCCGGGCCACCCTGCACGCCCGGCCGGCACGCATCGCCGATGCCGTTGCCCTGGCTGTCCTTCTGATCCGCGTTGGGCGCAGTCGGACAGTTGTCGCAGGCGTCGCCTACGCCGTCGTGATCGCGATCCTTCTGGTCCTGATTGGGAACACTGGGGCAGTTATCGCACACATCCCCGATCCCATCGCCATCGGTATCCTTCTGATCGATGTTGGAAGCCGTGCGGCAGTCATCGCAGGCATCGCCGCGGCCATCGCCATCGCTGTCCTTCTGGTCGGGGTTGGCGATCGTCGGGCAGTTGTCGCACGCATCGCCGGCGCCGTCCTTGTCGGCGTCCATCTGGCTCTGGTTGGGGATGAAGGCGCAGTCGTCGCAGGCATCACCGATGCCGTCGCCGTCGCTGTCTTTCTGATCGGGGTTGGAGATCGTCGGGCAGTTGTCGCAGACATCGCCGATCTGGTCGAGGTCCCCGTCTTCCTGACCCGGGTTGGCGAGCTCGGGACAGTTGTCGCAGGAGTCGCCCAGCCCATCTGCGTCTTTGTCCGGAGCCAGCTCCGGCCGGCAGGTCGCGGCGACGTTGGGGCCCGGAGCTACGTAGTCATCGCAAGGCCGGGTGGGAGGAAACTCCACCACGGCGACGCAGCTGTTGCCGTTAGCGACATAGTCGACGCACTGCTGGCCGGGGCGTAGCCGATCGGTCTCGTTACTGCGTCCGATGTTGTTGCAGTTGACATCGATAAACCGTGCCGCGTCGGCGACCGACACGCTGCCGAGCAGCGCCAGGCCGGCACAGAACATCCGCGCCGCGCTGAGTAGCTGCGGCACGACCAAGCCGCCACCAGTAAGCAGCCGCTGAGAAAAAATTGAACGCATAAGAAACCTCCTGAGCGCAGTGGGTAAAGCAAGCAAGATGCAGGGTCCCCCCCTACAGGTCTGCTCACCGATGCTGTCTTAAGCATAGCTTGGTTCAGCGCGTGAGAGAAGGCAAAGCCCGATCGCTCGGACAATGCCGGTAGTTTTGCGCGCAGGTCTTTAGGGAGTGGGCCGGAGTAGGCGCTAGACGCAGGGGCGCAGTGTTCCGCGCCGGTTCCGCAGCGCCGCTGCCAGCGAGCGCGCAAACCGCCGCACCGGCGGCTGTACTGGCGCTACTTTGTTCTTGATTTAGGGAGGGCAGAAGGAAGCAGGAGCGGCGGCGGCGCGGCCATGCACTATAATGTCGATTCAGTCCTGTAGCCGCAGCGCGCCAAGCTGCTCGCCGGCGCGCAGCCAGCTGAGGGTGCGCTCGGCGTCGGAGCGCGGATCGACCATCGCGCGGGGAATGACGCCCTTTTGGATGAGGGCCAAAAGCTCCGGCTGACTGTGCACGCCGGAGAAGCGCAGGGAATCGCGCAGCCGCACCGTGACCTTGGGCAGATCGAGGGGCGGAGGCGCCGGATTGCCGATGCGCAGCGGATCGATGCAGGCCGCGAGATCGGCGGCGGCGTCCATGCGCGGGCTCAGGCTGGCGATGCCGAAGCGCGTCCGCAGCGTCGCCGCCACGGAGGTGTGGTCGTACTGCGTCGACTCGACATGGCCGGAGCGCACCGTCGGCCCGATGACGATTCCGGGAACGCGGAACCCGAACTGGTAGAAGCCGGCTTGATCGTCGATGGCATGCGGCGGCGGCACATGGTCGAAGAAGCCGCCATGCTCATCGTAGGTGATGACGAGCAAGGTGCGCGACCACTGCGGGCTCTGCGCCAGCGCGGAGATGATCGTCGCCATGAACGCCTGCCCGAGCTGGATGTCGTGGCTCGGGTGGTCGTCGTTGGTGAGAAAGTCCGGATCGATCATCGAAAACGCCGGCAGCGTCCCCGCCTTGGCATCGCTTAGGAACTGGTCGAAGCGCGCCGCCGGGTTGAGCGACAGCAGCTTGCCGACATAGCCGCCGGCGTAAAACGGAACAAGGCCCGGGGTGTAGTTCTTGGCCTTGAGCCCCTTGTCCTTCATCCGCTCCCACACCGTCGCCGGCCCGCCAATCAGAAACGGCGAGTTATCGCGCTTGCCCATCGAGGTGCACGAGTGCAGGTAGTACCGGTTCGGCCACGTCGGTCCGAGCACCGATGCGAACCAGCGGTCGCAGACGGTGAACCGATCCGCCACCGCGTGCAGGAAGGGAATCTGGCTGCGGTCGTGGTAGCCCATCACATCGGCCTGGTCCGCCCCCGCGTGAGCCTGCACGAAGCCGTCGTTTTTGCCCTCGTTCCACTGCTTGTGCGAGGCATCCCAGCTATGCGGCGGATCGGCGGGGGTAAACGTCTCCAGGCGGTGCAGCGGCACCGCCATGCCCGCCGGGTCGGGGTTCCACTCGCTGCCGGTCAGCCCATCGATGCGGGCGCGGCCCGGATAGGCCGAGTCACGCTTGAGCGCCCCAAGGAAGTGATCGAACGAGCGGTTCTCCATCATCAGGACGACCACCGCATCGATGCCGGCGAGCAGCTGCGTCGGCGACAGCGGCCCCATATCTTTGGGCATCGCCATATCCGCGGGCGGCGGCGGGGTGCTCAGATCCGGAGTCGCCTCCGGCGGCGGCGGCGGCGGCGGTGAGTCGTCCGCGGCGGCCACACAGCCCACCGTCAGCGCGGCAACGCCGACCCCGAGCTGATGCAGCGCCGCCCGACGAGTGATCGGAGAGGCCGGTTCCAAGGAGCCTTGCCCCTGCGAGTTGGGTTTCACGATGCCGCGATTCCGTCTGGCCATGGGATACCTCAGCGCGCCAAGAGGCGCGAAGCGCGTGGAATTTCCCGGACTTTGCCAGAGACCGGCGGCAGAGTACAGCGGCTCGGTGCGCCGCCAAATAACGCGGACTGACAGCCTGTTTCAAAAGCGTAGCGAGCGGCCTGAGCGCAGGGCCTGGCGCGCGGAGCGGCCTCGGGGCCGTGAGCACGGCAGGTCCTGTGATCAGGTCGCGTAGTAGCTTTTGAAACAGGCTGCTGAGCTACCTGCTCGGCGGCTCGGCGGCGTCGCGCTGCCAGTCGCCGCTGCGGCCGCCGGACTTGTGTTCGAGCTGAATCGCCGTAATGCTCATCCCCCGATCCACCGCCTTGCACATGTCATAGATGGTCAGCGCCGCCACCGAAACCGCGGTGAGAGCCTCCATCTCGACCCCCGTGCGATCGTGGGCCCGCACCTCGACCGCGATATCGATGGCGCGCTGCTCCGTTGCCGCGTCCTGTCCCGCCGCGTCGGCCGGCGGAACGGAAAAGTCCACCGTCACCCCGGTGATGCGCAGCGGATGACATAGGGGAATCAGATCCGCGGTGCGCTTGACCGCTTGAATCGCCGCCAGCCGCGCCACCTGCAAGACATCGCCCTTGGGCAGCGCCTGCGCCGCATCGGTGCTGGTGATCCGCGCGAGCGTGCTGCCGGAGAGGAGCACGCGGCCGCTGGCCCGCGCGCGGCGCGCAGTCTCAGGTTTTTCGCCGACCGGCACCATGTGGGCGCGGCCTTGTTCGTCCAGGTGCGTAAGGCCGCGGTCCGCTGCCGCTGCGGCATCCGCAGAAGCACTGGGATCAAGGCGGGAAGAGTGGGACATGGCCGGGCATGGTACATTGCTGGCCGTGCAGTTTGGGGCCTGGATTCCACTGGCGACGCTGCTTCCCCCGGAGGCAGGCGCCGCCGCGCCGACGATCCCGACTGGCGCCGGGGTGTTTCAGCTGCGGATCGAGCAGGGACTTTTGTCGTACCCGCGCGGCCGCAGCGCCATGGTCGCCTACGGCGCCGGCGACGACCTGCAAGCCGCCCTAACCGCGCTCCTGCGCGGACCCATCGGTGAGCGCGCCCTGCGCCTTGGACCCCTGCTCTGCCGCTTCGCCATCGCCGATCCACACCGCACGCCCGCCGAACACCTGGTCCGGCTGCATGAGCGCTTCGTTGCGCAGTTTGGTTCGCTGCCGCTGGCCGAAGTCGCCACCGCCGCGCCCGCGGAGGATTCGGCGGCGCCGGCTGCCGCGTCGCCGGAGAGCGCCGACCCAGCGGCAAGGCGCGTCACGGCGCGATGATCGCCCCCAGGGTCCGCCGCAGCAGCGAGCGCGTCTCCGGCATCACCGGCTGACGCAGCGCACGCGCCCCCAGCAAAAGCAGCAGCACCGCGAGCGCCGCATCCACCCCTGCCATCATCAGCACCGCCGCCCATAAGCGCAGCCCGTGCGCCTGAAGGAGCGTCACCCCAATCACCTGCAAAAGCACGAGCACCGTCGCCGCCAGCAAGGCGCCGATCAGCAAAAAGATCGCCCCCCGCACAAGCCGCCCCTGGTCCACGGACAGCTCGCGCTTGGCAATCTCCGTGTGGACCTGCAGCAGGCTCACCGCGACCCGCATCAGGCGCGACGATTCCCGCGGCCGATCGTCAGCCCCACCTTGCGCATCATCGTCAGCGGCATCGTCGCCGTAGCGCCGCCGCGGGTTATTTTCCACGACCCCAGCCCGTGAACAGCACGCCGACGATGAAGCCGAAGCCGACGGCGATGATCAGGGAGAACAGCACGTTCTCTTGCACCTTGCCGCGGGCGTCGCTCAGCATGTTGCCGCGGAGATCGCGCAGGAGGTGGGCGGCGCGCTCCTCCAGATCATGCAGCATGGCATCGACCGAGTCTGGCAGCGCCTCCCCGCGGCGGGCGCGCTGGCCGGAGGACGGACGCGGGCGCGGCGGCGCCGACAGCACGCGGTGCAGCTCCTCCAGCTGGCGGCGGATGAGCGCCTTGGTGTGCGCCGTCTTCTCCGCGATGAGGCTCACCACGCGCTCCAGATCCCCATCGGTGCCAGCCAGCGCCGCGGCTTCCACCTGCGACCACTCCGCGAGGATCGCCGGCTGCAGATCGGCGAAGGCACTGGCAAACTCGGTCTTGGATAGCGGCGCCTCTTTCGGTTCAGCCATGGGGTTCCTTTCGTGTCATCGAACGTGGGGACTGGGGCGGGGCGCGGGCGCCATTTTTGGCGGCTCGGCTGCGGACCTATGCGCTCAGGATCACATTATCAAGGAGCCGCGTGGTTCCGATAGATCCGGCGACCAGGATCACCGCGCTGCGCGTCAGTGTTTCGTCCGCCGCGGCGAGCGAGTCGGCATCGCGCAGCTCCAGGTAGTGCAGCCGCAGCGCCGGCTCGTCCCGCAGCACCGCGCGCGCCGTCTCCAGCAGCACCGCACTGCGACGCTCGCCGCTTTGGTAGGCATCGCGCGCCGCGAACAGCGCCCGCGACAGCACCCGCGCCTGTACGCGCTCGGTCGGCGACAGGTAGGCGTTGCGCGAAGACAGCGCCACCCCGTCTTCGTCGCGCACCAGCGGGCATCCGCGTACCTCCACCGGCAGGTTCAGATCGCGCACCATGCGCCGCAGCACCTGTAGCTGCTGGTAGTCCTTTTCGCCGAGCAGCAGAAAATCCGGCTGGACCAGATTGCACAGCTTCAGCACCACGGTCGCGACGCCGATGAAGTGCCCGGGCCGCTGCGCCCCGCACAGCCCCTGCTCCACCTGGGTGACCTGGACCTGGGTCTGAAATCCCGCCGGGTACAGCGCGCTCGCCTCCGGCACGAACGCCAGGTCGCAGCCCGCCGCCGCCGCCTGGCGCAAATCGCCGTCGAGATCGCGGGGATAGCGGCTGAGATCTTCGCTTGGGCCAAACTGCATCGGGTTGACGAAGATGGACAGCAAAAGGAGCTCGCCCAGGGCGCGGCCGTGCCGCAGCAGCGAGACGTGCCCTTGGTGCAGATAGCCCATGGTCGGGACAAAGACGATGCGCTGGCCGCGGCGCCGGCTGGCCAGCGCCCGCGCCTGCATTTGTTGCGGATCACGCAAGACCGTGATGCCGTGGTGCAGCTCCGGGGGAGGCTCGGTCGCGCTCACCGGCTACTCCCGACCGCCGTTGAGCGGCCGCAGTGGGACGCAGCCGATGCCGGCCAGGGGGAACTCGCCGCTGTCCGACTCGGCGACGACACCGCCAGCGGCGGCGACGCGGGCCGCTGGCTGGCTGCCGCGCTCTTTGCTCGGCGGCTCGCGGGTGAAGCTGTGCTCAGCGGTGGGAAATTCGCCGCTGCGCACCTCGTTTATATAGGTGTCTACGGCGGTGCGGACGCGGACGGCGAAGTTTTCGTAGCGCTTGACGAAGCGCGGCCGAAACTCCTCATTCATGCCGAGCAGATCATAGAGGACGAGCACCTGGCCGTCGCACTCCGGACCGGCGCCGATGCCGATGGTGGGAATCGGCAGCTCGGCGGTGATCTCCGCCGCCAGCTCGCGCGGGATCCCCTCTAGCACGAGGGCAAACGCCCCGGCCTCGGCCAGCGCCAGCGCGTCGGCC
>CALFML010000231.1 GCA_937879845.1 uncultured Myxococcales bacterium
TGTCGGGACGCTCCCGGTCGGCCCCGCTTCTACGGAGACCTTCGTCACCCGCGGCACGAGCGGGGGCCTGGTCACCGTTCGGGTGCGGTACGGCACGCAGACGGTGGCGCGGCAGATCCTGGTCCGCCTCAACGCGCAGCAGAACGGCCCCAACCTCGGCGACCCCGGTGAGCAGGCGCAGATTCCCACCACGGTCGGCCAGCTCACCGACAGCGGCGGCGTCGGCGGCGTCGGCGGCGAAGGCCTGGGACCTTCGGTGAGCGATCCCAACGTCCTCAACGTGCTGCAGAACCCGCAGAATAATGGGCAGGCGCAGAACCTGACCCTGCTTTATCCCTACAATGGCACGGTGTGGCCGCGCGGCCTCCTGGCGCCGCTGCTCATGTGGCAGTGGGCGACGGGCGATGCCGACGCGGTGCGCATCGATCTCAGCACCACCAGCGGCTCGTTCACCTGGACCGGCACCTTCGGCCGTCCCGCCATCCTCAGCCAGACCGGCGGGCCGTTCATCCGCCACCCGATCCCGCAGGATGTCTGGACCATGGCCACCAACAGCGCCGGCGGCCCCACCCCATCGGGTCAGGCCGACCGCCTCACCGTCAAGATCACGATTGCCCGCGGCGGCATGGGCTATGGGCCGCTCACCCAGACCTGGACGATTGCCCCGGCCCATCTGTCGGGAATCATCTACTACAACTCCTACGGCACCCTGCTGGCCCAGAACGCCGACGGCGCGGTCGGCGGCAACAAGCGCTTCGGCGGCGCCATCCTGTCCATCCACGTCGGCGACACCGGTCCCAAGCTCGTCGCCGGAGCCAGCGGCGCGGATGCGCAGTGCCGGGTCTGCCACTCGGTCGCTGCCAACGGGTCGCAGCTTGTCGTGCAGCAGGGAAATAACTACGGCAAAAGCTCTGCCTATACGCTGACGCCGACCAGCGCGACCGAGACCGCGATGGCCAACAGCGCCACCTTCCCGGCGGTATATCCCGACGGCAGCATGGTCCTGTCGCGGTCGGGACAGCTGATCCCGCTGCCCGGCGGCGGCAACCCGCTCTCGGTCAGCGGTCTCAGTACGGTCTCCACCGATCTGGGCACCCCCGCCTTCGCACCAGACGGCAAGCTGGTCGCGTTCAACCCCGTAGCCGGCCCCGGCATCACCAACCCCAGCCAGAAGCTCGTGGCGATGACCTTCGACGCCATGACCCGTACCTTCTCCAACCCCGTGGTCATCGCCGATGACACCGGCCAGCCGGCGACGACGCGGCCGGGTTGGCCGGCGGTCTTCCCGGATGCCAAGTCGGTCGTCTTCCACCACCAGACCGCCGCCGGCTATGACGGCAACGGGGATGGCGCGCTGTGGACGCGCGGCGGCGCTCGCGCCCATATCGCCTGGACCGGGGTGACGGGCACCAATGTGACGCCGCTCAACCAGCTCAATGGCCTCGACGCCGCCGGCCAGTCCTATCTGCCCAAGCTGGCGGCCCCCAAATCGATAACCTGCACCGGCGACGGCAACACGGTCGGCAACATCGACGCCGACCACGGCAACGACCCCACCTTGAACTACGAGCCGACCGTCAACCCGGTGGCCTCCGGCGGCTACGCTTGGGTCGTGTTCACGAGCCGCCGCATGTACGGCAACCTCGGCACGCTGCCGCCGTTCTGCAGCGATCCGCGCGGCGTGGACCTGGTCCAGAACATCACGACCAAGAAGCTCTGGGTCGCCGCCATCGATGTCACCGGCAAAGTCGGCACCGACGCCAGCCACCCGTCCTTCTATCTGCCGGCGCAGGAGCTTTTGGCCGGCAACTCGCGCGGCTTCTGGGTTCTGGACCCGTGCAAGGGCGACGGCCTGTCCTGCCAGACCGGCGACCAGTGCTGCAACGGCTACTGCCAGCCCGACTCCGGCGGCGCGCTGGTCTGCGGCAGCGCGCCCTCCAACCAGTGCTCGGCGGTGCAGGAGAAGTGCACCTCGGCGGCCAACTGCTGCGATACGACCAACCTCTGCATCAACGGATTCTGCACCCAGCAGATCCTCGGCTAATCGCATTCCCAAAGGCTGAAGGGGGGACGGCGGCAGATACCTAGCGTCGGCCTAGGCGCCGCCGGGGACTAGGCGCCGCCGGCTCTGGCCCGGCCCGGGATGGGCGCCTTTCCCAAACAGTACGGAAGCAAGCGCGCGATATTGCGCGCATCGTCGATGCCGCGATGCGCCGTCCCTTGGAACTGCAGGCCCACCCGGCGCAGCGCCTGCCCCGTACCGAGCTTCCCATCATCGCCGGAGCGGCGGCGGAACGCTTCCTTCAAGTTGATGTGCTGCTTGCCCACCGGGGCGCGGGTGCCGTGGCGGCGCTCATCGCGTCCCAGCTGATCCCGGTCGTAGTCGCCCCAGGAACAGAACACGAACTGGCCGGTCGCCGCCGCCCCGCGCAGGAACTCTCCGAGCTTCTGCATCGCCGCGCCAAAGCCCGGCGCACCATCCACATCGGCCTGCGTAATGGAAGTA
Source organism: uncultured Myxococcales bacterium (assembly GCA_937879845.1). GTDB lineage: Bacteria > Myxococcota_A > Polyangia > Palsa-1104 > JAEUJZ01 > CALFML01. Next base: position 2,507 of record CALFML010000231.1, read on the forward strand.
AGGCGGGTGCAAAACGGCGTGAGCCGCGGGTGGCGCACCGGTTTGACGAAGGTCTGAAACTCGGCTACCGGGGCCAACGTCGCGCCGTCCGCCAGCACCGCGCCGAGCTCGATGATCTCGGTCTGCTCGCGGACGATGCGATGGTCTTCATCGCAAGTGGCCTCTAAATCAATCACCAGATAAAACTTCGGGGTTTCCATCTCTCGCTCTCTGTTCAGGGTTTCTTGTCTGAGCAGAGTATGCGGCGGCAGAAGCGCCCCCACCCGGACACAAACCCGGACAACGCGGCGCCGCCCTGACCCTTTTTGGCGCGGCTACTCGACCCGATCTTCGGCGAGGTTTTCGAAGCGGGTGTACTCCTTACGGAACGCCAGCCGCGCCGTCCCCGTCGGACCGTTGCGCTGCTTGCCGATGATGATCTCGGCGATGCCCTGGTCGGGCGACTCTTTGTTGTATTGCTCGTCGCGGTAGATAAAGCAGATAAGGTCGGCGTCCTGCTCGATGGCGCCGGACTCACGCAAGTCGGAAGCCATCGGGCGCTTGTCGGCCCGCGACTCCACCGAGCGGTTAAGCTGCGACAGCGCCACCACCGGCACCCGCAGCTCCTTGGCCAGCGCCTTCAAGCCGCGCGAGATCTCGCTGATCTCGCGCTCGCGGTTCTGCTCGCGGCCCTGCGGCGCGCCGTGGATGAGCTGCAAGTAGTCGATGACCACGAGGCCCATCTGCTCCACCCCCTTGGGAAACACCCCCTGATCCGAGCGCCAGCGCCGGCACTTGGCGCGGATCTCCATGATGCTCGGCGAGCCGCTGTCGTCGATCCACATCGGCGCCTCGGCGATGGTCGAGGCGACCTTGGTGATGTTGATCCAGTCGCGGGTCTCCAGAAACCCGCTGCGCAGCTTCTGCGACTCGACGCGCGCCTCACAACAGAGCACACGCTCGATGAGCGACTCCTTGGACATTTCCAAAGAGAAGACCAGCGTCGGGATGTTGTGATTCAAAGCCGCGTTCTGGGCGCAGTTCATGACGAACGCCGTCTTGCCCATCGACGGCCGGGCGGCGATGATGATGAGATCTCCGGGCTGAAAGCCCGAGGTCATCCCGTCGAACTTGTGGAAGTCGGAGGGGACGCCGGTGATCGCCTCCTTGCGGTTGAAGCGCTGCTCGATGGCCTTTATGGCGTTGTGCAGGACCTTGCGGACCGGCTCGTAGCTCTGGCGGTTGGAGCGGTTGGCGATCTCGAAGACGACCTGCTGGGCGTGGTCGATGTACTCTTCGACCTCGACCGCCTCATAACCTTTGTCGACGATGCCGCTGGCCTCTAGGATCAGGCGGCGGGCGGTCGCCTTGGCGCGGATGATGCGGGCGTGCTGGGCGATGTTTTCGATCGTCGCGACCTTGTTCGCCAGCTCCGCCAGGTAGACCTCGTTGTCGGAAGCCGCGAGCTTGGCCATGGTGCCGCTCTGGCGCATCTGCTCCGCCACCGTGATGAGGTCGATGGGCCGCGACTTCTGGTCGAGCTCCGCCATGGCGCCGTAGATCGCCTCATGCCGCGCGTCGTAAAAGTCCGCCGCATCCACGAGGTCGGCGACGAGCGATATCGCCCGCCCCGAAAACAGGATGCCGCCGAGCACCGACTCTTCGGCGTCCTTGCTGTTGGGCAACACGCGACGCAGGCCCGCCACCGCTCCCGGCGACGCGCCAGCCGAAAGACCCGGTGGCGGGGCGTGGGTCGCAACCCCGCCGTAGCCTGCCCCTGGCGGCATCGCGGGCGGCTGATTCGAAGACTCAAAGCGCTTTCCCGGCACGGCGGCACTTTAGCCCCCTGCCATGACGGTGTCACGCCCACATCCGAGCTTATTGCAGGGTCACAATCGGAGTCGAATCGGCGTGGGTCCCCCTTCCCTGCGATATTTTTTTCGGACGTTGTCCGAAAAAAACATCTCCGGTCGGCCCACGCCTATAGGCTTCCGACGGGGGGATAAAGAGTGCCCCATAAACAGGTCGCAGGGCGGACGGCTGGGGCCTAGACGCTGGCGGAGTCGCGGTGACGATCCGCTTTTCCGCGCCCGGCGATTGGAGTACGATTGGGCAATGATTCCGTTTGATGATCTGATCGCTGCCTTGGAAAGGTACAAGCGCCGCAGGGAGCTGGAGGCTGCCGCCGGTACCAATGCGGCCCCCACGCCCGCCCCCAAGCAGACCTCCGGCAAGGGCAAAGCCACGATCTCAGCGGACGACTACGGCGAAGAGCTGTAGGCGCCCCTCGCCCCTCGCTGACGATCGTCCAGGCCAAGCCGCGCTCCGGGCGCAGCCGAGGCCCCGCCGGCACCCTCCCGTCGTCCGGCTCCGGTAAGACCGCGGCGTCGCGGGTTCAGCCGGCGCCGCTGCACGCAGGCCATAGACGCGCTTTGCCGAAGTAGGCTACAAGCTGCGCTGTGGCCATAGCGTTGTCTCCTTCTGATGTCGAACTTTTGATCTGCGGCTCCGCCTTGGGCGCCCACCCCGGCGCCGAAGCCGTGGGCATCGTCCAAGCAGCCGGCGAGTCCGCTGCGCACCTCGTCGGCCGCTGCGTCCTGGTCCCCCGCCTCCTCCCCTGCGGCGAGTGCGACCCCTGCCGCCGCGGCCGCATCGCCGTCTGTGCCGGCCAGCGACCGCGTCCCCTTCGCCCCGTGGCCCGCGAGTGCCTACCCGCCCGCTTCCTGCTGCCCCTGGAGCCGCCGTTCGTCGCCGCCGCGCCCCCCCCCGATACCGCGTGGCGCTATGCCGCGCTCAGCGATGCCCTGCTGGCCCCCTACTCCGGCCTCACCCGCGTCGGCCAGTCACCCGGCGGCCTTTGCGTGGTCCTCGGCGGCGGCCCCCGCGCCGCGGCAACCGTGCTGATCGTCCGCGCCCTCGGCTGCCAAGCCGCCGTCCTCTGCCCCCGCCCCGATGAACGCGCCCTCCTCTGCGCCCCCCCCTACTCCGCCCTGACCGCCCTCGACCCCGCCCAGCACGACGCCGACTCCGCCCGCCGCCTCCTCCGCGATCTGGCGACCACCGCCGGCCTCCCCGCCCACGAACTAACCATCCTCGAGACCACCGGCAGCGACGCCGGCCGCGCCCGCGCCCTGGGCCTCCTAGAACGCGGCGGCACCGCCATCCTCCTGGACCGCAGCCGCCCCCTCGACTTGTCGCCCGACCCCACCCCCCTAGCCGCCCCCCTAGCCGCCGATCCCAGCATTGGCGGCCCCGCCGTCCTCGATCGCATCACCAACGAACAATGCCAAATCCTCGGCGCCGGCCCCGGCCACCCCGATCTGCTACCGGAACTACTCGCCCTGGTCGAGCGCTCCCAGCTCGACCTCACCACCCTGACCCGCCCCCTATCCCTTAGCGCCGCCGACACCGAACTAGCCGCCCCCCCCCCCCGCCGCCGCGCCCCCCCGCCCCCCCCCACCCCCCCCCC
>CALFML010000232.1 GCA_937879845.1 uncultured Myxococcales bacterium
GATCTGCGTCGGTCTGGATGTCGTCAACCGCAGCGTCTTGGATCTGGGCGGCGATCTGCGCGTCCGCAGCCAGCCGGACGCCGGGGTGACGTTCACCCTGAGCGTGCCGCTGACCCTGACGATGTTCGAAGGCCTGGTGTTGCGGAGCGAAGAGCAGCGCCTGGTCATTCCGCTGGATCTGGTGCGCAGCCTGGCGCGGCCGCGGCCGGAGCAGCTGATCCGTCTCCCCGGCGGCGGCGAGGTGCTCCGGCTGCCCGACGCCATCGTCCCGGTGGTCCGGATAAATCAGGTGCTGGGCAAGGCCAAGGCCGCCGTGGGTCTGCCGCGCATCGTCATCGTCGCCAACGCGCCGAGCGGTCTGCTGGGTCTGGGGGTCGATGAAATCGTGGCGCAAGAGCCGGTGTTGCTAAAAGGCTTCCACCGCGCCTTGCGCGTCGGCGCCGGGGTCCTTGCCGCCGCCGTAATCTCCGATGGCAGCATCGCCTTGGTGCTGGATATCGCGGGGCTCGACGCCGTCGTCAACCGACCGGCGCTGGGACCCCCGGGCGGCTCGCCGCATCCGATCGCTCCGTCCGCTGCTTCTTGGAATGCCAGGCGAGCACGCTGATGAGGAACTAATCATGTCTACCCTTTCGATTCGCACCCGGTTGTTTCTGCTCGTCATCCTGTTTTCGGCGGTCTCCGTGCTGATCAGCGTGGCCGGCATCTTCGGGGTCTCGGCCATCGAGCAGGAGGTCTCGGAGCTCCTTGACTCGGTCATCGAAGCGCGCCGCAGCACGCACCACCTGCACCGCGACTTCGAGCACGTCAACGACCTGTCCAACCGCCTGCTGACTCTGACCGAGAGCGACGATCCCACCACCATCTTTCACGATCAGGACAACCTGTTTACCGAGATGGAATCGCAGCTCGCCATGCTCACGCGGCTGATCGGCCCGGAGGAAGCGACGTTCGTCGATCAGGTGCGGCCGATTCTGGATGAGTACAAGCGCCGCAACCTGCGCCTGCGCAAGTTCATCACCAGCGGCACGGCGGAAAGGGCGATCCACTCCTACCTGAGCGAGCACGAAGAGCTGGCGCAGAAGCTGCGCGAGACCTTGTCACGGGCCGCCGCCGAGCAGGATAAGGGGCAGCCGAACCTCGGCCTGCTCCTGCGCGACCTGCAGATCACGATGTTTTCCCTGAACGACTGCCTGGGCCATATGATTCTGGAGTCGAGCGATACCAAGCTTGCGGATCTCCTGCGGCGCGGCACGGTGTTCAACGAGAAGCTCGGCGACCACCTGGTGCAGCTGGCGGAGAGCGATGCCGCGGGTCAGCGGCTGGCGCTGCGGTTGTCGCCGCTAGTCGATACCTACCGCAAGTCGGCGGTCGAGATCATGCGCCTTCTGCGCAGCAACGACCGCCAACAGGCGCTGGAGCTGATTCACAAGGGCAACGCGGCCGTGGATGTCTCACGCGCGGTGCTGCATCAGCTGCAGGCGCGGCTCTTGGCCCAGCTTGATGTGAAGCGCGCCAAGATCCAGGCCACCAACGTCCACACCCGCGGCTTCTTCGTCGCCGCCGCGCTAGTCGGCATCGTCGCCGCCGGCACCTTCGCTTTTTTCACCACGCGGCGCATCTATAACGGCGTGCAGGGCATCCAGAACGTGGTGCGGCATGTCGCCGATGCGTCCACCCAGATTCGTGCCGCGACCCAGTCCATGGCGCAGCGGACAAGTGAAGAGGCCTCTTCGCTGGAAGAGACCAGCTCCACCATGGAAGAGATGGCGGCGACGGTGGAGCAGAACCGCAACGGCGCTTCGCGGGCGCGTGAGCTGGCGGAGCGCAACGGCGAGGCGGCGCAGAAGAACTTCGAGATCACCTCGCAGGCGGCGCAGGCGATGACCTCGCTCAAGCAGGCGAGCATCAAGATATCGGAGATCAGCGAGACGGTGACCGAGATCGCGTTCCAGACCAATATTTTAGCGCTCAACGCCTCGGTGGAAGCGGCGCGGGCGGGCGACCACGGGCGCGGCTTCGCGGTGGTCGCCTCCGAGGTCCGCACCCTGGCGCAGCGCACGGGCTTGGCGGCGCGCGAGATCTCCGAGCTTATCAAAGACAGCATGCAGCGCATGGAGCGCGCGGTGGACCTCGTGGACCGCTCGGCCCAGGAGATCGAGCGCATGGTCGAGAGCAGCCGCGAGTACATAAGCCTGGTCGCCAACATCAACGCGGCGGCGCAGGAGCAGGCCAGCGGCATCGGCCAGGTGACGCAGTCCGTGATGCAGCTCAACACCGTGGTGCAGTCCAACAGCGCGCAGGCGGAGGAGATGGCGGCGGCGGCCGAGAACCTGATGTTCCAGGCCGATGAGCTGCAGCGCGCCTTGAGCCTCATCACCGGCGATAGCGGCGGTGGGAAGGCGACGCCGCTGTCGACCTCGTTCCGCATGCCGCTGCCGCGCTCCCCGAGCAAACCGAGCAGCGAGCCGCCATCGACGCCGCCGATTCACAGCGCGCCGCGCGACAGCGATTTCGCGACGTTCTAGGAGCGGGACTTCATGTCTACCCAGCGCGAGTACCTCTCCTTCGGGCTCAACGACGGGATCTACGCCCTGCCGCTGCGGCAGGTGCGGGAGATCGTCGGGCTGCCGGCGATTACGCGGCTGCCCAACACGCCGTCGTTTCTGCGCGGGGTGATAAGCTTGCGCGGCGCCATCGTGCCGGTCGTGGATCTGCGCGAACAGCTGGAGCTGCCGGCGGCTCCCTACAACAAGTTCACGGTCGCCATCATCGTCGAAGCGGTGGGGGCGGTGGTCGGCCTCATCGTGGACAGCGCGCTTGATGTCGTGACCGTGGATACGAGCGCGCCGGAGCTTCTGCCGACGAACTTTTCCGCCAACGTGCGCGCCGATTTCCTGGCGGGCCTTTTGCAAAGCGGAGAGCAGACGTTGGTGCTGCTCAACGTCGAGCGGGTCCTCACCGATGAGCAGCGCGGCATCCTGCGCGAGAGGCTGGTGGGATGAGCGAGCTGCGTCTCACCGCCACCGAGTTCCAGCTGCTGCGGCGCCTGGTCTATTCGCAGACCGGGATCACGCTCGGCAGCAGCAAGAAGGCACTCCTGCAGGCGCGCCTGAGCGGACGGCTGCGCGAGCTCGGGATGCCGAGCTTCCTGGCCTATTACCGCTACCTGCGCGCAGCGGAGAATCAGCAGGAGGAGCTGCAGCACCTGGTAAACCGCGTCGCCACCAACACCACGGCGTTTTTCCGCGAGCCGGTGCACTTCGCCTTCCTCTCCGAGCTGCTGTTGCCGGCGTGGCGGCGCAGCACGGCGCAGAGCACGGCGCCGCGCCTGCGGCTGTGGAGCGCCGGCTGCTCCACCGGACAAGAGGCCTACTCGCTCGCCGCGGTGCTGCACAGCGCGTTTGCCGACAACCCGCAGCTGGACGCCAAGATCCTGGCCACCGATGTCTCAAGCCGCGCGCTGGAGACGGCCAAGGCGGCGTGCTACCGCGAGCCGCTGGGCGTGATTCCGCCGCGCTGGCGCGGCTCGTTCCTGAACGTGCGCAGCGGCGAGCAGCGCTACTTGACGGTGACGCCGGCGGCGCGGGCGCGGGTGAGCTTCCGGCTGCTCAACCTTCTAACCGACCGGCTGCCGTTCCGCGGCCGCTTCGATGTCATCTTCTGCCGCAACGTCCTTATCTATTTCGATGAGCCGACGCAGCAAGCGGTGATCGAGCGTCTGGCGGCGCAGCTTACTCCCGGCGGCTGCCTGTTCCTCGGCTTGTCCGAGGGCCTGCTGCGGATTCCGCCGGGGCTGTCGGCGCTCGGGCAGTCCATCTATCAGAGCCACGGATCCTCGCTCCTTTTGCGCGGCCACCACAGGGGAGCAGGCAAAGATGGCTAAGCTGCGCGTACTAGTCATCGATGATTTTCCGCTCGCCCGCCAGGTCATCACCGCGGCGCTTCTGACCGATGCCGACATCGAGGTGGTGGGAACCGCCGGCGATGCCCGCTTCGCCAAGGAGAAGATTGCCCGGCTGTCGCCGGATGTGATCACCCTTGATGTCGACCTGCCGGATATGGACGGGCTGTCGTTTCTCCGCGGCCTCCTGGCGGTGCGGCCGCTGCCGACGGTGGTGGTGAGCGCACTGACGCCGGCGGGGGGACAGCTGGCCTTGCGCGCCTTGCAGCTTGGCGCGGTCGATGTGATGGCCAAGCCGGATCGCGCCTTGCAAGAAGTGGGGGAGGACTTTGCCCTGCAGCTTGTCGACAAGGTGAAGGCCGCCGCGCGCGCCCGCTTGCGTCTGTCGCGCCGCCCGCAGCTGCGCGCCCCTACTTCCGCTACGCCGCCGACGGCTCCGGCTCGCGCCGCGCGCCCCGTGACCGGAGCACCGGTACGGCCGCGGCCGGGCCTCGCCGAACCGGTGATCCTGCTCGGCGCGTCCACCGGCGGCTGCGAAGCGCTGCATACCATCCTTTCGAGCTTTCCCGAAGAGGCGCCGCCGGTGGTCTGCGTGCAGCACATTCCGGCGCTTTTTTCCACGGCGCTGGCGTCGCAGCTCGATGCCAGCAGCCGGGTGCGGGTGCGGGAGGCGCGCTCCGGCGATGTGCTGGAGCGCGGCTGCGTCTATCTCGCCCCCGGCGGGCGCCACCTCGTGCTGCGCGACAAGCACCTGCCGCGCATCGAGCTGCGCGATGGGCCGCTTATCAACCGGCACCGCCCGTCGATCGATCTCACGTTCAACTCCGCGGCGGAGCTTTTGGGCAGCCGTGCCGTCGCCGGCCTGCTCACCGGGATGGGCGAAGACGGGGTCGCCGGGCTCCTTTCGATCCGCGGCGTCGGCGGCTTCACCCTGGCGCAGGACGAGCACAGTTCACAGGTCTTCGGGATGCCCAAAGAAGCGATTGAGCGCGGCGCGGCGATGGCCGTGGTACCGCTGGGCCAGATTGCCCGCATCCTGCTCGGAGAGGCAGCAAGGAGGCGCACTTGACCGCGTCCACCATCTTAATCGTCGATGATTCTCCTTCCATCCGGCAGACCATCACCAGCGTGCTATGCGGCGCCGGATATAAGACCTTGGAAGCGGTCGATGGCCAGGACGCCCTGGACCGCCTGGGCGAGCTCGGCGAGCCCATCGCCCTGGCCATCGTCGATATCAACATGCCGCGGCTCGACGGCATCGCGCTCGTGCGGGCGCTGCGCCAGGCGGAGAGCAGCCGCTTTGTTCCCATCCTCATGCTCACCGCGGAGACCCGGCGCGAGCGGCGGGAGGAGGCGCGGCAAGCTGGCGCGACCGGGTGGATCGTCAAGCCTTTCGCGGTAGATGACGTGCTGGCACTGGTGCAGCGGCTGCTGCGGCGCTAGGCATTAAGGGCTGGGCCTTGGGGAAGTCAACACAGGGGGAACGATAGCGATGGACCGACCAACTGCGGCGCGACCGCAGCTAACGACCGGCGAGCTGCTGGCGCTCTTGCGGCCGCAGCTCGTGGACCTCATCCGCGTCGTGGAGCAGCATGGGGTCGAGCTCGGGATGATCTGCGAGGCGCTGCTCGGGCTGGTCGAGCGCCACGAAGCGGAAGCGGCGCTTTTGCAAGCGCGCGAAAACGCTGCGGCGCGTCAGCCCCAGGGCGATCAGCTGCTGGCCGACCATCGGACGATGCTGGCGTTCGGACCGCCGCTGGCCATCCTGCGGCAGTTCTATGACCGGCTGCGCCAGCGCCTTGAACACATCGACAGCGTGGTGCAGCGGCTGCCCAGCGAGCCGTCGTGCGGGCCCGAGGTCTTCGCCCAGGCAACGGCGCTGTTTCCTTTGGATGAGGAGCGGCAGATCAGCGCTCAGGTGTGCGGGGTCGAGGACAAGCAAGCCAGCGAGCCTGGGGTGGAGCTGTTTGAATGATCGAGTTTCAGCGTCTGCGTATCGTCCTGCTCCTGACGCCAGGCTGCGCACCGGCGATCGTTCGCGAGCT
>CALFML010000233.1 GCA_937879845.1 uncultured Myxococcales bacterium
ACGGCCTGTACGTGACCGACATGATGGGCTTTGGCTTCAACGCCACCACCGGCGATTTCTCCCGCGGCGCCGCCGGCTTCCTGATCGAAAAAGGCGAGCTGACCATGCCCGTCAGCGAAGTGACGATCTCCGCCAACTTCGACGAGATCTTAAAGCGCATCGACGCCGTCGGCAACGATCTCGACCGGCGCTCTGCGACCATGGCGTCCACCGTGCGCGTGTCGCGGATGACGGTCGCCGGGCGCTAGTCCGACCCTGAAGTGGCAGGCCGCGGCGACAGTTGCGCCGCGGATGATCAGCTCATGCGGAATCCCGGTAATGTAGGGATGCGGTCCGGCGTGGCCGCAGCGGGAGACTCTGGTGTCACGACAACCCCTGGGCCCTGACCGCGAGCCGCTCGGCGAGCGCGCCATCATCTCGCTTATCGGCGCGATTCAATTTGTCAACGTGCTGGACTTCATGATGGTCATGCCGCTCGGTCCGGATCTGGCGGCGGGTGTCGGGATTCCAGTGTCGCGGCTCGGGCTTTTGAGCTTCAGCTACGCCGCCGCGGCGTGCTGCGCCGGAGCGCTCGGGGCGCTGTTTCTCGACCGCTTCGATCGCCGCAGCGCCTTGGCGGTGGCGCTGCTCGGGCTGGTGCTCGGCACGGCGGCGGGCGGGCTGGCGACGGGCCAGGGGACGATGCTGGGGTCGCGCGTGCTGGCCGGAGCGTTCGGTGGGCCGGCGACCTCGCTGTCGATCGCGGTGGTCGCCGACGCGGTGCCGGTGCAGCGGCGCGGGCGGGCGCTCGGGGCGGTCATGGGCGCATTTTCCGTGGCGTCGGTATTCGGGGTGCCGGCCGGGCTATGGCTGGCCCGCCACGGCGGCTGGCGAGTGCCGTTTTTTGCCGTCGCCGGGCTCGGAGTGGTGGTCGGGACCCTGGCGCTTTTGCTGCTGCCGCCGATGCGCCGGCACCTGACCGCGCAGACAGGCGATCGGATGGGTCCCGGCGACGGTGGCCAGGTCCCCAAAGTCGAGCTCTCGGCAATCATCCGCCGGCCGGAGGTGCCGGTGGCGCTGCTCACCGTCTTCCTGGTGATGGCGGCAAGCTTTGCCATCGTGCCCAACCTCGCCTCATTCTTTCAGGCCAACTGCGGCCTGCCGCGCCGCGACCTGGAGTACCTGTACGCGGTCGGGGGCCTGGTCAGCTTTTTCAGCATGCGCGGGGTCGGCCGCCTGGTCGACCGCCTGGGCAGCCCGCTGATGGCCAGCGTCGGCACGCTCTTTCTCCTCGGGGTGTTGTCGGCGGGCCTTTTGAGCGGCCGGATGCTCTTGCCGATGGTCGGTTTCTTCGTGCTGTATATGGTCGCGCAGTCCACCCGCGCGGTCTCGATGAGCGCGGTGACCACGCGCGTCCCCTACCCGCACGAGCGAGCGCGCTATCAGTCGCTGCAGTCGGCCGTGCAGCACTTGGGCCAGGGCTCGGGCTCGCTCCTGGGGTCGTTCATGCTGCACGAGCTTCCGGATCACCGCCTGGGCGGGATGCCGCGGTTGGCCTTGGCGGCGATGACGCTGGCGCTGACCCTGCCACCGATGCTGATCTGGGTGCAGCGTCGCCTCGCCGGACGCGCCGAGCAGAGCGGGACGGCGTAGCGCGGCGGGCTACTTGGCGGCGCCGTAGTAGTCCGGCGCGCCTCTCGGCTTCCACTTGATGTTGCAGCCGATGCTCGGCCGCTGCTCGCCGGCAATCGGCTCACCGGCCAGCGCCGAGGTGATGGCGCGGCGCAGATCGGCGCCGGTCAGCGGCTGGCCGTTCCCCGGCCGGCTGCCGTCGAGCTGACCGCGATAGATGAGCTTTCGCCCGGCATCGAACAAGAAAAAGTCGGGCGTGCAGGCGGCGCGGTACGCCTTGGCCACGGCCTGCGTCTCATCGAGGAGGTAGGGGAAGCGATACCCCGCCGCCGCGGCTTCCTTGGCCATGTTCTCGGCGTTGTCGGCCGGGTAGGCGACGACATCGTTGGGGTTGATGGCGACGATCGCCAGCTCGCCGTCCGGGAAATCCCGACGCAGCGCCGCAAGCTCGCTGCGCACGTGCTTCACATAGGGGCAGTGGTTGCAGATGAACATGACTAGGAGCAGGCGCTGCTCGGCGAAATCCGCCAGCTCGACTTGGTTTCCGTGATAGTCGGGCAGGCGGAAGTCGGGCGCCGGGGTGCCGAGCGGCAGCATCGTCGATGGGGTCTGGGCCATGGGCTTCTCGCGCAGGGAAAGTTGTCGCTAAAAAGTACCTGATAGACGCGGCTCAGCGGAAGGCGCTGCGCAGGATGGACACGGTGGTATCGCCGCTGGTAGCTACGACGATGTCCGACCGGCCGTCCTTATCAAGATCGCCGACCGCCAGGCCGCGCACTTCGCTTGTGACCGGGTACACAAGCGGCGCGGCGAGGCCTCCCGGACCGCCGAGCAGCAAGCTTACCGCCGGCGGCGACCCGTGGGCGATTACCAGATCGTCGCTGCCGTCCCCATCGAAATCCGCGACGGCCAGGGCCAGCGGATCGGCCGCGACCGGCAGGCGCGCGCCGGCGTCCTCGCCGCAGTCCAGGGTAAAGGGTCCGCTGCGGGCGACGCGCAACAGGCGGATGCTCGCGTCCGCCCGGTCGGCGACGAGGAGCACATGACTGCCGTCGTGAGCCAGATCGATCGCGGCCACCGCGCTGGGCTTCTGCAGGCTGGGCTGAACCCGGCCCTCGCGGCAGCCGCTAAACGTCGCCACGCCGCGCGGCCCGAGCACGGTGAGCGCCGGTGCGCCGAGGTTGGCCGTGACCAGCTCCGCGGCGGCGTCCCCGTCCAGATCGGCAAACAGCAGCGCGGCCGGCGGCGCCCCCACCGGATAGTGCTGCGGTCCGCGCAGGCTGCCGTCGGAGTTGGCGAAAAACACCGCGACCTCGGCGGCGCCCCCATCACCGACCAGCACGTCTTGGCGGCCGCTGCTTTGCGCCGTGGGCTTGTCGCACTTTATACAGGCGGGCACTAGCGAAGTGGCCATGCCGGTAAGCGGATAACGCACCGGATCGACCGGCGTCAGGTCGGGCTGCGCGGTGTAGGCGGTCAGGACGCGGCCGGCGGTCAAAAGGTCGGCTCGGCCCGGCAGCCGCAGCGACGCAAGGCCCAGCGCCGCGGCCGGCTCTGGGAGTGGCACGCAGACCGCGGCCGTCAGGGTCGCGTCATTGTTTCCATGCAGCGTACACAGCTGGGTTCCAGCATCCAGCACCGCGGCATCGAGCGCATCATCGTCATCCAGATATCCCAGGGCTACGGCGATCGGTGTGGTGCCGATGTGCGGGCCCGGAACGGACACAAGCCCAAGCGCGCCGACTACGTACTGCGCGTCACAGCCCAAAAGCCCGGCCGCGCCGGCCAGGAGCAGTCCGAGCACGCCGACTGCCTGCCGCCCGGACAAGACCGCTACGCCGCCTCGCGCATGAGCCGCTGCATGAGTGGAATGTCAGCCGGCAGCACCGGCAGCTCGAGCAGCTGCGCCGGTGCCACCCAGCGCACCTGCGCGACCTCACGCGCCACCGGCACGCCGGCGAACGTACAAGCATAGACCAGCATGAGCAGGTCAAACTCCGCGTAGCGATGGAACACCACATCGTAGACTTGGCCGATCTGGGCGTCGATGTCGAGCTCCTCGCGCAGCTCGCGGCGGAGCGCGACCGCGGGATCTTCTCCCGGCTCGACCTTGCCGCCGGGCAGCTCCCACTGTAGCGGCATCGCTTGATCGGCCCGCCGCTGGCTCAGCAGCACCGCGCCGCCCGGCTGTTCCCGCAACAGCCCCGCCACGACCAGCTTGCGCGGCCGCGTCTCGCTCGGCGCCACGGCTGCAGGCGGCGGCGCGGCGGCAGCTGCGGCAGTCGCCGGGGTCGATACGGTCGCGGCGGGCGAGACGATCGGCAGCCGGCGCAGGACGATGTTGGCGGAGCCGGAGCGGAAGCCCTCCAGATCGAGCGTCACATAGACGAAGCCGGCCTGCTTGCCCAAGGCGACGATCTCACGCTGGAGGCGGAGGCCGCGCTCCAGCTCATGCGGCTCCAGCTCGACCCGCGCCAGGGCGGCCGCGGCACCGGGGGTCTTGGCGGGAGCCGCCGACTCGCCGAGCGCCGGCAGCTCATGAAAACGCACCCGCAGCTGGGTAAACCCCAGATCCTGCAGCCCCTGCTCGAAGCGGTCGACCATGCGCAGCCGCGCCGGCGAGATGCTCGTGCCGTACGGGAAGCGCGACGACAGGCAGGCCAGCTGCGGCTTATTCCACACCGGCAGGCGGAGGTGGCGGGCGAGCTGCCGCACCTCGGCTTTGCTGAGTCCCGCTTCGACGAGCGGCTGCTTGGCCCCGTGCTCGCGCGCCGCCACGAGGCCCGGCCGGTGGTCGCCCAGATCGTCCAGGTTCACCCCCAGCAGCACCGTCTTTATGCCCAGGCGCTCCGCCACCGGCGCGCAGTGGGTCAAAAGCTCGGCTTTGCAGTGATAGCAGCGGTCCACGGGGTTTTGCGCGAAGCCGGGACGATCGAGCTCATGCGAGTGGACGATCTCATGCCGCACCCCAAGGTAGCGCGTGAACTCGGCGGCGGCGGTCACTTCGCGCTCCGCCATGGTCTCCGAGACCGCGGTGAGCGCCACGGCGCTCGGGCCAAGCTGCTGCGCCGCTACCGCCAGCACCAGCGCGGAGTCAACGCCGCCGGAGAAAGCGATCAGCGCCGACCCGTAACCGCCGATGATCCGCTGCAGCGCGGCGAGCTTTTGCTGCAGCTCCTCCGGGAGTACCGCGTCGTCTGCCGGGGTCAGCAGCGCGGCGGGCGGAAGGGCATTCGACGCGGGGTCAGCATGGGGATCGGCAGAGTGGCTCATAGTCAGGATCTATCTCACGGCAGGAGGGAGCGCCAGCAAACTTGCGGCCCGGCCTGCGGGCCCCTAGCGGCGCGGGCGCTGCGGCTTGCGCGACGAGGAGGAGGCGCCGCGGGGCGGCTTGCGCGCCCGCGCTTGCGGCGGCTTGGAGTGTGCGGGTTTGGCAGAGGCGGAGCCCGCCCGGGCGCCGCTGCGGCCGCGCTGCGGCAACGGACTTTTTTCGCCCTGCGGCGAGCGCCGCGGCGCGGGCGGCGGGCCGTGCCCCGGCCCCGGAGAAGCGGCGGCGGCGGCCGGCGGACGGGCGATGCGCGTGTCGATGCCAAAGCCGCGCCAGGCGGTGAGCGTGACCTCGTAGCGATCGTGATAGAGCTGGCGCATGCGCAGGCCGGTCCAGCCGCCGGTGGCGAGGATCTCGCGCACCCGCGCCAGCATGTCTACCCGCCGGTTCATCGGCAGCTTGATGTTGGCCAGGAGAAACTGCGCCCAGCGCCGCCGGCCCCACTTGGCCAACAGCGCCGCCACTTCCAGCGGCCGGTAGGCCATGTCGCACAGGACCCAGTCGGCCGGGAGCTCGGGCTCGAAGGTGAAGGCGTTGACGCGCAGGTGCTCCAGCCGGCCGTGCAGGTGCGGGGCGAGCCGGCCGGGATCGATGGCGACGACGTGGCAGCGGCGCTCGAGCAGCACCTGGCTCCAGCCGCCCGGCGCGGCGCCCAGATCGACACAGACCTCGCCGGCCTGCGGGCCGTGGCCGATCCAGGCCAGCGCTTCGGTGAGCTTGAGCGCGGAGCGCGCCGGCGCATCTTTGGGCTTCTTGAAGCGCTGGCGGCCGCCGGGAAACAGGCTGGGGGCGGCGCGGGCCGGCAGGATCCCGACCGCCGTCTTGTCCGCAGACAGGAGGCACACCTGGATCAGCCGGCCGCCTTCGGCGTGCGCGGTAAGACCGTCGGCGACAAGCGGAAGGCCGGCCGCGTGCAGCGCGGCGGACAGGCGGGCGTGCAAGGTCAGCACCTGCGCCGCAAGCAAGTTGCCGGCGTCCGAGTCCGGCGCGAACACATGCAGTGCCAGACCGCTGTCGCGCTGCGCGTGGCGCGAGTCGGAACACAGCTCGATGAGGATCGGCGCCAGCGTGTCGGCATCGGCGACGCTCAGAGCCTGCACCGGCAGGCCCTGGCGGGCGAAGGTCAGCTCGGCGTCTTCTTTGTGCGGCGTCCGCGGGCGGGCCGGCGAGACGCAAAGTCCCGGCTGCACCACCTGTCCGGCAAGGCCGTGCGACTTGAGCTCATCGCCCAGATCGGCCTCCGAACCGACGCGGCACGTCCACAGCCAGTCGCCGATTCCGGCCTTGGCCAACCCCGGCGGCGGGGCGGCGGTCCCGGGGGCCGGGGTCGTTTTGACGCGGCGCGGCGCGGCGCCCCGCGGGGCCGGTTGCGAATCCGGCCGCGGGTAGGACCACGGCTCCGGCGGCGCATGGGCGACCACGGAGCCGGCGTCTTTAGCGCGGCGCTCCTGCGTGGGATCGCCTGAGCGCGGACGCGGACCGGAAGGTCGGCCGCGCCCCGGCTCGGCATCGCCGCGATCGGCGCCGTCGATGTAGCGGTGCGAGCGGGGGAAATAAGCTTTGGTTGGCATGTTGGCTTTGTCGCGGCAGCATATAGAGAAGGTGACGCGATGGGAACCGTCCGTGTCCGGTGCGACCGCGGCCCGGTCGGCCCGGTCGGCCCGGTCGGGGCAGTAGGCAGCGGAATCATCCTTCGGAGGTAGTCGGCATGCGCAGCTTGGCTCTCGGGTTAGCGGGTCTGTGGCTCCTTTGTGCCTTCGGTATTCGGCTAAACGACATGCGCAAGCCGCAGAGCTATATCTCGGCTTTGACCGGCGGGCAGCGGCATGATCGGGCGACGCTCGCCTGGCTGCAGGGCGGGCTGCCGTGGCGCGGCGAGGCCGGCTTTGGCCGGCTCATCGTCGTCGATGTGCGCATCGACGGCAAGATCGAGCGCTATGCCAGCACCCGGCTCCCCGCCGACTGGCTGGACTGCCGGCTGTGGCTGGAAGAGGCGCCGGACACCACCCAGGCGGTGGCGAGCTGTCCGAGCACCGGCCCGGTGCGCCTGACCGCCGCCGGCCAGAGCGTGCCCGGCCTCGGCCCCGACAACAAGCCGCCGTCGCTCTACGAAGTCATGCCGCTCACGTCGGTGGAGCCGGAAAAGATCGTCACCAAGATCCACCGCCGCGATCACGCGCCGCCGCACCCGAGCCTGTTCCTGCTCGGGCTCTTGGCGATGGTGCCCCTGTTCGTACTCGCGGTGCGCGACCTGAAGAAGGCGCGCAAGCTGCGCGGAACGGCCGCTCTCGAAGGCGTCATGGAAGAGACCGACAAGGGCGCGCTCACCATCCGCAGCGGCGATCGCCGGGTCACGGTGTTTGTCGAGGAAGGCGAGGTCATCTCGGTCGGACTCGGCGGCGCGGCGCGGGTCGGCGACGCCATGGCGGTCGAGGGCCTGCGCGCCGCCATTCAGGGCTCGGCGGAAGAGATCGACCACCAGCAGGGCGGGGCCTTCCGCGGCGGGGAGACCATGCGGCTGCGCAAAGGCGCGATCCTGGTCGTAGGCGATCTGCTCGGCGAGGCGCGCCAGCGTCTGTTCGCCACCGCCGGGCTGCACGTGATCCTCGCCACCGCCGGAGTCGGTCTGGCGACGCTGGTCGCCCTGGGCCTGGGCTGGTAGTAAGTCCGGCCGCGCTCCTTCCCGGCTCCCACCCTGTCTGCCCTTACTGGTCCCTATCTACCCCTTACCGACCCCTAGCCGGCCTTTAGCAGGTCCTTATCTGGGCGATGTCGCCGCGGAATTTGTAAACTGTGCTCCGCGGCGAGGTATAATAACTTGGCTATCTATGCGACTTCGAGCGCACGCATGAGTACGGTGCCCAGCACAGCCGCCGGAGCGGCAGCCCAGCGGGCCGTGGCATCGTCGGCAGCCAAGGCCGCCTACACGACCTTCCACCGTCTCACTCAGAGCGTGAATCAGGTCATCCACGGCAAGCCTGAGGTCGTACGTCTGGCCGTCGTGACGCTGGCGGCGCGCGGGCATCTGCTTTTGGAAGACATCCCGGGCGTGGGCAAGACGACGGTGGCGCGGGCCCTGGCGCGCTCGATCGGCGGCATCTTCCGCCGCATCCAGTTCACCTCCGACCTCTTGCCCTCCGATGTCATCGGCGTCTCGGTGTGGAACGAAGAGTCGCGGCTGTTCGAGTTCAAGCCCGGCCCGATCTTCGCCCACGTCGTCCTGGCCGACGAGATCAACCGCGCCGCCCCGCGCACCCAGTCAAGCCTCCTTGAGGCGATGAGCGAGGGCCGCGTCTCCGTCGAGCATTACACCTACACGCTGAAGCAGCCGTTTCTGGTCATGGCGACCCAGAACCCGCTGGAGCACTTTGGCACCTACCCGCTGCCCGAGTCGCAGATGGACCGGTTCCTGTTGCGCGTGCGCCTCGGATATCCGTCGCGCTTCGACGAGCGGCGGGTTATCATGCGGGGGAGTCAGTACGATCCGGTCGAAGATCTGAAGCCGGCGGTCACTCCCGAAGAGGTCATGGCCATGCAGGACGCCGTGTGCCTTGTGCGCGTAGACGAGTCGCTCTTAGACTATGCCGAGCGCCTGATTGCCGAGACGCGGCGCTCGCCGCTCTTGCAGCTTGGGGTGTCGCCGCGCGGCTTTCAGTCGTGGTACCGGGCGGCCCAGGCGCGCGCCCTGTCCGAGGGCCGCGACTACTGCGTCCCCGACGATTTCCGCGAGCTGGCGCTGCCGGCGCTGGCCCACCGCCTGGTGCTGCCCGGCGGCAGCCAAGGCGGCTACGGCGACGCGCTCGGCAACGGCCGCGCTGAGGCGGAGCGCATCCTCCAGAGCCTGCTCGAGCGCATCCCGCTGCCATGAACCTGCGGTTCTGGGCGCGCTGGCGCTGGGTCCGACTGACGCGCGACGGCTGGTGGTTTGCGACGGTGGTGGCGTGCATCGCGCTAGTCGCCCTCAACACCGGCAACAACCTCCTGTACCTGCTTCTGGCGATGCTGCTGTCGCTGGTCATCGCCTCGCTGATCATGGCCGAGGTGTCGCTGCGCGGGGTCGTGCCGCGCCGCCAGCCGCCGCCGCGCGTGCATGCGCGGGATCCGTTCCTGATGGGCATCGTGCTGCGCAATGAGAAGCGCCGCTTCCCGTCGTTCTCCATCGAAGTCGAGGACCTGTGCGACGATCAGGTCGTCGACAAGCGCTGCTACTTCCTCAAGATCCCGGCCGGCCGCACGCAGCAGACCAGCTACCGCCACACCCTGTCGCGGCGCGGCCGCTACGTGTTCACCGCGTTCCGCATCTCGACCAAGTTTCCCTTCGCCTTGTTCCGCACCTCGCGCTACGTCGAGCACCGCTCGGAAGTGGTGGTGTTTCCGGCGCTTCTGCCGCTGTCGCACTGGCCGCAGGCGCTGACCGTGGCGGTCGGCGAGATGGCCCTTGGCAAGACCGGCCGCCGCGGCAACTTCCACGCCCTGCGCGAGTACCGCGTCGGCGACGATCCGCGCGACATCCACTGGCGCAGCGCCGCCCGCCGCCAGCGCCTGATGGTGCGCGAGCACGAGGTCGAAGCGGTCCCGCAGGTCACCCTGCTCATCGACAACTCCCTCCCCGCCGAGCTGCACCGCGATGAGGCGGCGCAGCAGCAGCTGGAGCGGGTCATCAGCTGGGGCGCCTCGCTCGGCGCGTTTTATCTGGAGCACGGCTACGCCCTGCGCCTGTGCACGCGCGGCACCGGTCAGAGCCTGCCGCTCCTGTGGAGCCCGACGACGCTCGGGCGGCTTTTGACGACGCTGGCGCTGCTCAAGACGGTGACGCCGGACGTGCCGTTCCAGGCGATTCCGCGGCTCATGCCGCCCGGCGGCGGGCCGCTGGTCCCCGCCGGCACCGGCGAGCGCCGCGACTGCCTGATGATCGTCCGTCCCGGCGCCGCGCTGGCCCGCGAGTCGGCGTTCTGTCACGTCGTGGAGGCAGCATGAGGTTCGCGGCCACCCACAAAGCCGTGTCCTACCTGATGGTCGGCACCGCGTTTCTGCTCCTGGCCCTCACCGGCGAGCTGCCGATCCTGCTGACGCTGCTCACCGCGGTGGGGCTGTGCGGCTCGTACTTTTTTGATCCGCAGAGCCACCCGTGGATGCAGCGCCGCGCCTACGCGTATCTTTGGTACGCGCTGCTGCTGGTGGTGCTGGTGGTGCTGGTGCCGGACGTCAGCCACGGCGAGTCGTGGTGGGACAGCGGCACGCGCTACCTGTGCGTGTTCCTGCTGGCGAAGCTGTGGCAGCGGCGCAGCAACAGCGACTATCTGCAGGCGTACGTGGTCAGCTTCCTCATGCTCCTGTCGGCGTCGCTGCTCGGCACGAGCGTGCTCTACTCGCTGGGGCTGCTCCTTTACATCGTGTTCTCCACCTGGACCCTGACGCTGTTTCACCTCCGGCGGGAGATGGAGGAGAACTACCTGCTCAAGCACCTGCCCGGGCGCCACGGCCAGGCGGCGGAGAGCGAGCGCGTCGAGGTCGAGCGCATCCTCAACTCGCGGCGGGTGGTCGGCACGTCGTTCCTCCTGGCTTCCGGGCTTGTGTCGGTGGGGATCTTCGCCTTGGCCGGGCTGTTCTTCCTTTTGCTGCCGCGCGTCGGCGTCAGCCTGGATCTGCCGCTGCGCCGGCGGGGGCTTCTGCTCACCGGCTTTGCCGAGCAGATAAGCCTCGGCGGGCACGGGCTCCTGCGCGATAACCCCAAGGTGGTGATGCGGGTCGAGACCCCGGGCACCGTGCCGCCGCTCAACCTGCGCTTCCGCGGCATCGCCTTCGATCACTACGAGCGCGGCCAGTGGCTGCGCAGCCGCTCGCAGCTGGAGCGCCCGCTGCCGCATGTGCAGGGCCTGCACGTGCTCGAAGGCGATCCCGCGAGCGCCCGCCTCTTGTCGGCACTGCACACCGAGATCTACCTGGAGCCGCTGGAGGCGCAGGTCCTGTTCGTGCCGGGCCCGGGCCGACTTTTGGCGGTGCAGCTCCCCGATGCCTGGATCGGCACCGGCCAGTGGCCCCTGCAGCTCGGCTCGGAGGATGAGCTCATCGCCAAGGGGCGGCGCGGCGGCGTGCATTACTCGACGTATACCGGCCCTGCGAGCCTGCCGGCCGCGGCGGGGGCGGCGACCGCCGGGCCGCGGCCGGGCTGGGAGCTGGCCGTCGCTTCGGTGCCGTCCGCCGGCCTTATGACCGCCAGCGAGCTTTTCCCCTACCTGCAGCTGCCCGGCGACCTGCCGCCGCGGGTGCGCGAGCTGGCGCGGCGGATCGCCGGCGGCGCCGCCACCCCCCAGGAAAAGGCGCGCCTCATCGAGAGCTACCTGCAGAAAAGCTTCGCCTACACCACCCAGCTCGTGGCGCCCACCCACGTCGAGCCGCTGGAAGATTTCCTGTTCGACAAGCGGCGCGGCCACTGCGAGTACTTCGCCACCGCGATGGCGGTGATGCTGCGCGCCGTCGATATTCCCAGCCGCAGCGTCAACGGCTACCTCGGCGGCGAGTGGAACGAGTACGGGCGCTACCTGGTGGTGCGGCAGCAGCACGCCCACTCCTGGGTGGAGGGCTACATCGCCGGCGTCGGCTGGGTCACCTACGACCCGACGCCGCTGTCGCCGGGACCGCCGCGCAGCCGCGGCGTGTTCTACAAGATCGGCCAGTTCAGCGACAGCCTGGAGATGAGCTGGAGCAAGTACGTCATCGAGTACGATCTGCGGGCCCAGCTGCGGCTGGCGGAGCGGCTGCAGCGGCTCTTTTCGCTCGGCAGCGGGCGCCGGAATCCGTTTTCGGTGAGCATCCCGCGGCACGAGCTGCGCCTGGTGGTGCCGCCGCTTGTGTACGGCGGAGCGGGGCTGGTCGCCGCGGGGCTGCTGGTAGGCCTTTTGCGGCGGCGGCGGCGGCGGCGCGAGCCGGCGGTCCAGGTGCAGCTGGAGACGCAGGGGCAGCTGCGGCGGGCGCTGCTCGTCCTGCGCCGCCGCGGCTACAGCCAGCGTCCGGGTGAGACGCTGCAGCAGCTGGCGACCCGCGTCGAGCTGGCGGGCGACGGAGCCGGCGCTGGCTTCGCCGAGCTCGTGCAGCACTACTACGCGCACCGCTTCGGGCAGCAAGGGATCGATCTGGAGAAAGTCGCGCGCCTGACGCGCGCCATGGCGCGGGCGCCGCGCTCTAGCACCCCCTTGTCCTCGCTATCGGCCGGAAGCGCCGCCGCCCAGGCTGCCGATAGCAGCGCCGCCCCGCTGTCGATAAGCGAAGAGACGACGGGGCCGACCTAGCGGGTTCCCATCCGGAAACTTACTGCGGGCCCCGCGCGCCGCGTCGTCCGTCCGCACGGCCGCTGCAGGCGGGCGCCGCACCACTCGGGGCTCCTGGCTACAGTTTCGGATGAGAACTAGCTAGACGCGACGCAGGAACTCGCTGAGCAGCGCGAAGAATCCGTCGGGCTGCTCCACGTGGGTAAGGTGCGCGGTGCCCGGCACGATGTGGAGCTCTGCGCCGGCAATCCGCGCCGCGGTCGCCGCAAGCTGCGGCGGCGGCACGAGCAGATCATCCGCGCCGCCGATGAGGAGCGTCGGTACGTGCAGATTCCCCAGGCGCTCGCGCACATCGAAGCTCTTGCATGCGGCAAAGTCGTCGAGCACGGTCTGCCGCGTCGTGGCAAGGAGCATCGCCTGCCAGCGCTCGCGCACTTGCGGGGCGGTCGCGGGAGAGAAGCTGAGCTCGGCCAGCTCACCCGGCATGCGATCCACCCACGGCGATTCGTCGGTTTCAGAGGCGGCGGCCGACCCTTGCCCGCCATCTATCCCAGGCCCCGGCAGCGTCCGATGGAGCAGGTCGAGCAGCTCCTCTGTCACCGGCAACGCCGCGGCGCTGTTTAGAAGCACAAGCCCCGCCACCTTTTCCGGCCACATGAGCGCCGAAAGCAGCGCCACCGCGCCGCCCATCGAGTGGCCCAGGAGCACCGCGCGCTGGACGCCCAGGCTCGTGCCCACGGCGGCGATGGCATCGCGGTAGGCGGCAAGGCGCTCCGCACCGCTCAGCCCCGCCGCCAGCGGCTCGGACTGCCCGTGGCCGGGCAGATCCGGCGCGATCACCCGCCGGGCCGGCGGCAGCCGCCGGACCACGTCCATGAACACCACCGACGACATGCCCGCCCCGTGCACGCAAAGAAGCGGCGCCGGACCGCGCTTGGGGTCCGGCGCCGGCTCCGGCTCATCGCGCACGCGCAGGAGCTTGCCGCCTATCCGCAGCCGGCGCATCGCGAGCTGCCGCTACGAGGTCGCCTTGAGCTTCTTGAACTCGGCGAGCAGCTCCGGCAGCGCTTTTTCCCACTGCGCCACAAGCCCGTAGTCGGCGACCTGGAAGATCGGCGCCTCCGGATCTTTGTTGATGGCGACGATGACCTTGCTGCTCTTCATGCCCGCCAGGTGCTGAATCGCGCCGGAGAGCGCGATGGCGATGTACAGGTCCGGGGCGACGACCTTGCCGGTCTGGCCGACCTGCAGATCGTTTGGCACCATGCCGGCGTCGCAGGCGGCGCGGCTGGCGCCCATGGCGGCGCCGACGACATCGCAGACCTGCTCGATCTGGGCGAAGTTTTTGCCTTCCTTCATGCCGCGGCCGCCGGAGATGACGATGCGCGCCTCGGTGAGGTCGGGGCGGTCGCGCCTAGTCTCCTGCAGCTCCACGAACTCCGCTCCAGCGGCGTCGATGTGGCCGGCGGCGACGGCGGTGATCGGGGTTGCGCTGCCGGTGGCGGCGGCGCGCGCGAACTCGGTCTGGCGGGCGCTCACGACGATGATGTCCGACAGGACCTCAAGGGTCTGCAGCGCGTTGCCGGCGTTGCTGGCGCGGCGGAACTGCTTGGGTCCGAGCACCGCGCTCACGTCCGGCGCCAGGCCCGCATCGAGGATGCCGGCGACTCGCGGCAGCAGATCCTTGCCCACCGAGGTCGAGGTCGCGCCGACCAAGCTCGCCCCTTGCTCGCGGCACAGCCGCGCCACGATCGGCGCGTAGGTCTCCGCCAGATAGTTGCCGAGCGCCGGGGCTTCGACCGTAAGCACCGCATCGGCTCCGAACTGCGCCGCTTCCTTGGCCGCGGCGCTGACGGCATCGCCGATAAGGAGCAGCAAGAGCTTGCCGCCCTGCGCCTTCTGCGCCGCCCGTCCGAGAGTAATCGCCGATAGCGCCGACGGCCGCAGCCGCCCCGCCGCTTGCTCGAGAAAAATCAGTATGTTGCCCATGGCGCTTACCTCAAATCACCTTGGCTTCGTTGTGGAGCTTCTCGCACAGCTCTGCGACCGAGCCGACCTTCTTGCCGGCCTGGCGCGCCGGGGGCATCTCGACCTTGGTGGTCTTGACCTTGAGCGCCGCCGGTACGCCGAGCCCGGCCAGCGTCTGCTGCTCGATCGGCTTGTTCTTGGCAGCCATGATGCCTTTGAGCGACGCGTAGCGCGGCCCGTCGGGGTAAGCGAAGTCGGCCTTGGTGCGGCCGTTTTTCACCGCCTGCGGGGCGATGATGCGCAAGTCGACGGTGACGACCGCGGGCAGCTGGACCTTCTTGACCTCGACGCCGGCGTCGACTTCGCGGCCGACTTTGAGCGCCTTGCCGCCGTCGGTGACCTGGATGGTGCAGGCGAAGCTCGCCTGCGGCCAGCCGAGCATGCCGGCCAGCCGCTGCCCGACATCGTTGCCTTCGTTGTCCGCGGCGAGCTTGCCCATGAGGACCAGATCCGGCTTATCGCGCAGCACCAGCTTGTGCAGCGCCTTGGCGACGAGCGTAGCGTCGAGCTCCTCGTCCTTGGCCTCGATGAGGACCGCCTTGTCGGCGCCCATGGCCAGAGCCGAGCGGAGCTGCTGCTGGATGTCGCGCGGGCCCAGCGACGCCACCGTCACCGAGCCTTGGCGGGAGGTGGGGCTCGCCCCGTCTTCGATCAGCCGCAGCGCCGCTTCGACGGCGTACTCATCGAACTGGTTGAGCTGCCAGTTGGCCGCCGACAGATCGAGGGCCTGGTCTTTGAGCTTGAGCTTCTGCGTAGGGTCGGGAATGCGCTTGGCGGTGACCAGTATCTTCACGTCGCCACTCCTTCCGTGTCACAAGTTCAGGTTGAGTAACAAGAGGACAGTACTGGATAGCACTAGATAGTTCTAGATACCACGAGAGAGTGCAGCGCGTCATTAGGCTGCGAGCCAGTGCGTCAAAATGGCTCGGTTATTGAGCTTACGTAAGCTCCCGGGAAGTCGGCGCGGGCGGGCGTGGTTAGCCGGGGGCGCCGGCCCGATCGTCGGCCGCGCGGTCCTTGCGGCTGCCGGAAGCGCGCTCGTCCTCGTCGGTTTCACCGTCGCTGTCGTCGTCGGCCATGAGCTCGCTGCGGCGGCCGACGAGCAGCACGAAGCCGGTCACCCCCAGGACGCCGGCCGGCAGCTGCGCGGTCTCGGGCACGTGCCAGGCAAAAAGGCCGGCGAAGAACACCGCGATCGACAGGAGCAGCGCCGGCCACAGCACCCACTCGCGGCGGCGGAACAGGCCCAGCGCGACCAGGATGCAGACCACGAGCAGCCCGCCGTAGATCGCGATGTCGGTAACCACCGGACCGACGGTGCGATGGGCATAGGGGGCGCGGAGCACGGCAAAAGACAGCGTCGCCGCGTATAAAAGAAAGCTACATCCGACGATGTCAGGGGCGACGGTGCGACGAGCGGGCATCCCCAGAGCCTAGCGCGGATCGGCCGCGGTGTCACGGGACCGTGTGGACCTAGGGGTATCGCGCGCTAAGGGAGCACCAGGACCCGGCCGGCGGTCGCATCCACCCACAGCTCCTGGCCGTCGCGGATCGAGCGGGTCGCCACGTGTGTGCCGAGAACCGCCGGCAGGCCGCGCTCGCGGGCCAGGATGGCGCCGTGGCAGAAGGCGCCGCCGCTATCGGTGACCAGGGCGCGGGCGTGCCACAGCTCTTGCGCCCAGGACGGTAGGAGCGCCGGCAGGACCAGGATCGCCGGCTCGTCCGCCTCACCGGCCGCGGGACGCGGCAGCGGCTCGTCGAGCGACCGCACCACCCGCACCGTGCCGGTCGTGATGCCGGGCGACACACCCACCCCCGACAGCGCCCCACCGGACCGCGAGCGATCGTGGAGATCGGCCGCCGGCTCGGCGTCAGCAAGAACGCCGTCGTCGGCAAGGCGCACCGGCTGGACCTGCCCGCGCGGCCATCGCCCATCCGCGTCCCGCTCGAAGGTTGTCGATAAATGGATCGGGCTCGCTACCGCGCCCGTCGCTTTGTCCACGTGGCGTCCGGCATGAACAGCCAGAGTTTCAATTCGCATCCACCCAGTACAGCAGACTTGCCTACTTCATTGGTACGAGTTGAATCCGTTCCACCGTCGCCGCCGTGTGAGGCTCCAGCAACTGCGACGGCGTAATCCGCTCGTTCGAAAAGAACCGATACGCCGCCTGCGTCTCGCCCCAGCCCCGACACGCCGTCGGCAAACTGTGCATCGGCTTGCTACTCAGCCGATCCAGCAAGATTTGACAACGCTGCTCCAACCTCGCATCCGGTAAACTCACCGTACGCAACTCCTCCGCTATCCAGTCCTGCATGGATCCATCCATCTAGGAAGTTCAGCGATCCATGCCTTGGGGAAGATCTTTCCCTAATCAGCTACATCTTAACCCAAACCATATGGGGCGTCGTAATAATGAAGTTGTGTGTAACGATGAGGGCGGAGCCTGGGAACGCACTGCATTCGAGGCTCCGCCTCGATGACAGAGCGTTGATGTGAATCGTGTTCAATTGTTGCTAACAAGTCGAGGCAGAGCCTCGGTTTCAGTGCGTTCCCAGGCTCCGCCTGAGGGTGTCCTGGGATTACAACCGATCCAAGAGCCATCGTATCTGTCCATTCCGGTGTCCGAGTTGGAAGTTGAGCCGGATCAATAATTGATAGCAGAAGAGGGAGG
>CALFML010000234.1 GCA_937879845.1 uncultured Myxococcales bacterium
AAGCCGGACAATGTGGTCATATCACCGGATCGTGAGCAGCCCGGTAAGGATCGGGCCAAGGTGCTCGACTTCGGCATCGCCAAGGTCGCCGAGGCGCTGCAGAAGCAGGAGAGCGATCACGTAAAGACGCAGACCGGAATGATGCTCGGGACGCCGCTTTATATGTCGCCCGAGCAGTGCCGCGGCGCCGATGGCGTGACCGGCAAAGGCGATGTCTACTCGCTGGGCGTCATGCTGTTTCAGATGCTGTCCGGGAGCCTGCCGTTCACCGGGCAGTCGATGGGCGAGCTCATCGCGCTGCACCTGTTCGAACCGCCGCCGGACATCGCCAAGCTGGAACCGGCGCTGCCGGCCGAGCTGGCAGCGCTGGTGATGCGCATGCTGGCCAAGCAAGCCGATGCCCGCCCGACGATGTTGGAGGTGGTCAAGGAGCTTGAGGTGCTCGGCGCCGACCGCACGGACTTGAGCGCGGAGCGGCGGCCGGAGCCGGGCTCGCTCTTGGGCGCTGCTGCTGCTGCTGCTGCGCCGCCGCCCGACCCCAACGTCGCCACCAACCTGGTGTCCGGCACGGCGCCGACTTTCAATGACAAGCCGGCGCAGACCACGGCGCCGCCCTCTACTTTGGGCGGAGCGGTCGGAGAAGTCCGCTCCACCGCCAACCACCGCAGCGCCGCCGCAGAAGTCGCGCAAACCCCGGCTCCGGCGCTCGCCATGACGGAGCCCAGATCCGCTGCGCCGCCGCCGAGCCGGATGATGCTCGCGGTCGGCGGCCTGGTCCTGGCCGGGGGAATCGCCCTGACCGCCCTTCTGACCCAGCGGACGCCGAATCCTCCACCGCAGTCCGGGAGGGAAGTCGCGGCACCGGCACAGGTGCAGTGGATGATCGGAAGCGATCCAAAGGGCGCGCAGGTCATCCGCAAGAGCGATGGCAAGGTGCTTGGCACCACTCCTTTCACGCTTACGCCGGAGAGCGCCGCGGGTGAGCTTTTGCTGATCCTGCGTCGTGAAGGATTCTTCGACAAAGAGCTCAAGCTCGACGCAGCGGCGGGCGGTAGCCGGACTGAGATCCTGGCGCCTATTACCGACAACCAAGTGAAGATCTTGGAGTAGCAAAGTGGGAATGCCCGATCCCCCGGGCGGATTCCTGCCGGCATCCAGGTGGAGGCATGATATTGCGTTTCTCCCGAGTCTCCCTGCGTAGCGCCGCGGCCGCGTCTGGGCTTTTGGCTGCCCTGTCCACCGCAACCCCCGCAGCCCCGCCGCCTGCCGCCGCCCCCCCCACTCCGTCCCAAGGCCAAGGCCCGGGCTTTCAGCAGCACTATGAAGCGGCGGTGCAGCTGTTTCTCTCCGAACGCTATCCCGAAGCGCTCAAGGAATTTGAAGCGGCGTATGCGGTGCGCCAGCTGCCGCGGCTGCTCATCAACATCGGCACCACGCACCGCAAGCTCGGCCAAGCCAAGGCGGCGCTCAGCGCCTACGAGGCTTACCTGCGCATCGAGCCCAACCCCGATCCCGAGATAAAAAAGAAGCTCGATGAGGCGCTGAGCCAGGTCCACGCCATGCTCAACCCGGCCGCCGCGCCTATCGCGTCCACCGCCCCGGTCGGCCCCGGCGCCAAGGAAGACAAGGCCGGACGCAGCGGCAAGAACAGCAAGAAGCTGCGCGCCGCCCCGCTCAAGCCGAGCTTCACGGTCGTCGATCTGGGAATCGACCGTCTCAAGCCCCAGGCGGTAAACAAGCCGACGTTCGCCAGCATCACCGGCACCGGCCCGCAGGACGTCTGGGCCGTGGGAACTTATGGAACCATCCTGAACAAGAATTACGAACCTGCCATCCGCACATACACGGACCTACGGATGGAGGTGTAAGGCAAGCTGACCGATGACTCACCTGAGCGATCCTTGCGACCTCGACCTCGATAAGGGCAAGCTTCGCCGCGCAGTCGAATACTCCGCGTATCCACGGTACTCGATTTTGGCCCACCGTGCGCTGACGCACGCCCAGCTTACCGGCTCTCATCTTCTCAGGTATCGCCGGGACCCCAAGCTAGTTGTTGGGAAGCGGAAGGGAGGTGTACGGCCGGAAGGCTTGCGTCGCCACCACCTTGGGATCGTCCTGATTCTGGACGCTGAGGTAGGCCTTGCCCTGCTGCAGCTCGTTGAGCAGGACCTGCTGGGCGTTGCCGGGGAGTCCGAGCCGGCTGAGATTGATGTCGCTCCACTGCTCGGTCTGCGTCACGTTCATGAGCACGGCGGTGTAGCCGCAGGGCGGTTGCTGGCAGGCCGGATCCGCCCTGACCATGTAATAGCGGTCGGAATCCGGAAGATCATTACTCTGCTCGCTGACCCGCGGGTTGGCTCGCGTGACCTGATAGACTTGGACCGTCTCTCCGCTCTGCTTTATGCTGGCGTACTTGCCGTAAAGCAGCAGCTTCGCCGCATCGGCCTCCAAGGCCGCCTGCTCTTGCGGGCTGAGCCGGAGCGCGCGCCAGTCATACCCGTACGACATCTCCGACATGCCGAGGTTGACGTCGTTGAGGAAGGCGTTGGGGCACGGGGCACGGACGCAGCGGATCTGCTCAGGTCCGGGACGCACCCAGGTGAAGGTCCGGGCGCCCGCGGGATCCGTCTCTTCCGCTTCGTTTGCCAGCGGCAGCGAGGAGAAGTCGAGAGCATCGTTTTGCCCGCAGCCTCCCGTCGCAGCCATCGCCCAGGTGAGGAGACCCATGCCGACAATAGAGGTTAGCTTGCGCATTTTAATCTCCTTAGGTTAGGGGTCCATGTTGATCCGCCCTAAGTGGCGGACGCTCATGCCGAAATACCTAAGCGAAATGCGTGCCAGAGTTCTCCAATCGGCCCGAGAATTTGGCCGAAATATGTGCAACTTTCAAGCGGATGGCGCGGGCGCCCGCGCGCGGCAAGACCGGGTGCTGCGGCCGGCCGCGCCAAGCCGGCCTACGCTTCACTGCGCGTATCTGGCTCAGGCCTTCTCGGACATGCTCGCGGCGAGCGCCGGGCGCGCTTTGGCGCGGATGAGCCACGACGACAGCTCAGGGTACAGGCTGAGCTCGATCGGAGCGAACATCGAGCCCCAGATCAGCACCGATGCCAGATCCAGATCCACGATCGTGAAATGATCCCCGACCGCGTGCCCGCTGCGTGCCAGGTGCGTATCGAAGATGCGGAGTGCCGCGCGCACGTCGACCATCGCGGCCTCGGCCTGCTCGGCGTTATGCGTCGCTTTGGGGAAGAAGCTGCTCGTGTTGTACAGGTAGCGGGTCAGCGCGCCCCCGAGCGTGACTTGGCCCCAGACGAGCCAGCTCAGCGCCTGCAGGTGCGCAGCCGAGCCGAGCGCCGGCCACAGGTTCCGCTCGACCCCGAACCGCTCACCGAGCGCAATCTGGATGGCAATCGACTCGAACATCGGCGCGCCGTCAAGCTCGACGGTCGGCACCTTGCCGTTGGGGTTTTTGACCAAGAACTCGGGCTTCCTCTGGTCGCCGGCGCGCAGGTCGAGGCGGATCTTCTCATACGGGATACCGAGCTCTTCCAGGGTCCAGTGAACCCGGGTGGCATTGGACTGCGGGGCGTAATAGAACTTCACGGGCGGGGTCGCTGTCGCCATGGAGAAACCTTCGTTCTAATGTGTTTTCGCCAGCTTCGCATCGGCCTACACGCTCCGCAAGGCCCGATTGCGACAGTCCCAGCTGCAGCAGCCGCAGCGCTACGTCCACCGCTCGCGCCTTTCCTGTTCGTCCTGTCCTGACAAGTGCGACTGGCAGAACTTCGAGGTGAGCGTGCGCTACGGCCGACGCACCTGGAGGGGCCGCAAAGGACGTACAGATAGGCCGCGCTGGGCTGCGTCTGTCGTCGCATTTGGAGCAGGTGGGCGCCGTAGTCCCTTATGGCGACGATTCGGATCGTTTTGCGGAACGCAAGCCCCGGCGCGGAAACCAGCGGCCCGCGCCTCTCATCCTATGCCCCGCTACGGCTCAGTACTTGATCCCACACCTATTCGCCTCAGCCGGCCCAACCGCCAGCAGCGTTAATTAAGCCATCCGCGACGGAAAATGAAGATTCCCTGCCCCGATCATCCACTTCGACGGTCAGCGGTGGTCCGATGCCAACAGCTTCTGGGGCGGCAGCCTGAGCCGCCTTTATGGTACGAGCGCCAAGGACATCTGGGCCGTCGGCGACCACGGGGTCATCCTGCATTACGACGGGACGGCTTGGTTCCGGGTGCCAAGCGGGACCCCCCAGACCCTGCGCGGGATCTGGACCCGCCCCGGCCGCGGCGATACACCGGGGGATGCCTGGGCCGTGGATCGCGAAGGGACGCTGCTGCGCTTCGATGGGACTTCATGGCTGGAGCTGCCGCACGACAGCGCTGAGTCCGTGCAAATCACCGCGGTCAGCGCCACGCCGCAGGGCGAGGTATGGGCGGTGGGCAGCGAAGGAACGATCCAGCACTGGAACGGCAAGACCCTGGTCAGCGAGGTGAGCGGCACCACCAAGCGGCTCTTGCACGCCTTTAGCAGCGGCCCAAGCGACATCTGGGTGGTCGGAGAGCAAGCGACCATCCTGCACGGCGACGGTAGGAAATGGACCGCGGTCGCGGCAGGACTCCCGGCCACTCGGCCCCCGCGCGAGCTTATCGGCGGCGGTACGATCACGCCGGGCAATGACCTTCAGGGAGTCTGGAGCAGCGCCGGCACAACCTGGGTCGTGGGCGGTCCCGAGTTTCCCAACGAAGGCTTCATCCTGCGCTCCACCGGAGGCGCATTCACCCCGGTCGTACCCGCGGTCAAAGGACGGCTGCTATGCATCTGGGGAAGCAGTCAGCGCGACATCTGGGCGGCCGGCGTGGACGGCCTCATGATGCACTTTGACGGCAATGCCTGGAGCAACGCGCCGCGGCAAACCACCGAGCCGCTCAACGCGCTGTGGGGCAGCGGTCCGAGCGACGTATGGGCCGCCGGCAACAGCGGCACCCTGCTGCACTACGACGGCAAGAGCTGGTCCGCGGCGGCCACGCGGACCGACGGCGCGCTGTATCGGATCTTCCGGAGCGGCCCCCGCGAGCTGTGGGCCACCGGCTACGGACCCCTGCGCCACTTCGACGGCAACACCTGGCAGAGCGTGAACATCGGCAGCCCCGCAACGCTCATCGCCGGCTGGGCCAGCGACGCCACCCACGTCTGGCTGGTCGGGGAGTCCGGCGCCATCATGCGCTATAAGAATCCCCCCGAGGGCGGCCGCGCTCATACCGATCCGCGGCGGCGTAAAGTGCAGGCAAATCAAAAGTTCTCGTGCGGATCGATTGAGATCCAATCGCCGGCCCGCGCCAGCTCGGGATGAGTAAGTGGCGAGTGCAGCGTCCTAGCGGCGCGACTGCGTGTTATGCTCCATGCGGTCACTCTCTGATACGTATGAGGAGCATTCCATGAGCCGTCTCGATGTCACTGAAAAAATTATCGCCGCCAAAGTCAGCAAAGGCATCAAATGGTCTGACGTCGCCGCCAAGGTGGGGCTCAGCAAAGAGTGGGTCACCGCTGCGTGCCTCGGACAGATGACGCTGAGCCCGGAACAGGCAGGCGTCGTCGGCGAAATTTTCGGATTGAGCGATGCGGAGCAAAAGTGGCTCCAGGTCGTGCCCTATAAGGGCAGCCTACCGACCAGCGTACCGACCGATCCCCTGATCTATCGCTTCTATGAGCTGGTGAGCGTGTATGGGACGACCCTGAAGGAGCTGATCCATGAGGAGTTCGGCGACGGGATCATGAGCGCCATCGATTTCAAGATGGACCTCACGCGGGAGCCTAACCCTAACGGCGATCGGGTCAACATCACGATGTCCGGTAAGTTCCTTCCCTATAAGAAATATTAGTCCGCCGATCTCACCTCACATCGGCCAGAGCGCAGCGAGCGTCTCTTCGAGCGTCGCGGGCTCGCGCGGCGCGGTCAGGAGCAGCGCGTCGCGCTTCAAATCAGAGAACTGATGCAGGAGCTGGTACGCCGTGCACCTGCGGCGCAGCTCCGGCCCCGGAGTCACCCCAAAGCCTGCGATAAGCGCGGCCAGCAGGTCGGAGCGACCGCGGCTGAAGAAGGTCACCGGCGTCACCAGATCGTAGAGCGGATCCCCAACGAGCGCATCGCCGAAATCGAGCAAGCCAGTCACCCGCAGCGAATCATCAAGCAGGATGTGCTCGGTATGCACGTCCGCATGCATCGGCACCAGCCGAGCCGGTGTTGCAAGCTCGGCGACAACGCCGGCGAGGCGAGCCGGAATGGCGGAGATCCAGTCGGGATTCGCGCCGCCTTTGGCGTGGCGCTGGACGCATCCAGCGACCAGCGTGTCAACCAAGCGCGGCCAGTCTGGCACAAGCGCAGCGGGAGCCGGCAGCTGGTGAATGCGCGCGATAAGTTCGCCGATCGCGCGCAGGACCGGCCGCTGCTCGGCATCGGACGCGGTCTTGAGCGCCGCGCTAGCGGCCCGCCCGAAAAGGCGCGTCATCACCAGATAGTCCCAGCTGCCAAGCTCGCCCGCGGCGACGATCTCCGGCGTTGCCACGGGGAGCTTGCCGTGGACGAGCGCGAGCATCGTCCGCTCGGCCTCGAACTTCGCGCGCCAGCTGTGGGGAATGAGCTTGACGACATAGCGCTCATGGATAAGCACGGGAAAGGAGCTTGTGGGCGTGAGCAGGCCGTGGAGCGAGAGCCGATGCCGCGCCGAGATCACTCGCGCCGCGTGCTCAAAGAGCGCGCCATCGCAAAGCACCGCGCGCAATTCCGCCGCGTTTTGTACCGTGGGAAGCATCGGGCAATCATATGCTAATTCCGCGCGGACGCGACCGGAATGGGCGCTCTTGCCAAAATGGGATTTCCCTTTTCCCAGCGAATCCCATGGCAGTCTAAGAGTGAGAATGCGATTGCGGTCAGACTGAGCCGGCCGCTCCGGCGTCCGCTGTACCGATATGTGTGCAATCCCGCGACGATCCAGACTGATGCTGAAGCGCGCCTCATAAGCTATGGCGCGGCGCGCCGCGATGTCGGAGACAGCGTCGTCGATCGGCGGCCCGGCCAAGCCGTGGCGATCTAAAGTACCATCCGGGACGAACCGGCGAGCCCGGTAAGCCCCTAACCGGCTGCTGGCAAACTGGGGCGGCAGCAGCGTCCACGCCGTCGCGCCCGGCACGCTCTCCTATTCTGGAAATCTTTTGCTTGGCATAAATGAAGCGCGATAATAAAAAGAACGAATAGGCATTCCCTCCAAGCTCCATGTAAGAGGGTCTGCCGCAGCCTGTCAAGTAGGGGGCGAGCATTCTGCCATGTCAGGTGAAGAGATGAAATCAGCCGAGCTCTCCAACCTCTTCGTAAAGGAGTCTCCCGATGCGCTCATCGTAGCCTCGCTGGCGGGAAAGGTACTCTATTGGAATCCCGGCGCGCAGACTACGTTCGGATATACTCCAGAGGAGGCCGTAGGGAAGTCGCTCAACGAACTGATTGTTCCCGCCAACCGGCAGCAGGAAGAGAGCGATCTACTGCAGCAGGCGCTTGCCGCAAAAGTGGCCGCCTATGAGTCAGCCCGGCGGCGGAAGGATGGCTTTCTGATCTACACGAACATTTCGCTGCACGCCATCCGCGACCCCAAGGGGTGCGGCGAATACTTCGTGATACACATAAAGGACGTCACCCACCTCAAGTCTCAGCGCGACTCCAAGCTCATCGCCGCGCGGTATGGCGACCTTTTAGAGTCGGTGCCCGATGCCATCGTGATCGTCAACGACACGGGCAGCATCGTGCTAGCGAACCGCCACGCGGAGGTGGTTTTCGGATACCAGCGCGCCGAGCTGCTCGGGCAGTCCATCGAAATGCTGCTCCCGGAGCGGTATCGGCGGGCGCACTTCGGTCACCGGATGAACTATTTCGCGCAGCCGCGCACCCGGGCGATGGGCGCGGGGCTGAACCTGTACGGACTGCGAAAAGACCGCGAGGAATTTCCCGTCGAAATCAGCCTGAGTCCGCTCGCCACCGAGGACGGCATCCTGACGATGACCGCCATCCGCGATGTCACCGCCCGCCGGAGGGCGGAGCAGAAATTCCGGGATCTTCTGGAGTCGGCGCCGGATGCGATGATCATCGTCAACCAACAAGGCACGATCGTCCTTGTCAACTCGCAGACCGAGAAGCTGTTTGGCTACTCCCGGACCGAGCTGCTCGGGCAAGCGATCGAGCTCCTGGTGCCGGAG
>CALFML010000235.1 GCA_937879845.1 uncultured Myxococcales bacterium
CGATCGCCACGGTGGTCGCCGTGGTGGCGGTGCTCGAGGCCGGAGGGGCCTACGTGCCCCTCGATCCCGAGCAGCCCGAGCGCCGGCTGCAGCTGATGCTCGAGGATTGCGGCGCCGAGGTCGTGCTCACGTGCCCCGAGCTGCGTGCGCTCGTGCCCGACCGCGAGGGTCGCCGCGTGATCGAGCTCGATGTTGCGGCCGAGCCGATCGATCCCCGAGCGCGCGCCGTATTCGAGGCGCTCTCCGACGCGCCCCTCGAGGCCCGCAGTGGGCTCGACGACCTCGCCTACGTCATCTACACCTCGGGGTCCACCGGCACGCCCAAGGGCGTGATGATCCCGCACCGGGCGGTGCTCAACACCCTGCTGGGCTATCGCCGCGGCTACCGGCTCGACGCGCTCGGCCCGGGACTGGCCCACCTGCAGATGGCCAACCCGGCGTTCGACGTGTTCACCGGCGACTGGGTGCGCGCGCTGTGCAACGGCGGGCGCCTGGTGCTGTGCCCCACCGAGCTGCTCGCGCTGCCCGAGCAGCTCTTCGCGCGATGCGGACGGCATCTTCTTCCACGCCTCTTCGGTCGGTGCAAAGAAGGTGTAGGGACCTTTCGCCTTGAGCAGAGGGGCCAGCCCTGAGCTGCGCAGCGCCTGGCTCAACGTGCCAAAGCGCTCATCGCTGCCCAAGGTGTCGATGATGTCGCGGCCTACGGCGGCCTTGCCGGCGCTTGCCGCTTCAGGGGCGGCGGCAGGATGCTCAGAGGCGGATGCCGCGTCTGCGCCGCCGCCTTTCGCGCTGCCTGCCGCGGCACCGGCTGGTGTCTGCGCGCTCACTCGATGCGGACCGCGTCCATCTGACCCCAAGACTAACGCTGCCGCCAAACTTCCCGCTGCAGCGACCACACGAAAAGACAGATTCATTCGTTGCCTTCCTACTTTATGCCTTCTCGCCCGCCCTGTGACCAGTCATTTTTGCGCCGAGAGCCGCGACCCTTATCTCGCCGGGCAAATTCCGGGGGTAAATCCCAGGCGGCCTCGCTCGGGCCCTCTGCCAAGCCCAAGTCAAGCGCTAGGCACCAAGCCTTAGAGCCGTTGCCCGGCCGATGTTGCAGATCTACCTGCGAAACCTGCTGCAATGTGCGAAATCGCGCTTATATTTCAAATTATGTCCTACCGTGCGTTACCACCCGAGCCGATGCGCTCTGAGACGTTCCCCTTCCCCGATCGTTTTGCCATGGGCGTTTCCGCACTTGGCCCGGTCTGCTACTTCGATTCCGGCCTGCCGCTCAAGCCGCGCGGCCTGCCTACCGTCTTGCTCATCCATGCGCTCGGCACAAATTTTACGCAGTGGGAGCACATCGCGGCGCCGCTTGCTCGCTATACGCGGGTCCTGGGCATCGACCTGCCGGGATGCGGCCGCTCGGCCAAGCCGCGGGTGGCCTACCGCATCGCTCACATGCATGAGGCGGTGCTCGGGCTCCTCGACTATGCGCAGGTGCCGCGCGCCGTGCTGTTCGGGCACTCGTTCGGGGGCCGCATCGCCATGGACATGGCGCTGAGCCAGCGCTCGCGCGTGCAGGGTCTGCTGCTCATGAACAGCGCCGGGCTTCACCGGTACCCGCGGTGGATGCATGTCCTTGGGCCGCGGATCTTGCGGCAGCAGGTGGTGGCGCCGGCGATCGTCGTGGCGGTAAAGCTCCTTTTGCGCCGGATCTTCGCTCACCCGACGGAACGGACGCAGCGCTTTGTCAGTCAGGTGCTCGACCGCTACGACCCGAGCTATGCGTGGGAGTTTGCCCGCTATGCCGTGCCGCTGCTGCCCGACCTGATGAGCGACCTGGGCCCGCGGCTGCGCCAGCTCGATCTGCCGGTGCAGGTGCTGTGGGGCGAGGAGGATCACCTGCTGAGCCTCGACGATGTGCGCTCGGCGCTGGATACGATGCCGCAAGTACGGCTGCGCACCCTGCCCCGCTGCGGCCACATGCCCAACTTTGAGCAGCCCGAAGCCGTGGTCGACACTGCGCTGCAGTTCCTGCGCGAGCTTGCCCAAGCTCCCGCCCACGCTGCGCCGCCCTGGCTTCCGGCTCCGGCCGTCTAGCTGCAGCGGAACTGAGAGGAGACAAGCCTATGTGCAACCACTCAAAAGACCTTCGCAGCGCCTCGCCGCAGCCGGCGGCGGCTGCGGTTGGGTGATCGCGAAGTAAGGAGACTGCGATGAGCTCCATTTTACATGCAAGCGACTCGGACCCACCGGCTCCGAATATGAGCGTTTCACCTTCTATTGCGGCTCCGCCCCCTTCGTCTGACACTTCGTCTGCGGCCGCATCGGCGCCATCCACGACCCCCGACTGGCAGGCCCCGCCCAAGGTGCGCGTGCGCCGCAGCGATCCGCTGCACTTCGACGAGGGGTTCACCCGCCGCATCGTCCGCTACCTGGCGCCGCTTTTGCGGACCTACTTTCGCGCCGAGCTGCGCGGGGCGGAGAACTTTCCCACCCAGCAGTCGATTCTGGTCGCCAACCACGACGGCGGTATGCTGCCGCTCGACGGCCTGATCATCGGCTCGGGATGGCACCAGCGGCACGACTTCAAAAAACCCTTGCATGTGCTCTGCCACGACATCGTGCTGCGCTTCGCCCCCTGGCTGCGGCGCGCCGGGGCGGTGCTCGCCGACCGCCATAACCTCGAGGCGGTGATGGACGCCGGCCACTCGGTGCTGGTCTACCCCGGCGCCTCGCGTGAGACGTTCCGTACGTTCTGGGATCGCAAAAAGATTACGCTCGGCGATCGCACCGGCTTCGTGAAGCACGCCCTGCACCGCGGGGTGCCGATCACGCCCGTGGTCTCGGCCGGCGCGCACGAGACGTTCCTGGTCTTGTGGCGCGGCACCTGGCTGGCCAACCGCCTGGGATTTACCCGGCTGTTCCGCGCCGATGTGTTCCCGATCGTCGCCGGGCTGCCGTTTGGGATCTGGCTCGGGGCGTGTCTGCCGCAGCTGCCGCTGCCGGCCAAGATCACGGTGCAGGTCCTGCCGTCGATCGACGTCCGGGCCGAGGCGCAGCGATTTCTGGGCCGCCCACTGGCCGATGCCGATCTTGACAACCCGGCGCTAGTCGAATTTTGTTTCCACCGGGTCCGCGATACCATGCAGCGAGCCCTGGACGGTCTATATGCCGAGCGGCGCTTTCCGGTGATCGGCTGACCGCGGAAAGCTGTCTATGTCTCAACTCGCGTTCATCTATCTGTACGTCGCCTGCTCGATCGTGCTCTTGGGCAATGTCGTCGGCGTAGTCCGGCCGCGGCTGTTTCCGCCGACGCTCATGCTGCTGGGATCGGTGTCATTCATCGTCGTCGCGCTGTTTGCCCCGCAGATCGTGCTCCTGGGGCTGGGGCTGACGGTGGCGCTGTGGCTCCAGGGAGGGCTGCAGCACTGGCTCGGGCAGCTCGGGCTGTTCTTGCATTTCGTCGCCTGGACGCTGCTCGGTCTGCACTTTCTGAGGATGCGCACGGTGTATCCAATCCTCGACGGCCGCGCGGTTCGCGATACCGACGATCCGTTTCCCGTCCCGCCCGGCGGCGCGGAGCGGCGGCTGCATCCGCCGCTGCGCATCACCTATAGACCGCTGCTCTTCCAGCGGACGGCGGCGATGCGCGATATCAAGATCACCCGCGGCCTTTTGTACCGCACCATCGACGGCAAGCGGCTGCGTCTGGATGTCTATGAGCCGCGAAATCGGCCGCCGGGCTCGCCGCCGGCTCCTTCTGTGGTGTACTTGCATGGCGGCGCCTGGCTGGCCGGCACCCGGCGGCAGTCCCCGTTTCTGATGTACGAGCTGGCAGCGGCCGGTTATGTCGTGTTCGCGGTGGACTACCGCCTCGCGCCGCGGTATCCGATGCCGGCCGGGCTTTTTGATTGCAAGGCGGCCATCGCCTGGGTGGCCGAGCACGCCGCAGAGTATGGCGGCACGCCGGATGCCATCGTCATGGGCGGATCGGCCGGCGGCCACCTGGCGGCGATGCTCGCTGTCTCTGATGGCACGGCGCAGCTGCAGCCGGGCTTTGAAGACAAAGGCACGCGCGTGCGCGGCGCGGTGGTGCTATACGGCATCGCCAACCTGGTGGGGCTCTTAGAGCAGGAGGCGCACCCGCTGGCGACGCTGCTGTTGGAACGGATCGTCTTCAAGCGCCGCTTCCGCGACGAGCCGGAGGTGTTCCGCAACGCGCAGCCGCTCTCGTATCTGTCGGACAAGGTTCCCCCGATCCTGCTCATCCACGGCGAAAACGACAGCCTGGTGCCGATCGAGGAAGCGCGCAGCTTCTATGAACATCTGAGCCGCGCCGGCGCCTCTCGCGTGCACCTGTGCGAGATTCCGCTCGCCGTGCATGCCTTCGAGATCGCCCCGAGCCCGCTGCACCAGCGGGCGGTGCGCATCATCCGCTCGTTCATAGATTCGCTGTAGCCCTGAAGGGGTCCAGGGCGCCTGTGCTAAGGTGCGGGCCCCAAGCGCATGTCTAGCCCTGAAAACGACGTTCCGACTGCGGCCTTGCCGACGGCATCGGCGACCTTGGTCATCTTCGATCTCGATGGCACGCTGGTTGATTCGATAGGCGATATCAATGCGGCGCTGCGGGTGGCGCTGCGGGCGGTCGATGACGGCCGCATGAGCCATGGCGCCGATGAAGAAGCGCTGCGCCGCGGGGCGCACGGCCAGCCGCTGGAAGGCTTTTTCCGCAGCGCCCGTCCAAGCAGCAGCCACGATGCCGTACAGGCCTTCATCGCCGCCTACCGCCAGCACTACCACGCCCATCTGCTGGATACGACGCAGCCTTTTCCGGGGGTGCGCGAAGGACTGGCGCGCTTGGCCGCGCTGCGCGACAAGAGCCGCCGCACAGATGGTACGCCGCAGCTGCGCCTGGCGGTCGCGACCACCAAGCTCACCGCCACCGCGCGGCGAGTGGTGATGGAGCTGGGCCTGGGCGAGTTCTTCGACTGGGTGCAGGGCTCCGATGGGCTCAAGGTCAAGCCCGACCCGCAGGTCTTGCACGTGACCATGCAGGCGCTGGGACACGCGCCCGCGGCCCGCGAGCCAGCGCGGGGCGCGGCCGGCTTGACGGGCGTCCCGGCGCAGCCCTGGGGCCTCATGGTCGGGGATACCGAGTTTGACATCCTCGCCGGCCGCGCCGCGGGGCTTGCGACCTGCGCGGTCGCCTGGAGCGAAATTCCGCGCGATCGCCTGATGCAAGCCGAGCCCGATCACCTCGCCGCCGAGTTTGCCCATATCGTAGACCTTGTGGACGAGCAGCTGCGGCAGCGGCTCTGACTTGCCGCGGGAGAGCTTGATTGCGGGCGCTTGCGGCGCAAATCCGGCTGCCTTTTGGACATCATGGCGAGATTGTTCGAAGATACGCACCTCACGGCCGGAGGCGGCCCGATAAAGGTGAGGCACCCATGCGTATATGGTCTTTTGCGGCGACGCCCCAGCCGCAGGAAACGGACGGACCTGGACTTGCACGCCAGACGGCGCGACGTGCGGCGCAATCCGTCTCTCCCCTTGGCACTGCGCCCGGATCCCGAAAGTCCTACGGCGGTGCAGCGATTCTGCTCGCCCTGAGTCTGACCGGCTCGGGCTGCGTGGTCGGGCGCGCGGCAGGGGCCTATTCCGAGATTCCGCGTGAGCGGACCACAGAGTGCATGGAAATCTGCACCAAGCTCGATCTGCAAATGTCGGCGGTCGTGGTCGTGCTGAACACTACCGGATGCGTCTGCGAACCACGGACCGCCCGCGCCCCGGCCGCACCTGGGGTATCAAGCCTTTCGGCGCCAGCGGAACAAATGAGCCGAAACCCAGCCCAGGCAGGCGGGGCAGCCGTCGCTGCAGCGCACGTAGTGGCGAGGGTCACGGCGCAGCAGCAACAGCGGATCCTGCGCTAGCTGCACCGCGGGTCTTGATTTCTGCGGGACTCCACGCCTAACGCGCCGGAGTCCCTGCGTCCGGAGCCCTCTGCTCCGGGACCGCCGAAATCTATTCCTTGGCCCCGAAGCGGCCGGCGAAGCTCAGGCCGGCCATGGGCTGACGGCTGCTCGGCGCCTCCCGCGGACGGTATTTCTCCGGGAGATCGGCGAGTGCGCCGGGATGACCGACCGCGATCATCATCTCGACATTGTGATCGTCGGGAACCGCCAGCTCGCTGCGGGCGCGATCGTAGTCAAAGCCCTCCATCCCATGCACGACAAGCCCCTGCAGCGATCCCTGCAGCGCGAAGCTCATCCAAGCGGCGCCGGTGTCGAAAGAATGGGTGCGCGCCGGCTGACCGTTGTCGCGGACCTTGCGCGACACCACCACGAGCAGCGCTCCGGCCCGCCCGCACCAGGGCTTGTTGCCATCGGCCAGAAGGTTGAAAAGGCGCGTGAAGTCCGGGGTGCCGGCCAGACCATAGATAAATCGCCAGGGCTGCCCGTTGCCGGACGAAGGGGCCCAGCGCGCCGCCTCTAGAAGCCGCGACAGGTCGGCCTGGGTTACGGGCTCGCCGGACATCGCTCGCGGCGACCAGCGACGCAGAAATAGTTCATCTATAGGAAAGTCCGCTTGTCGGCTCATCGGTCTTGTCTCCCCGCGTTTGGGCAAAAAATCCCGTCTCAGGGTGACGCAGACCAGGCGGCAGGTCAAGCAAGAGGCTGCGGCTCGGCTGGGGATGGCGGCGCGTCAGGCGTCGAGCAGCCGCTCGGCGAAGGTCCGCGCGAGTCCCATGATCGTATGCTGCGGGTTGACTCCGAGGTTACTGGGAATGACCGAGGCATCGCAGACCACAAGCCCTTTGTAGCCGTGGACGCGGCCGCTGTCGTCGACGACGCTGGAGGCGGGATCTTTCCCCATCACGCAGCCGCCGAACAGATGCGACATGACGCCGATATATGCCCGCGGATCCAGGGGGCCTTCTTCTAACAGCTTCACCTCGTCGGGCCCGATCGAGTACGGGAGTCCGTACACGCCGGGAATCACGCGCTTGGCGCCGGCGGCAAAGTGAGTGCGGGCGACCACCGCGAGCCCCTTGCGCATCCGATCCATGTCGGCCGCGTTGAGCTCATAATGCACCACGGGCCGGCCGAAAATACCGCGGCGTATCTCGCCTATCGACTCGGCGCGCACCGCCATGACCCAGAGCGCCAAGTGCCGGTATTCGCTTATCTTTTTGACCAGCGCGGCGCCGCCGCCAGACAGGCGCGAGGCGACCATCTCCGGCGGCAGCGACAGGGTTTCGAGCTTGAGTCCAGGCTCGTTGCGGAACGCGGTGGAGGCCCAGCCCTGCGTCGCGCCGATGTTCATATCGACCGGTTCGTCGTAGACCCCGAAAGCGCCGGAGCCCGGATGCGAACGGAAAAACTTGCCGAGCGCCGGCAGCGCGACCCCGCTCTGCCGCAGCAGCACCGAGCTCCAGGTCACGCTCGCGGCGATGAGCACTCCCTTGCGGGCGCGGATCTGAAACCGACCCCCGGCGCGGCGGCTGCCGGGGTCGCGAAAGCGGCCGCTCACCCCGACCGCCTGCCGGCCGGCGAAAAGGACGCGCTCGACCGGAGCGCAGGAGACCACTTCGCCGCCGTGGCGGATGACCTCCGGAATCAAGGTGATGTTCAGGCTCTGCTTCTTGCCGCCGCGGCAGCCCTGAAGGCACTGACCCGTCCCTTGGCAGCCTTTCACATAGCGCGTGATGACGTGGCTCTCATACCCTAGCTGCGTCGCCCCGTACATCGCCAGGTGGTTTGCGCGGCCGGCGCTCGCGTCGGGAACGGGGGTCGCGCTGAGCTCCTGCTCCAGAGACTCCTCGTGTCGCAGCACGGAATCGCGCAGGCCGCTTATTCCATACTCGCGCTCCCACTGCGTAAAGATGTCCTCCGGCGTTCGCACGCAGATGGCGGAGTTTATGACGGTCGAGCCGCCCACGCACTGACCCTGGACGATCGGCCAGATGGCGCGGCCGCGCGTGACCTGCGAGCCCCAGTCGTCAAACAGGTGGTGCAAGGTGCCGTAGACCGAATACGGATAGTGCTGCGGGTCACACCAGGCGCCTTTTTCCACTAGCGCGACCTTGGCCCCGCCGCGCGCCAGCGCCGCCGCGGCGACCGCACCGCCGGCGCCGGAGCCGACCACCACATAGTCGGCCTCACCAGCGTAGGGATCTTTCTGGAACGTGATATGGCTCATACTCGTCTCCATTGCTGCGGATCCGGCGGCAGCGGCGGCAGTCCGATGCGGGTCCGC
>CALFML010000236.1 GCA_937879845.1 uncultured Myxococcales bacterium
CATATGCGCGAAGTCGGGCAGAAGCCGCTCCCGCAACAGCACGCTGTGCAGCGCCGCGACACCGTTTACCCGGTGCGAGCCGACGGTCGCCAGGTACGCCATGCGCACCGACTTGTGCGGCTGTTCGGCGATTAGCGACATGCGCTGCATGCGCTCCGGCTCATGCGGCGACGAAGTCCAGACCTGGCGCAGGAAGCGGTGGTTTATCTCATAGATGATCTGCAGGTGGCGCGGCAAAAGGCGCCCGAGCAGATCCACGCTCCACTGCTCCAGCGCTTCGGGCAGCAGGGTGTGGTTGGTATAAGAGAACGTCGCCTCTACGACCTGCCACGCGGTGTCCCAGTCGATGCCGTATTCATCGACGAGGATGCGCATAAGCTCCGGGATCGCGATGCTGGGATGGGTGTCGTTGAGCTGGATCGCCGCCTTGTCCGGCAGCTGCAGCAGGCGGAGGCGCAGCGCCCCGACATCCT
This sequence comes from uncultured Myxococcales bacterium, assembly GCA_937879845.1. GTDB lineage: Bacteria > Myxococcota_A > Polyangia > Palsa-1104 > JAEUJZ01 > CALFML01. The sequence continues at coordinate 474 of CALFML010000236.1, forward strand.
GCTGCGGTCCCGGTTGCGCCAGGTGACGGCGCAGAAGATCGGCGATCGAGCACGCGACAAAGAAGTACTGCTGCTTGAGCCGCAGCTCCTTGCCGACGATGAGCAGGTCGTTGGGGTAAAGGACCTTGCTGATGCTCTCGGTCAGGTTCTTGTCGAACACCGCGCGCTCGTAGTCGCCGGCGTTGAACACCGCCAGATCGAACTCTTCGCTGGCGCGGGCGCTCCACAGACGCAGCGTGTTGACGGTGCCGTTGTGGTAGCCGGCGATCGGCATGTCGTAAGGGACCCCGAGCACGCTCTGCGTTCCGACCCAGCGCACCTGCGGCCCGTTCGGACCGGGCACGGTCTCGGTGTGGCCGAAGAAGCGGACGTTGTGCGTGTACTCGGGGCGGGAGACGAGCCACGGGTTGCCCATGCGCAGCCACTCTTCGGGACGCTCGATCTGGGCGCCGCCGCGGATGACCTGATCGAAGATCCCGAACTCGTAGCGGATGCCGTAGCCGTAGCCGGGCAGCTGCAGCGTCGCCATGCTGTCGAGGTAACAAGCCGCCAGGCGCCCGAGGCCGCCGTTGCCGAGGCCGGCGTCGCGCTCGCGCTCTAGGAGATCCCCCAGGTGGTAGCCGAGCTCGTGCATCACCTGCTCAGCCGTCTTATAGAGTCCCAGGCTGTGGAGGTTGTTGCCCAGCGCCCGCCCGAGGAGAAACTCCGCCGATAAATAGTAGACGCGCTTGACGTCTTTGATGCGGTAGGTCTCCTGCGTCTTGATCCAGCGCGCCATCAGCCGATCGCGGACCACGAGCGCCAGCGCCTGGTAGCGATCAAACGGGGTGGCATAACGATCCGACTTGCCGATGCCGTACTGCAGCTGATCGAGGAAGGCGCGGCGAATGCCCTCGGGCTGAAGCGAGGTGCGCTCGTCTTCGATCACGATCGACGGGGTCGGCGCTGTCGCCGCCTGGACCGGAGCGGGCGATTGGGGTTGGGGCGGCGGACCGGAGCCCGATAGCGCAGCCCAGCCGGAGTCAGAAGCAGGCGGATCGAATGGCATGTGTACAATCGTAATCCACCGCCGCCTACTTGCTAATAGTCCGCGTACGGTTTCAGCTGCGCGATGTCACCGCCCATCGCATGTCATGTCATCGCATGTCATGTCATCGCACGCCGTCGCATCGGGTGACATCCCATGACATCTCATGTCATCTCATTTCGAGGGACAGCGAGTCGGTGTAGTGCGACGCCGCCAGCTCCGGCACGTGCGGCATCGAGAACTCCGGGTAGTAGCGCCAAGCCGCCGGGTTCAGCCGAAGGTTTTCCTCCATGCCCTTTTGCGGATCGAGGCGCCGGATGCCCTGGAAGTGGCGGTCGAGCTTGCGCTTGAACGAAAGCAGGCGGTAAGCCGCGGTGAAAAGGCCCGGCACATCGCGCAGGATCGCCCGCAGCAGCGACAACCGCCCCGGCTCGTGCGCCAGCAGGGCGGGCGGGTAGCCGTAGCGCTCCATGCTGGCGCGGGTCAGGCGCTCCACGAGCCGGATCCACGCCGGATCCAGCTGCTCTTGCCAGCTGCCGCCGCTGTGCGCCCGGCTCGGCAGCTCCCGCGTGGCGCCGACGAACCACGGCAGCGGCGGAACATCATCGGTGGCCGAGTGGTGCAGGTAGTCGAGCACCGCGTCGTCCCACGGCTCGCCGACAAAGCCCAGGATCTGCTCCAGCACGGTGCGCGGATCGGCGACCAGATCTTCCAGGCGGACCTCGAGGATGCGGTCGAGGTAAGGCTCTATGTGCTGGAACTGCACTCGGCACACCAGGGTGTTGATGAGGGCGCTGCTCGTGCCGAACGGCATGCGGTTGAACGACAGCACGGTCGGCCGCGGATCGCGGGTGATGTAGATGACGCGGGCGTCGGGAAAATCGGCGAAGATGCGGCCCAGGTTGTGAGTGTCGAGCGGGTTTTTGTCGCCGAAGCGCGGCTTGCCTTGCTGCTCCGCCTTGCAGCGCATGACCGCGAGCGCCACTTGGCGGATCACCTCATCGACGCGCAACAGCGACAGCTCCGCCGGCAGCGCGTCGCGGACCACCTGCGGCTCCAGCCGCATCCAGGCAAACGAGAACGTCTCGAAGTAGCGGTCGAGCCACTGCGCCGCCGAGCTGCCCTTGGGCGCGTGGCGGGCGTAGCTGTAAAAGCTCGCCTCGTGGGTGATGTGGATGCGCGGGTGGGCGGTCAGCATCTGGCGCAGCAGCGTCGTCCCGGAGCGGCCGGTGCCGATGATGAAGATGGGCGACTCCTCGGGGCTTTTAGCGGGACGGAAAACAGCGGGACCGACGAGCGACTGCGGTAACAACATGAAGAGACTCACTGTTCCTGGGACGAAACCGACCGAAAGTGGCGGCAGCCTAGCACGCGCTCGCAGCGCGCGACAACGCGCGTGCGGCCTGGCATCGATTGCGGTATAGACCACAGACCGCATGTCACTCACCCATCTGCAGCGGCTCGAAGCCGAGAGCATCCACATCCTGCGTGAGGTCGTCGCCGAGTGTGAAAACCCGGTGATGCTCTACTCCATCGGCAAAGACAGCGCCGTGATGCTGCACCTGGCGATGAAGGCGTTTTATCCCGCGCGGCCGCCGTTTCCGCTGCTCCACGTCGACACGACGTGGAAGTTCCGCGAGATGATCGCCTTTCGCGACGAGACGGTGGCCAAGCTCGGGCTCAAGCTCATCGTCTACACCAACCAGGAGGGGATCGCCGCCGGCATCAACCCCTTCACGCACGGGTCGGCCGTCCACACCGACGTGCTCAAGACGCAGGCGCTCAAGCAAGCGCTCAGTCGGTACGGCTTCGATGCGGCGATCGGCGGCGCCCGGCGCGATGAGGAAAAGTCGCGCGCCAAGGAGCGCGTGTTCTCGTTCCGCTCGGCGCAGCACCGCTGGGATCCCAAGCGCCAGCGCCCGGAGCTGTGGCGGCTTTACAACGCCCGCGTGCACAAGGGCGAGAGCCAGCGCGTCTTCCCGCTGTCCAACTGGACCGAGCTCGATGTCTGGCAGTACATCTATCTGGAGAAGATCCCGATCGTGCCCCTTTACTTCGCCGCCGAGCGCCCGGTGGTCGAGCGCAGCGGCACGCTGATCATGGTCGACGACGATCGGATGCCGCTTTTCCCCGGTGAGCAGCCGGCGCGCAAAAAAGTCCGCTTCCGCACGCTCGGCTGCTATCCCCTGACCGGCGCGATCGAGAGCGACGCCGACACCTTGCCGGCGATCATCCGCGAGATGCTGCTCACCACGACCTCGGAGCGGCAGGGGCGGGTCATCGACCACGACGGCGCCGCCTCCATGGAGCGCAAGAAGCAGGAGGGCTACTTCTGATGGCTCACAAGTCCGCCCTCATCGCCGAGGATATCGAGAAATACCTGGAGCTGCACGAGCGCAAGAGCCTGCTGCGCTTCATGACCTGCGGCAGCGTGGACGACGGCAAGAGCACCCTCATCGGGCGCCTGCTTTATGAGTCGAAGCTGGTGTTCGCCGATCACCTGGCGGCGCTCGCCGCCGACTCCAGCAAGGCCAAGACCGGCGACGGCACCGAGCTCGATCTGAGCCTGCTCCTCGACGGCCTCTCAGCGGAGCGCGAGCAGGGCATCACCATCGATGTCGCCTACCGCTTCTTTTCCACCGAGCGCCGCAAGTTCATCGTCGCCGACACGCCCGGCCATGAGCAGTACACGCGCAACATGGTCACCGCCGCCTCGACCACCGACCTGGCGATCATCCTGGTCGATGCGCGCAAGGGGGTGCTCGTGCAGACCCGCCGCCATAGCTATCTGGTCGCGCTGCTCGGCATCCGTCAGGTGGTGCTGGCGGTCAACAAGATGGACGCGGTGGCGTTTTCGCAAGAAGTCTTTGACTCCATCGTCGCCGAGTACCGGCAGTTCGCGGAGCAGGTCGGCATCACCGACATCACGGCGATTCCGCTGTCGGCGCTGCGCGGCGACAATGTCACCACCCAAAGCGCCAACACCCCGTGGTATCACGGCCCGGCGCTCATGCCGTATCTGGAAGCGGTGGAGCTGCACGACGATCTGCTGCAGCGGCCGTTCCGCATGCCGGTGCAGTGGGTCAGCCGTCCCAACCAGGACTTCCGCGGCTTCACCGGTCTTATCGCCAGCGGCGCCGTGCGGCGCGGGTCGCGGCTGCGCGTGCTGCCCTCCGGCCGTGAAGCGATCGTCGCCCGCATCGTGACGTACGACGGCGATCTGGAACAGGCCGGCGCCGGACAGTCGGTGAACCTGGTGCTTGATCAAGAGGTGGACATCAGCCGCGGCGATGTGCTCACCGATGCCGCGTCGCCGGCCTGCGTCGCCGATCAGTTCCAGGCGACCCTCGTGTGGATGCACGAAGAGGGCATGCTCCCCGGACGCCCCTACCTGTTCAAGCTCGGCACCCGCACCGCGATCGCCACCGTCACCGCCCTGCGGCACAAGGTCAACGTCAACACGCTCGAAAAGCTCGCCGCCAAGAAGCTCGAGCTCAACGAGATCGGCGTCTGCAACCTGGCGCTCGACCGCCTCATCGGCTTTACCTCCTACCGCGACTGCCGCGAGCTCGGGGGCTTTATCCTGATCGACCGCATCACCAATGACACGGTCGGCGCCGGGCTCCTCCACTTCGCCCTGCGGCGGGCCGACAATATCCACTGGCAGGCGCTCGATGTCACAAGGCAAGCGCGCGCCGCGCTCAAGGGACAGCGGCCGTGCGTGCTGTGGTTTACGGGGCTGTCGGGCAGCGGCAAGTCGACCATCGCCAACCTCGTCGAGCGGCGCTTGCACGCCCTGGGCCGCCACACGTACCTGCTGGACGGCGACAACGTGCGCCACGGTCTGAACAAGGACCTCGGCTTCACCGCCGCCGACCGCGTGCAGAACATCCGCCGCGTCGGCGAGGTCGCCAAGCTCATGGTCGACGCCGGCCTCATCGTGATGGTCTCTTTCATCTCGCCGTTCCAGGCGGAGCGGCGCATGGCGCGCGATCTGTTCGCCGAAGGCGAGTTCCTCGAGATCTACGTCGAGACGCCGCTCAAAGAAGCCGAGCGGCGCGATCCCAAGGGGCTTTACCGCAGCGCCCGCGCCGGCAAGCTGCAAAACTTCACCGGCATCGATTCCCCCTACGAGATCCCGGAGCACCCCGACCTCCACATCGACACGATGAAAGTCTCCGCCGAGCAGGCCGCCGAAGCGATCGTCGACAAGCTGCACGCCGCCGGCTTGCTCAGCCCTCCGCCCACGAGCGCGCTGCCGGAGTGAGCGCCGCATCATGAGCTGGCAGTTCCTGCAGTCCGCGCAGTCCGCCTTCGGCAGCGACCCGACCGTGGTCCTGGTGGCGCTTGCCGCGGCGATCGTAAACGGGGCGATCGGCTACGGATTTTCGACGCTGCTAGTCCCCGTGGCGCTGCTTTTCTACCCGAGCCAGGTGCTAAATCCGGGGCTCGTGCTGGCGGAGATCGCGCTCAACCTGATGGCGGTGCTCATGAACCGGCACGGGATCCCGCGCGTGTTCCGCCGCATCTTGCCGATGCTCATCGGCTCGCTGCCGGGCATCGCCTTCGGCATCTTCTTCCTCAAGACCACGAGCGCCGACAGCCTGCGGCTCATTACGTTCGTCGTGCTGCTGCCGCTCGTGCTGCTTCAGGCGGCGGGGTTCCGGCGACCGCTGCGGCCGGGCAGCCCGGTGGAGGTCCCGGCGGGCTTCGCCATCGGGGTGCTCTACTCATGCACGACGATCTCGGGTCCGCCGCTCGGGCTTCTGTTCAACAACCAAGGCCTGGCGCGCGACGACTTCCGCGCCGCGATGAGCCTGTTCCGGGTGACCCAGTCGGTGGTCACGAGCCTGGGTTACCTGGGCCTGTCGATCTACAGCCCGCAGAGCGTGAGCCTGTCGCTGACCATCCTGCCGTGCATCCTCGTTGGCATTCCGCTCGGGCGGCTCCTGGTCCGGGCGCTGGATGCGGAGTCGTTCCGCCGCCTGTGCATGGCCTTTGACGCGGGGCTCATCAGCTTCAGCCTGTCACGCCTGCTCGCCGTCAAGAACTACCTGCCCGGAGCGCTGGCCTACGCGCCCATGGGGCTTGTCGCGCTCATCAACCTGCGGCTGCTCTATTCCTACTTCAGACAGCGCTCCCGCCCGGAATCACCACTGGAGCCGCCGCATCAGGCGCCGGCGGCCGCGGCTCAGGAAAACTCGGCCTGACGAAACAGCTCGCTGACCCGCACCGGCACGAGCAGCGAGAGCAGCGTCTGTCCGACCGCGCCGATCGCCACCGAGACTTTCTTTTTCTTCGGCAAGGCGATGCGCGCCCCGGGCCGCAGCACGGCCAGGCCCTGCCCTTGCACCTCATCGAGGAGGGCAAGATAGATGCTGCCCATGATCTCGGCCGGCAAGAGGGCGCGGCGATCGGCGCGCGTCAGCGCCGCTTGCGCCTTCTGATACTCGGAGCGCGCCCGCTCGGCGACCTCGGCAATCAGCGCTGCCGCGCCGCGGCTGGCCGCACCGGTGAGCAGATCGGCATCGGTCAGCCCGTGCGCCGCCAGCGCCTCTTGCGGCAGATAGATGCGATCGCGCTCGGCGTCCTCCCCGATATCGCGCAGGATGTTGGTCAGCTGCAGCGCCAGCCCAAGGTGTACGGCGTAGTCGCGCGACTTCTGCTCCGTGCAGCCAAACAGCGCGATGCACAACAGGCCGACGGCGGAGGCGACGTGGTAGCAGTACTCCTCCAGCTCCTCCCAGGTCTCATACCGGCGCTTGTGCAGATCCATCTCGCAGCCGTCGATGACCGCCAGCGCGTCTTGGTAGCGCAGGCCGAAGCGCTGGGCCGCTTCCTGCAGGCCCTTGGCGATGGGATGATCGGGGTGTCCATCGAAGAACGCCTGATCGAGCTCGCGCCGCCAGTCGCGCAGGGCCCGCTCTTTGTTCGCCACCGATTCGGCGCCATCCACGATGTCGTCGATTAAGCGGCAGTAGGCGTAGACGTTGTAGATCGCCCGCCGCCGCGCCTTGGGCATGAACAGAAAGGCGTAGTAGAAGTTCGAGCGGCTGCCGCGCGTCACGCTGGCCGCCTCGGGGCTCGCCGCCGAGTCGGCGACCTGCAAGGCGCGCCGCTTGGCCCAGGCCCACACCGGCTCGATCAGCATAGAGATTCTTCGCATGGCGGGCCGGCTCAAAAGTCCCACAGCTCGCTGCGGCGGCGCAGTGAGTAGCGCGGGCGCAGGCTGCGCAGGTGCTCGTTGGTGTGGACGAGGAGCGTCTCCAGGGTCAGGCTCTGGGCGAACAGGCGGAACTTGGCCCCGTCGGCTGAGCCGATGAGCTCGTTGAGCAGCGCCCAGTGCTCGACGAGCTGCGCCTGGGCGTCGCGGTCGAGCTGGCGCTGCGCCGCCTGCTCGCGCCGCTGGTCGTCCTCGTGGAGCTGCACCTCGAAGAGGTAGAGGCGGTCCAGGACCTGCTGCAGCGCCGCCTTGGCCTCGTCGCGACCCCGCTCCGCCGCGTCCGGTCCGGGCACCGGGGCCGGGTCGGCCCCCGGGTCGGCCAGGACGACAAGCCACGGCGACAGGTCGCGCTCGCGGTGCTGCTGCAGCCGCTGGGCGCGGTCGGCGAGGCGGCTCGACGCTTCGACGACCGCCCGCTCGCGCGCCGCCACCAGCGCTTGCTGCTGCGCCCGCTCCTCGGCGGCGACCGCGAGCAGGGCCCGCGCCTCGTCCGGGTCGGTGAGGTCGGCCGCCGCGAGC